>DATEML010000230.1:0-27026 GCA_035275585.1 Steroidobacteraceae bacterium | reverse complement strand
ACGAGCAGCACTACGCCGACCATGCCGATCGTCGTGTACTGGCGATTGAGATAGGCGCGTGCGCCGGCCTGGATGGCCGCGGCGATTTCCTGCATGCGCGCGCTGCCGGCCGGTTGCCGGTTGATCCAGCCAACGGAGAACACGCCGTACAGCACGGCGAGCACGCCGGCGCCGATCGCGAGCCAAAGCGCGACATCAGTGGACATCAATTTTCCTCCCTCTTAAGGGGCTGTGTTGTGCGGGGGTGCCTGAAAAAAGGCGCGGAACTATACCACAAAGGGCTCGGCCAGCTTCTTGCGTACCGGCGCGTTCTTCAGCTGCACGTACTGCGGCAGGCCGTCCTTGTAAGGCGGGTAGTCTTCGCCCTTGATCAGGGGCTGCAGGTAGCGGCGCGCCTTGGCCGTAATGTGCAAGCCGTCTTCCGTAATGTAGTCGCGCGGCAGCATCTTCTCGCGGTTCGCGACGTCCTCGAGCCGCGCCGTGCCAATCTTCCACTTGTACGGTTTGTCTGCAGTGCGAACGATCGTCGGCATCAGCGAGTTGTGGCCCTTGAGTGCGAGCTCGACCGCCGCCTTGCCGACCGCGTAGGCCTGCTCGACGTCGACCTTCGAGGCGATGTGACGAGCGGCGCGCTGCAGGTAATCGCAGACAGCCCAGTGATACTTGTAGTTGAGCTTCGCCTTCACCAGCTGCGCGATCATCGGGGCGACGCCGCCGAGCTGTGCATGGCCGAACGCGTCGCGCAGGCCGGCGTCCGAGAGGAACTTGCCCTCGGCGTTCTTCACGCCTTCGGAAACCACCACGGCGCAGTAGCCGAACTTCTCGACGCACTCCTTGACGCGCGCGCAGAACTTTTCCTCGTCGAAGGTGATTTCGGGGAACAGGATGATGTGCGGCGCGTCGCCGGTTTTCTCGGCCGCGAGGCCGCCGGCCGCGGCGATCCAGCCCGCGTGGCGTCCCATCACTTCCATGACGAACACCTTCGTCGAGGTCTTCGCCATCGAGGCGACGTCATAGCCCGCCTCGCGAATCGAGACGGCGACGTACTTCGCGACCGAGCCGAAGCCGGGACAGCAGTCGGTGATCGGCAGGTCGTTGTCGATGGTCTTCGGCACGTGGATCGCCTGGATCGCGACGCCGCGCTTGTCGGCGAGCTGCGCGACCTTCAGGCAGGTGTCGGCGGAATCGCCGCCGCCGTTGTAGAAGAAGTAGCCGATGTCGTGCGCCTTGAAGACTTCGATCAGGCGCTCGTACTGCGCGGGGTTGTCCTCGAACTTCTTCAGCTTGTAGCGCGCGGAGCCGAACGCGCCGGAGGGCGTGTGGCGCAGCGCGCGGATATCCGCCGCGGATTCCTTGCTGGTGTCGATCAGGTCCTCGGTCAGGGCTCCGACGATGCCGTGCCGGCCTGCATACACCTTGGCGATGCGGTTCTTGTGCTTGCGGCAGGTCTCGATGACGCCGCAGGCGGATGCGTTGATGACGGCGGTGACGCCGCCGGACTGGGCATAGAAGGCATTGCGGGGCTTGGCGGAGGGCATTGTAGGAACCTTGTTCTCGGGGCCAATTCGGGCCGCGAAGGATACCAAGGCGGCGGGGCGGGACGCTCGGTCGAGCGTTCGCCCAGTACCCATGGCGCGGCGTTTTCTGTAGGGTAGCGCCTCCTTTGGGGAGGGTCGGACGGATCATGCGGATCGTATTGCTGGGGGCGCCCGGTTCGGGCAAGGGAACGCAGGCGCAGCGCCTGCAAGCCAAATACGGCGTTCCGCAAGTGTCTTCCGGCGATCTGCTGCGCGATTCCGTCGCGCGCGGGACCGAGCTCGGCCGCAAGGCCAAGGCCGTGATGGAGGCCGGGCAGCTCGTGTCGGACGACATCGTGCTCGGCCTGATCCGCGACCGGCTCGGCAAGCCCGACGCCGCGCGCGGCTTCATCCTCGACGGGTTTCCCCGCAACATCGACCAGGCGAATTCCCTCAACGCATTGCTGAAGGATCTGCGCCAGCCGATCGATGCCGTGCTGCTGCTCGACGTTCGGCGCGAGACGCTGATGCAACGTCTCGCGGGCCGGCGCACCTGCCCGACGTGCGGCACTGTGTACAACGTTCATTCCATGCCGCCGGGCGCGAATACCTGCTCGCGCGACGGCGCGCAGCTCTACCAGCGCCCGGACGACAAGGAAGAGGTCGTCGGCAAGCGACTGGAGGTCTACCAGACGCAAACGCAGCCGCTGATCGAGCACTACTCCAAGCTCGGGCTGCTGCGTGTGGTGGCGGGCGAGGGCGAGCTCGAAGAGGTTTTCGAGCGCATGGAAGCGGCGGCGCTGGCTAAGCCCGTCCCCGCCGACAAGGTGCAGGTGACGACGCGCAAAGTACGCAGCGCCGCCAAGAGCGCTCCTGCGCGCAAGAAGGCCTCGGCCGCGCGCAAGAGTGCGAAGCGGACGCCGCGGAGAAAGGCCTCGCGCAAAGTGGCGGCGCGTCGGCCGGCACGAGCGAAGAGCACGAAGCGCGTTGCGAAGCGCAAGACCGTGCGCTCACGTCGCACGACGAAGAGCAGACGCAGATAAGAGTCAGGCTTCAGCCTGACTCTTCTGCTATCTCGACTCCCGATTGCCGGGCGGCGGCGACCAGCGGTTCGCCGATGATCTCGCGTCGCCAGCCGCTCAGCAGATGCTCCGTGCGGCGAGCGAACACCAGTTGCTCTACGTCGCGTCTCGTCGCCAGCAGCTCCGCATTGATCTTGGCGTGCTGTGCGGTTTCGCGCGCGAGGTTCATGAGCTTCGTCACCAGTGCGAGCTGCTGCGGCTGCGGACGCGGCGGGTTGCTGGCCGCTGCTTCGTTGACTGCCTCGGCGCGCCCGCGCTCGATCAGCTCCAGGATTTCCTCGCCGCGCCGGCGCACGACGCCCGGCGGCACGTTGCGCACTTCTTCCAGGCCGCGAAGCGTCGCCGGCAATCGTTCCGCGATCTCGCGCAAGGCATCGTCGGTGAGTATCCAGCCGCGCGGCTTGTCGTGCTTGATCGCCGTGGCTTCGCGCCATTGCGCCAGCAACTTGAGCGTGGCGCGCTGCTGCGGCTGCAGCCGGTCCAGTCCCTTGAGCCTGCGCCAGGCCGCGTCCGGATCGGCGCCGTGCAGGTCGAGCCCTTCGAGCTCGCGGGTCTCTTCGTACAACCAGTCGAGTCGGCCCGCAGCTTGCAGCGCCGTGCGCAGATCCAGGTAGAGCGGCACGAGATAGCGAACGTCGTCTTCCGCGTACTGCAGCTGCTCGGGCGCGAGCGGCCGGCGGGTCCAGTCGGTGCGCGTGTGTCCTTTCGCGAGCGTATGGCCGAGGCGCTCCGCCACGAGCGAGCCGTAGCCGATCTGCGCCGGATAGCCGAGCAGCGCTGCCGCGATCTGCGTGTCGAAGATCGGCCCGGGCACCGCGGTGTCACGCGTCGCGGTGGCCAGCACTTCCAGATCCTGGCGCGCCGCGTGCAGCACCTTGATCCGGGCTCGATCGCCGAGGAACTGCCACAGCGGCGCGAGCTCGGGCAGCGTCAGCGGATCGAGCACCGCGCACGCGCCGGCGTTCGCGGCCTGGATCAGGCACAGCTTGGGAAAGTACGTGCTCTCGCGCATGAACTCGGTATCGAGCGCGACGAAATCGCCGGGCGCAAGGCGCTCGAGAGCCTGGAGCAGTTCAGCGGAGGTGGTGACCGGCGGCGTGGCTGACATGTGCGTGCGTGTACAATCCCGCGCAATTATGCACGTTCACATTCTCGGGATCTGCGGCACGTTCATGGGCGGCATCGCGGCGCTGGCGCGCGCGACCGGCCATCGCGTGACCGGCTCGGACCAGAACGTCTATCCGCCGATGTCCGACCAGCTCGCCGCGCTCGGCATCGAGCTGATCGAAGGCTACGACCCGCAGCAGCTGCAGTTGAAGCCGGACGTCGTCGTGGTCGGCAACGTCATGAGCCGCGGCAACGCGCTGGTGGAAGCGCTGCTGGAAAGCGGTATTCCCTACACATCCGGCCCCGAATGGCTCGCGCGGCACGTGCTCGCCGGCCGCTGGACGCTCGCGGTCGCCGGCACGCACGGCAAAACGACGACCTCGAGCATTCTCGCGTGGATCCTCGAGCACGCCGGTCTCGATCCGGGATTCCTGATCGGCGGCGTACCCGGCAATTTCAACGTGACGGCGCGGCTCGGCGGCGGCCGGCATTTCGTCGTCGAGGCGGACGAATACGATACGGCGTTCTTCGACAAGCGCGCGAAGTTCGTGCACTACCGTCCGCGCACGGCGGTGCTCAACAACCTCGAGCACGACCACGCCGACATCTATCCCGACGTCGCTTCGATCCAGTGGCAGTTCCATCAGCTGCTGCGCATGGTGCCGCGCAACGGTCTGGTGGTCGCAAATGCCGGCGACGCGAACGTGATGCGCGTGATCGACATGGGGTGCTGGACGCCGGTGGAGCGCTTCTCGGGCACCGTCACCGGCGACACGGCCTGGTACGCGTGTGCACCGCCCGGCGGCGACTATTCTTCGTTCGCGATCATGGAAGGCAATCAACGCGTGAGCGACGTGAGCTGGCAGATGCTGGGACGGCACAACGCGGAGAATGCGCTTGCTGCCGTGCTCGCCGCGCGCGGTGCGGGCGTGCCGATCGCGACTTCGGTCGCGGCGCTGAAAGAATTCGGCGGCGTGCGCCGCCGGCTGGAAGTGCGCGGCGTCGTCGGCGGCATCACCGTCTATGACGACTTCGCGCATCATCCGACCGCGATCGATCTCACCATCGACGGCCTGCGCCGGCGCATCGGCACTGCACGCCTGGTGGCCGTGCTCGAGCCGCGCTCCAACACCATGAAGCTCGGCACGCACCGCGATGCGCTGGCGAAATCGCTGGAGCGCGCCGATCGCGTCTGGCTGTACCAGGGACCGAACGTGAGCTGGGACGTGGCGGGGTCGGTCGCCGCGCTCGGCGAGCGCGCGTCCGTGTCGAAGGATCTCGACCAGCTGGTCGCCACGCTCGGCGAGACGCTCACGAGCGGCGATCACGTGCTGATCATGTCCAACGGCGGTTTCGGCGGCATTCACAAGAAGCTCCTGGAGCGGCTCGCCAAGAAGTAAGCTCGCGGTGCCATGCGCCTCTATGCGTAACGCGACCTTTGCAAGCATCCCGCTGTTCCCGCTGCACACGGTGCTGTTTCCGGGCGGGCCGCTGCGGCTGCGCATCTTCGAGCCGCGCTACCTCGACATGGTCAGCCGCTGCATGCGCGAAGACTCGGGCTTCGGCGTCGCGCTCATCGTCGCCGGCAGCGAGGCGGGCGGCTCGGCGCAGACCGTCGAGATCGGCACGCTGGCGCGGATCGTCGATTTCGAGCAGCTGGAGGACGGGCTGCTCGGGATCACTGCGCGCGGCGAGCGTCGCTTTCGCATCGTGCACGTCCATCAGGAAAGCGACGGGTTGAACGTCTGCCAGATCGAGTGGCGCGATGACGAGCTGCGGGCGGAAGTACCGCCGCAGCACGCCGTGCTCGCCGAGCTGTTGCGTCGCGCGCTGGAACAGATCGGGCCGGCATACGGCGAGCTCACGCCGGCCTACGAAGACGCGACCTGGGTCGGCATGCGGCTCGCGGAGATCCTGCCGCTGGCGCCGATCGAGCGGCAGGAGCTGCTGGAGCTGAACGACGCGGCGGAGCGACTGCATTGGCTGCAGTCGCGCCTGAACATTCAGGAATCGCGCGACGAGCCTGAAGACAGCTGACGCTGATACGCGCCGTAGGCGACGGCGATCGCGACGAACCAGACGCAGGCGGCCCAGCCGATCACACCGTCATACTGGCCGACGATGAAGCCGAGCTGCGCGTGGCTGTTGACGGCCGTCGTATCGCGCAGGATGAAGATCGCGCAGACACCGGCGGCATGCAGCCCGATGCATGCTGCAATCGCGCCGGTGCGCAGACGCACCATCGCCAGCAACACGCCGAGCGCCACGAGCGCCAGGAACGAGTCGACGAAGGCGAGCGGCTGCGAGTAGCGCTCGAAGAGGCGGCTCAGCACCTGGAAGCCGTGGATCCACGACACTTCTTCGGGGGGGACGCGCAGCTTGCCGCCCAGGAAGTGCAACGCGGCGTAGAGCAGCGTCGGTGCGATGATTGCGGCGCGCGCGCCGGATGTGCGTGCTACCGCCGTAAACAGGATGCCGCGAAAGAACGTCTCTTCGATGAACGCGACTACGAGGCCGGACACGACACCGCCGAGCAGCAGCTGCGGCAGCTCGCCGTCGAGTCCTGGCTTGATCTGCCGCACATCGAGTGCAAGCAACAGTGCGACGAGCGGCAGCATCAGCCCGATGCCCGCAGCCCAGCCGATGCCGAGCTGGCGGAAGAACTCGGCGCGCGGCAGGCCGTAGCCGAGTGCCGAGCGATTCGCCAGACCGAGCCTGCGCGTCAGCACGATCAAACCGACGAGCGCGATCAGCATCGCGAGACGGTTCATCACCCGGTGCACGGGTTCGACCGATACGGTGCCGACCAGCAGCCACGCCGGGTAGGTGAGCGCCGCGGCCAGCAGCAGCGCGCCGGCAAGCAGGACGACGAACAAGGCGAAAGTGCGCACGTGCGGCGAGGGGCTGGGTTGCGTGAATGAATTTTTCGATGAAGGGCCCGGATTCTCGCGGCGGCGACAGTACCACACCTTCGTAAACTGCGTGCTCCCGCGCAGGTTGCGCTCCAGGAGAACGAGTCATGGAAGAAGCCAGGGCACTCACGATCGTCGCGGCTCTCGCGAGCGGGGTGAATCCGCTCACCGGCGAGCTGTTTGCAGTCGATAGCCCGTACCAATCGCCGGACGTGATCCGCGCGCTCTACAGTGCGGTGCGGGCGCTCGAAGCGGCGGGCCGGCGGCGAACGCGCGGTCCAAGCGTCGCATCGAGCAACGCCGGCAAACCGTGGAGCGAGGACGAGGACCGTCAGCTGCTGTCGGGGTACGACGGCGGTCGGCCGCTCGCTGAGCTGGCGCAGGCGCACGGTCGCACGCGCGGCGGCATCCAGGCGCGGCTCATCCGGCACGGCCGGCTGGTGCCGGACGGCGACAGGCCGATCGGCGGTCCGGGGAAATGGCGGCCGGGTAGTGCCAACTCAGGGAGCAGCGAAGCAGCGCGCAACGGCGGCCGTGGCGTTTGAGTTCGCTGCAGGTCAGCACAGCTTCGTGACGCGCGAAACATCGCCGCCTCAATGGAGCCGCGCGACGCTCTGGCGCTGTACAATCGACCGCGCTTCTATGTGCAGCGCTTCCACTCAGCCGGTCTCCCCGCCGGGGCCTTCGGACCCCGCCGGTCGATCCAGCCCGATGACCAGTGCGGCGGATGTCGCACCGGCGCGGCGCGCGGCCCGCGTCAACGTCATCGGCAAATCGAACGGCGTAGGGCTCGCGCGCGACATCGATCTTCTCATCAGCGCGCTGCGGGCGGCGGGTCACCATGTTGACCTTACAATCATCGATGCGATGCAGGCGAAGCGACGCCGCTCGCCGCTCGCGCAATTCGCAGCGCGTGCGCGCCTCGCATGGGGCCGCGCCGACGCCAGGGCGCACGCATCCCGCGCGGACATCAACGTCATGCTGGAGCACGTGTGGCTGCAATATTTGTCCACCGCGCACAGCAATGTAGTCGTGCCGAATCCCGAATGGTTCGACCGGCACGACCGCCGCTTTCTTGCGGACATCGACAGCGTGTGGGCCAAGACCGGCTACACGCGCGAGCTGTTTCGCGCGCTCGGCTGCAGCACGACCTACATCGGCTTCGACAGCGACGATCACTACGACCCTGCGATCGTGAAGCAGCGCACCTATTTCCACCTGGCCGGCAAGAGCACGATGAAGGGCACGGATCGCCTGCTGCGCATCTGGCAGCGTCATCCGGAATGGCCGCGGCTGATCCTCGTGCAGCACCAGGACGGCGGCATGACGGCGCCGCGCGCGCAGAACATCGAGGCGCGTGTCGGTTACATGTCCGATCAGGAGCTGGGCAAGCTGCAGAACGAGAGTGTGTTTCATCTTTGCCTGTCGCTGACCGAAGGCTGGGGACACTACATCGCCGAGGCGATGGGAGTCGGCGCGGTGACGATCACGGTCGATGCGCGGCCGATGAACGAGCTGGTCGCGGCGGAGCGCGGCGTGCTCGTGCCGTATTGCCGGACCGGCACGCAGCATCTCGCGACGACGTATCAATTCGACGAAGCCGCGCTGGAAGCGACGATCGAGCGTACGCTCGCGATGAGCGACGCAGAGTGTGCGCAGCTCGGCGCCCGGGCGCGCGCGTGGTTCGTCGAGAACAAGAGCGGCTTCACCGAAAGAATCGCAGCAGCGCTGCTCGCGCTGGATCAGGCCTGACGTTCCGCCGGGTTGACCGACACGACTCGCGACCGCTATCGTCGCGCGACCTCAACGCGAAGCGTCGTGCGCTCGCAATACCGAAGCGAAAACGCAAGTTGCACACACGTGGCCTGATTGCGCTGGCGACAGCTCTCTGCTTTCCGGGACTCGCCTGCGCACGGGGCGTCAGTCCCTATCTGCCGCTCAACATGTCTCCCGAGATCGAGCGCCAGGTCGAGCAAGTGATGATACTTGCCGGTCGGCCGATCGTGCGGCGTCCCATTGCAGCTGCGACCGTCCTGGAGGCGTTGCCGGATGCCTGCAAAGTGGACGAAGTGCTCTGCAATCGCGTGCGCAAATACCTGGACAGGTACATGCGCCATTACGCAGTGACCGATGCCAGCATCGAGGCGGCGACGACCGAGGACTCGGGCCGTACGCGGCCGAACAGTCGCGGCATGTCGGAGGAGGGCACCTGGGCGATCTCCGCTTCCGTTTACTATCAGCCGTCCGACCATGCGTTGTTGCAGCTCGGAGGAGTTGCCTATCCGGATGAGGCGATCGCGAGCGGCTCGATGCTCAGTCTGGGGTGGGAATACGCGCAGTTGGACCTGGGCTTTCGCGATCATTGGTGGTCGCCGATGTCCGACAGCAGCATGCTCATCAGCACCCAGGCCAAGACGATGCCTGGCATCACCCTCTCGAACTACACGCCGATCACGAAGCTCGGTTTCCAGTACGAAGTCTTCATGGCCGAGATGAGCCGGGTGGACGACATCGTTTTCGAAGGGGGCACGGTCAGCGGCAAGCCGCGACTGTTCGGCACGCAGGTCTCGATCGCGCCGGTGCGCGGCTGGTCGTTGAGTGCCAGTCGCATCCTTCAGTACGGCGGCGGCCCGCGCGACGACTCTCTGAGCGGCTTGTTCGATGCGTTCTTCACGCCCGGGAGCGACAACCGCGAAGGCGAGTTCGGCAATCAAACTGCCGCGCTCACCAGCCAGTTCGTCTTCCCGGCCGCGCATCCGTTCGCGGTGTACTTTCAGTACGCAGGCGAAGACGGCTCACGCAGCGAGAGCTGGCGGCTGGGCAACGTCTCCCTGTCCGCGGGGATCGACCTGCCGCGCCTGTGGAATCGCTTCGACCTCACTTATGAAGTGTCGGACTGGCAAAACGGCTGGTACGTACACCATATCTACCCCGAAGGTCAGTCGAATGACGGGCACGTCATCGGGCACTGGGGCGGCGACGACCGCGCGCCGCTGGACGGCGTGGGTGCGCAGAGTCACAGCTTGCGCATCGGCTGGAGCCCCCGGTTCGGCGGGCGACTCGAATTGCGCTATCGCACGCTGGCGAACGAGGACTACTCCGGTGTCGATTACGAGCGCGAGCACGACCTCGCCCTGAGCTACTCGCGCAGCGCCGAGCAGTTCGTGTACGGCGCCGAGATCAACGTAGGGCGCGATGTATTCGGTGAGGACTTTGCGCGCGTCGGCGGCTTTCTGCGGCTAGCGCCCGGCCTGCCTGAGCTCGGGGTTTCCTCCGTGGAGTCGGGCGACGACGGGTTGCGCGGGCGAGTGCAGATCTTCGTCGACGGCGGCGTGAACGTCAGTCGTCTGAAATTCAACCCGTCGGACAAGGGCGCCACGCCTGAAACGGACATTTCGACCACCGGGCCGCACGTCGCCATCGGCGTCCGCGGGGCGGTCTCCGAGCACTCCGACTTGGGAACGCGCGTCGAGCTCGACGAGATCGACGGCAGCACCCTGATCGGTGTGCGTGCACTCGACTACCGCTATCGCATCGGGGAGAAGCTCGCGCTCACGGCCTTCGCCGGGGCCGCGCGCTACGGCGTCGCCACGGCCGCTTATGGGTACTACGGTGGCGTCGGCGCGCAATGGCGCGAGATTCTCAGCCGAGTCGACCTCGGTCTCGATCTGCGCTTCACGGACAAGGTCAGTCGCGACGCCCTCTTGCCCAGCGATCCGGCCAGCGTCTGGGGCGATGTGTACTATCAGGTCTACAGCGCGAACCTGTATCTCAGCTATCGGTTTTGACCGAGGTGCAGCGGAGGCTGCACCGGGAAATCCCGCGGGATGATTTGTTCTACAGGCGAGCGAACGCGCGGCGCGCCGCGGCGAGCGTCGCTTCCAGGTCCGCGTCGCTGTGTGCCGCCGAGATGAATCCGGCTTCGAATGCCGAGGGTGCGAGGTAGATCCCCTCGGCCAGCATCGCGTGGAAGAAGCGCTTGAAGCGCTCCACGTCGCACGCCATCACGTCAGCGAAGGACTGCACCGGCCGCGCGCTGAAGAACAGGCCGAACATTCCGCACACGTGATTCGTCGCGAACGGCACGCCAGCGGCACGCGCAGCCGCGTTCAGACCCTCCATCAGTTGTTGAGTCTTCTCGCCGAGGCTGGCGTGAAAGCCGGGCGCGGCAACGCCGGCGAGCGTTGCCTCTCCCGCCGCCATCGCCAGCGGATTGCCCGACAGCGTGCCGGCCTGATACACGGGACCCAGCGGCGCGATGCGCTCCATGATCTCGCGGCGTCCGCCGAACGCGCCGACCGGCATGCCGCCGCCGACGATCTTGCCCAGCGTCGTGAGATCCGGCTTGATGCCGTACAGCGCCTGCGCGCCGCCGAGCGCAACGCGAAAGCCCGTCATCACCTCGTCGAAGATCAGCACGCTGCCATGCTGGTCGCACACTGCGCGCAGCGTCTCGAGGAATCCCGGCGCCGGCAGGACGCAGTTCATGTTGCCGGCGATCGGCTCGACGATGATGCAGGCGATCTCCTTGCCGATGGAGGCGAACAGCTGCTGCACCTGGGCGCTGTCGTTGTACGCGAGCGTCAGCGTCTGCGCGGCGAGCTCCTTCGGCACGCCGGGCGAGGTCGGCACGCCGAACGTCAGCGCGCCCGAGCCGGCTTTCACCAGCAGCGAATCGGAGTGGCCGTGATAGCAGCCTTCGAACTTCAGGATCTTGTCGCGACCGGTGTAGCCGCGCGCCAGCCGGATCGCGCTCATGGTCGCCTCCGTGCCGGAGCTGACCATGCGCACCAGCTCGATCGCAGGCATCAGCTCGCAGATGCGGCGCGCGAGCTGCGTCTCGAGCTGCGTCGGCGCGCCGAACGACAGCCCGAGCGCGGCGCGCTCCTGCACCGCGCGCACCACCGGCTCGTGTGCATGGCCGAGGATCATCGGGCCCCACGAGCCGACGTAGTCGATGTAGCGGCGGCCGTCATGACCGAACACGTACGCGCCGCTGGCGCGCTCCACGAACACGGGCTCGCCGCCGACGGCGCCGAACGCGCGCACCGGGGAATTCACACCGCCGGGAATGTAGCGGCTGGCATCGCTGAACAGGGACATGGCTCAGAGCATAGCCGAGTCGGCCAGTGACGGAGTGACGAGGGTGACGAAGTGATGCAGCCGGCCGTCACCTCGTCACTCCGTCACTTTCGTCACTCTTGCCCTATAATCCCGGCCCTCCCAGCTTCCTGCCCGGCGTCCGTTCCTTCATGAAAGCCTACATGTGCGTGATCTGCGGTTACGTCTACGAAGAAGAAAAAGGCGATCCCGCATCCGGCATTGCGCCGGGCACGCCCTGGGACGACGTGCCGCTGTCGTGGCGGTGCCCGGACTGCGGCGCGGGCAAGGAGGATTTCGAGATGGTCGAGGTGTAGAGCTACAGCTGTCTGACCTTGTAGCCCTTGCGCTCCAGCAGGTCGATGACGCTGTCCGTGCCGACCAGGTGCAACGCGCCGACCACGACCAGGTAGTCTTCCTTGTCGTCGAGCAGTTGCTCGATCTGCGGAATCCACTTGCGGTTGCGTTCCACGGTCAATGGCCGGTACAGGTCCGGATACTCGTCGAAGCCTTCCTGCAGCAGCTTCGCCATCGTCGCCGCGTCGCCGCGCCGCCAGGCGTTCAGCATCGCGTCCAGCTCGCTCGCAGTGCGCTCGGCATCGTCGACGCTGTACAGCAGGAATTCGCGCTGCTGTTTGTCCGGCAGGCGCGCCATGATCTCCAGCTGCTCGCGCGCAGTTTCGAGACCCTGGATCGGCTTGTGGTCCTGGGCCGCGCGCTGCGTCAGGCGCATCTCGACGCCCGAGCCCGAATCGAAGCCCAGCTTCATCATCTGCACCTGCACGAGCGTGATCGCGGCGAACCACGGCCGGAAGTGGTCGAGCAATGCCGGGTCGACATTCAGCGGCCGCAGCTTGGTCACGAACTGCCCGTAAGTCTCCGGGCCGAGCAGCTGCTGCAGCGTCTGGTCCGGCGGCAGCATCGCCAGCTGCGCCACGTCCTGCTGCATCTTGGCGGGATCGAGATCGTCCATGTCGATCTCCATCACCAGCGCCTCGGCATCGGCATAGGCGGCGTCCATCGCCGCGGGCAGCGTCTCGCTCGCCTTCAGCAGGTGAAACGAGCCGAGCAGGTAGACCTTGTTGGTCTTGCCCTGCAGCGACCACAGCATGTGATGCCCGGCGGGCGCGTCGTCGGCGGCGAGCGCGGCAGGGCAGTGGGCTGAACACAGCAGCAGCGCGGCGCAAGCGCCGCTCCAGCGCGCGAGAAAGCTGTTCATGGGGTCCCGGGAAAAGATCGGCGTGACTTACGCGACGACGCTCTGCGCGTAACTTTCCAGCCAGCAGACTTCCGTCTGGATTGCGCCGTCCGGCATCAGCTCCAGCATACGATAACCGGGCGGGCGGTTGTCGATTGCGAAGTCGACGCTGCCGGGCAGGAACTGCGCACAGGTCGCTGGCGTGGCCATGAAGCGCACGCCGTGCACGAAGCTGTCGAGCGACTGGTGGACATGTCCCCACAGCACGCCGCGCACATTGGCATGCTCGCGCACCAGCGCCGCGAATTCCGCGGAGTCGGCCAGGCCGACCTGGTCGAGCCAGTCGCTGCGCATCGGGATCGGCTGATGGTGCAGGCAGATCAGGACGTGCTGATTGCGATGGTTGCGCAGCAAGGTGCGCAGCTGCGCCAGCTGCCCGCTGCCGATTTCGCCGCCGGCGTTGTTCGCGACCCACGTGTCGAGCATCACCACCAGCCAGCGTCCGAATTGCCGGTGGCGGCCCACTTCGAACGGTGCGCCGCCGAGCGCGGCGCGCATGTGATCGGGAAGGTCGTGATTGCCAGGCAAGCACAGCACCGGCACCTGCGAGGTGCCGAACAGATGCCGGATCCAGCGATAGCCTTCGGGGTCGTCCTGCACGAGGTCGCCCGTGAGCAGGATGCCGTCCGGACGGCTGCAGCGGCGCTGCCCGTCGGCGATAGCGGCCTGCAATGCCGGCAACGTCGCCACGCCGCGCAGGCGGCCGGCGGCGTCGCCGAACAGGTGCATGTCGGTGTACTGGATGAGACGAACGGACTGCATCTTTTGCTCTGGTCCCTGGGGCCCGGATCCTGACTACATAATCGCCGGCAATCTACCAACGCCCAAGGGGTCAAAAAGGTGACCAGCGTCTTAGGCGCGGCCCGCCCCGGGCACGACTGTCGGATTATTTGCGGTCCGTCTCACTGTGGGAGAAGTTCTCCCCTGCATTGCCCGACCGGGGTCCTTGGTCCAAAATGCGCGGCCTCCCACCCCGCTCCCTGAACGACCGAAGGGGATTGCCTTCCGATGCAGACATCGCGCCGCCGGCAGCTTGCCAATGCGATCCGAGCTCTCGCGATGGACGCCGTCCAGAAAGCCAACTCCGGACATCCGGGCATGCCGATGGGCATGGCCGACATCGCGCAAGTCTTGTGGGGCGACCACTTGCGCCACAATCCCGGCAATCCGCAATGGCCGGAACGCGATCGTTTCGTGGTCTCGAACGGCCACGGCTCGATGCTGCTGTACGCGCTGCTGCACCTGACCGGCTATCCGCTGACGATCGACGACATCAAGGCGTTCCGGCAGCTCGGCTCGCACACCGCCGGCCACCCCGAGCACGAGCCGCATCTCGGCATCGAGACCACGACCGGTCCGCTCGGCCAGGGCCTGGCCAACGGCGTCGGCATGGCGCTGGCGGAGAGATGGCTGGCGGCGACGTTCAACCGGCCGGGCTTCGACGTGGTCGATCATCGGACCTGGGTGTTCCTCGGCGACGGCTGCCTCATGGAAGGAATCTCCCACGAAGCCTGCTCGCTGGCCGGCACGCTGAAGCTCGGCAAGCTGGTGGCGTTCTACGACGACAACGGCATCTCGATCGACGGCGAGGTGCAGGGTTGGTTCACCGACGACACGCCGATGCGCTTCGAGGCCTACGGCTGGCACGTCGTGCGTGAGATCGACGGTCACAATCCCGCGGCCGTGGAGGCAGCAATCAAGGAGGCCCTGGCGCAGAAGGACAAGCCGACGCTGATCTGCTGCCGCACGATCATCGGCTTTGGCGCGCCGAACAAGCAGGGCACCGAAGCGACGCACGGCGCCGCGCTCGGCGCCGAGGAAGTCGCAGCCGCGCGTCGCGAGCTGAATTGGCCGTACGAGCCGTTCGTGATTCCGGACGACATTCGCAAAGAGTGGGACGCGCGCGAGCGCGGCGCTGCACTGGAAGGGAAGTGGCGCGAGCGCTTCGCTGCGTACCGTGCCGCATTTCCCGAGCTGGCCGGCGAATACGAGCGGCGCATGAACGGCGAGCTGCCGGCTGCGTGGCGCGACATCGTGCAGAACTTCCTCGCGCAGGCGGCGCAGGCGAACGCGAGCGTCGCGACCCGCCAGGCTTCGCAACAGACGCTGAATGCTTTCGGGCCGAAGGTGCCGGAGCTGTTCGGCGGCTCGGCGGACCTCACCGGCTCGAACAACACGAATCGCAAAGACTCCAGGCCGTTCACCGGCGACGATCCGTCGGGCAACTACCTGCACTACGGCGTGCGCGAGTTCGGCATGTCCGCCATGATGAACGGCATGGCGCTGCACGGCGGGCTGATTCCCTATGGCGGCACGTTCCTGGTGTTCACTGACTACGCGCGCAACGCGCTGCGCATGTCGGCCCTGATGAAGCAGCGCGTGATTTTCGTGATGACGCACGACTCGATCGGGCTCGGCGAGGACGGGCCGACGCATCAGCCGGTCGAGCATCTGCCGAGCCTGCGCATCGTTCCCAACATGACTGTGTGGCGGCCGTGCGATGTCGTCGAGACCGGGCAGGCCTGGGCGGACGCGATCGAGCGTCGCAGCGGCCCGACCATCCTGGCGCTGACGCGTCAGGCGCTGCCGGGACAGGCGCGCACGGCCGAACAGATCGCCGATATTCGCCGCGGCGGCTACATCCTGAAGGACAGCGAGGGCACGCCGGACCTGATTCTCATCGCCACCGGCTCCGAGATCGGGCTGGCGGTCGAGGCGGCGCGCCTGCTGCAACAAAAGGGTCAGCGGGTCCGTGTAGTTTCGATGCCGTGTACGAGCGTGTTCGACGCGCAGGACGAGAGCTACCGCGAGCGGGTGCTGCCGCGCAACGTCGAACGCCGCGTCGCCATCGAGGCGGCCGCGCCGGATACGTGGTACCGCTACGTCGGGCCGCGCGGCGCGATCGTGGCCATGCATTCGTTCGGCGCGTCCGGCGTCGCCAAGGATCTGTTCAAGCATTTCGGGTTCACCCCCGAGAACGTCGTCGCGGTCGCCGAGCGGCTGTGAGTACCTGAGGTAATCGAGTATGCCCATCAAAGTCGGAATCAACGGTTACGGCCGCATCGGCCGCAACATCCTGCGCGCGCTGTACGAGGCTAACCGCCAGAAGGAAATCCAGATCGTCGGGCTCAACGATCTCGGCGACGCGCAGACCAATGCGCACCTGACGCGCTACGACACCGTGCACGGCCGCTTCAAGGGCGACGTGCAGGTCGAAGGCGACTCGATGATCGTCAACGGCGATCGCATCAAGGTACTCGCCGAGCGCGACCCGGCGAAGCTGCCGTGGGGCCAGCTCGGCGTCGACTTCGTGTTCGAGTGCACCGGCCTGTTCACGAGCAAGGCGAAGGCGGGCGCGCACATCGCGGGCGGCGCGAAGCGCGTGGTGATCTCCGCGCCGGGCGAGAAGGACGTCGATGCGACGATCGTCTACGGCGTCAATCACAACACGCTGAAGGCGAGCCACACGGTGATCTCGAACGCGTCCTGCACCACCAACTGCCTGGCGCCGCTCGCCAAGGTGCTGCACGAGAAGATCGGCATCGCCTCGGGCATCATGACCACGATCCACTCGTACACGAACGACCAGGTGCTCACCGACGTGTTCCACAAGGACCTGCGGCGCGCGCGCTCGGCGACGCAGTCGATGATTCCGACCAAGACCGGCGCGGCCGCCGCGGTCGGTCTGGTGCTGCCGGAGCTCAACGGCAAGCTCGACGGCTTCTCGGTGCGCGTGCCGACGATCAACGTGTCGTTGGTCGACCTGACGTTCCAGGCGAAGCGCGCGACCACGATCGACGAGATCAACACCGTGATGAAGGCCGCCGCAAACGGCGCGCTCAAGGGCATCCTCGCGTACACCGACGGCCCGCTGGTCTCGGTCGACTTCAACCACGATCCGCATTCCTCGGTGTACGACGCGACCATGACCAAGGTCATCGACACGACCGTCAAGGTCTGCGCGTGGTACGACAACGAATGGGGCTTCTCCAACCGCATGCTCGACACCACGCTGGCGTGGTCGAAGGTCTGAGGCAGATGTCGATACTCCTGATGACCGACCTCGATCTGCGCGGCAAGCGCGTGCTGATCCGCGAGGATCTGAACGTGCCCGTGCAGGACGGGGCGGTGACGAGCGACGCGCGCATCCGCGCAGCGCTGCCGACGATCCAGCAGGCTCGCGACGCCGGCGCCCGCGTGCTGGTGATGTCGCATCTCGGTCGTCCCGAGGAGGGTGTGTACGACGAGGAGTTCTCGCTGGCGCCCGTGGCGAAGCGGCTCGCCGAGCTGCTCGGCTTCAAGGTGCGCTTCGAGAAGAACTGGCTCGACGGCGTCGAATGTGCCGTCGGCGAGGTGGTGCTGCTCGAGAACGTGCGCTTCAACAAGGGCGAGAAGAAGGACAACGAAGACCTCGCGAAGCGCATGGCCGCGCTCTGCGACATCTTCGTGATGGACGCGTTCGGCACGGCGCACCGCGCGGAAGCGAGCACGCATGGCGTCGCGCGCTTCGCGAAGGTCGCGTGCGCCGGCCCGCTGCTGATGAACGAGCTGATCGCGCTGGAGACGGCGCTGGACAAGCCGAAGCGGCCGCTGATCGCTATCGTCGCCGGCTCGAAGGTTTCCACGAAGCTGACAGTGCTGGAAAGCCTGCTCAGCAAAGTCGACAAGCTGATCGTCGGCGGCGGCATCGCCAACACGTTCCTGCTCGCGCAGGGCTACGGCGTCGGCAAGTCGCTGGTCGAGGCGGAAATGGTCGACATCGCGCGCGGCCTGCTCAATCGCTCGGCCGAGCTCGAGGCCGAGCTGCCGCTGCCCACCGACGTGGTCGTCGCCAAGGAGTTCTCGGCGAACGCCGAGGCCGACGTCAAGGCGGTCGGCAACGTCGCGCCCGAGGAGATGATTCTCGACATTGGCCCCGACACGGCCGAGCGCTTCGCGCGCCTGCTGCAAGACGCGGGCACGATCGTCTGGAACGGACCGGTCGGCGTGTTCGAGTTCGACCAGTTCGGCGAAGGCACGCGCACGCTGGCGCACGCGATCGCGCGCAGCCCGGCGTTCTCGATCGCCGGCGGCGGCGACACGCTGGCCGCGATCGAGAAGTACCGCGTCGAGGACGACATTTCGTACATCTCCACCGGCGGCGGCGCCTTCCTGGAATTCCTCGAAGGCAAGAAGCTGCCCGCCGTCGCGGTGCTCGAGGAGCGGGCGAGTCGCTGATGCTCCGTCGAACCAAGATCCTCACGACGCTCGGCCCGGCCACCGACAATCCCAAGGTGCTGGCGGACATGCTGCGCGCCGGCGCCGACGTGGTCCGCGTCAACTTCTCGCACGGCGAGCCGCAGGCGCACGCCAAGCGCGTCGAGATGGTGCGCCAGGTCGCCGAGCAGGTCGGCAAGTGGGTCGCTGTGCTCGGCGATCTGCAGGGCCCGAAGATCCGCATCGAGCGGTTCGCCGGCGGCAAGGTCGTGCTGAACGAGGGTGATGAGTTCGCGCTCGACGTTTCGCTCGATGCGCGCGCGGGCACAGCTTCCGCGGTCGGCGTCGCCTACAAGAGTCTGCCGAAGGACGTGCGGCCGGGCGACACGCTGCTGCTCAACGACGGTCAGCTCGTGCTGGACGTCAAGGCCGTGAACGGTCCGCGCATCGATACCCGCGTCGTGGTCGGCGGCGAGCTCTCCGACAACAAGGGCATCAACAAGCAAGGCGGTGGCCTGTCCGCGGGAGCGCTGACGGACAAGGATCGCGCGGACATCAAGCTTGCGGCGCAACTCGGCGTCGACTATCTCGCGGTCTCGTTCGCGCGCGACGGCTCCGACATGGACGAGGCGCGCGAGCTGCTGCGGCGGGAAGGCGGTCACGGCCACCTGGTCGCGAAGATCGAGCGCAGCGAAGCGCTGGTCAACCTCGATCGCATCATCCAGGCGAGCGACGCGGTGATGGTCGCGCGCGGCGATCTGGGCGTCGAAGTCGGCTACGCGGAGCTCACCGGACTGCAGAAACACATAATCGCGGCCACGCGCAAGCGCAATCGCGTCGTGATCACGGCGACGCAGATGATGGAATCGATGATCCACAATCCGGTGCCGACGCGCGCCGAGGTCTCCGACGTCGCGAACGCGGTGATGGACGGCACCGACGCGGTGATGCTGTCCGGCGAGAGCGCCGTGGGCAAGTATCCGGTCAAGGCCGTCGAGGCGATGTCGCAGGTCATCCTCGGTGCGGAGAAGTACGAGTCGTCGCACTCGCCGGTGCGTCATCGCATGGAGAGCGGCGTCTTCGAGAAGACCGACGAGGCGATTGCGATGGCCGTCATGTACACGGCCAACCACCTCAAGGTGCGGGCGATCGTCGCCTTGACCGAATCGGGCTCGACGCCGCTGTGGATGTCGCGTATCCGCTCCGACATTCCGATCTACGCATTCACGCGTCACGAGGGGACGCGCCGCCGGGTCATGCTGTATCGAGGCGTGTACCCGGTGACGTTCGACATCACGCACACCAACGCGCAGGCGCTGTACGCGGACATCTTCAAGCTGATGCTGCAAACGAAGATGGTCGACCCGGGCGACCGCATCATCCTGACAAAAGGGGAGCTGACGGGCGTGTCCGGCAAGACGAACGCGATGAAGATCCTCGAAGTGCGGGCCTGACAGGCCCGGCGCATGCGTCCGCTTCGAATCGTCGGCTACTCGGCGCTCGCGGTTGTCTCGCTGCTCGCACTCGCCTGTCTGGCTGTCTACTTCACGCTGCGGGCGAGCCTGCCGCAGCTCGACGGTGAGATCGCCGTACCGGAGCTGAAGGCGCAGGCGACCATCGCGCGCGATTCGCTCGGCACCCCGACGATCCGCGCCGCGTCGCGCCGCGACCTCGCGTTCGCCACCGGCTACGCGCACGGCCAGGATCGCTTCTTCCAGATGGATCTCATGCGGCGCGTCGCGGCCGGCGAGCTCGCTGAGCTGCTGGGCAAGCCGCTGCTGGAGATGGACGAGAAGTTTCGCGTCCACGGTTTTCGGCGCATCGCGGCCGCGATCGTCAAGGACAGTACTGCAGTCGATCGCGAGCTGCTCGACGCGTACGCCGCCGGCGTCAACCGCGCCCTGACGAACGCCGGAGCGCGGCCCTGGGAGTACACGCTGCTGCGTACGCCGCCGGCGCCGTGGCGGGTCGAGGACTCCGTGCTCGTCGCGTTCTCGATGTATCTCAATCTCAACGATTCGACCGGCACAGCCGAGGTAGCGCGCGCGCACTTGCGCGAAGTGTTGCCGCCGCAGCTGTACGACTTCCTGCATCCGCTTGGCACGGAGTGGGACGCGCCGATCGTCGGCGGCAAGTGGCAGGTCGGTCCGATTCCGGGTGCGGAAACCTTCGACCTTCGCTCGGGCGAAGCGCGCAGCGCGGCGCTGGCGGCGGTGCCTGCGTCGGCCGCCATGCTGGATGACGCGCCGTTCGTCGGCAGCAACAGCTGGGCTGTTGCGGGCACGCACGCCGCGGGCAACGCCGCGCTGCTCGCCAATGACATGCATCTGAGCCTGCGACTCCCGCACATCTGGTATCGCGCACGGTTGATCGTGGAGTCCGGCAGCGAGGCGCCGCGCGATCTGGTCGGCGTGACGTTGCCGGGTCTGCCGATGTTGATCGCGGGCAGCAACGGTCACATCGCGTGGGGTTACACGAACAGTTACGGCGACTGGTCGGATATCGTCATCGTCGACCGGGATCCGCAGGATGAGGAGCGCTATCTCACCGACAGCGGCTCCGAGCCGTTCGAGAATCGCGACGAGACACTCAAAGTGCGCGGCGGCAGCGACGCCTGGCTGGTCGTGCAGAGCACGCGCTGGGGTCCCGTGGTCGATCACGACGAGGCGGGCCGGCCGCTCGTGCTCGCGTGGACCGCTCACGATCCACGCGCCACGAACCTGCACATGCTCGACTTCGAAACCGCGACGAACGTCGACGAAGGGCTCAGCGTCGCGAACCGCTCCGGCGGCCCGGTGCAGAACGTGCTGGTCGCCGACGCGAACGGACGCATCGGCTGGTCGCTGATGGGCCAGGTGCCGGTGCGCGCGAGCTATGACTCGACGTTGCCGCATTCATGGCGCGAGCCCGGCGGCGGCTGGACCGGCTGGCGCACGCCCGAGGAATATCCGCGCATCGTCGATCCCGGCTCGGGGCGGTTGTGGACCGCCAACGCGCGGACGATCGACGTCGACACGTGGCTGGCGTTCCTCGGCGACGGCGGTTACGACCTCGGCGCGCGTGCCGCGCAGATACGCGACGATCTGCTGGGGCTGCAAACGGTGACGAGCAAGGACATGCAGGCAATCCAGCTCGACGACCGTGCGCTGTTTCTCACGCGCTGGCACGACCTGTTCCTCGATCTGCTCGACGATGCCGCGATCGCCGACCACCCGCTGCGAGCACAGGCCCGGCAACTGATCGCACATTGGTCCGCGCATGCTGCAGTCGACGACACGGGTTATCGCATCGTGCGCGCGGCGCGCTCGCAGGTGCGCAAGGACGTCTTCGAGTCTCTCACCGCAACGGCGCGCCAGCGGTTTCCGCAGGCAAAGTTCGCGCCTCCGGCGCAGTTCGAAGGACCGTTGTGGGAGCTCGTGACGCAGCGTCCCGCGCACCTGCTCGATCCGCACTACGACTCGTGGAAGGCCGCGCTGCTCGGCTCCCTCGATCGCGCGCTCGACGACTTGCACAAGGAGTGCAAAGAGCTGGCTCGCTGCACGTGGGGCGAGGCGAACGTGCTGCACATGAGGCACTCGCTCTCGCCGGCGTTGCCGTTCGCCAGCCGCTGGCTCGACATGCCCGCGCAGCCGTTGCCCGGCGATCAGCACATGCCGCGAGTGCAGGGCGGAGACTTCGGCGCGTCGCAGCGACTGGTGGTCTCACCCGGACACGAAGCGCAGGGCTCGCTGCAGATGCCGGGCGGTCCGGTCGATCATCCGCTCTCGCCGTTCTACGGTGCGGGCCACGCGGATTGGGCGAGCGGCAAGCCAACGCCGCTGCTGCCCGGCGCAGCGAAGCACACGCTGACGCTGCGCCCAGCTGCTACCCTGTAATCCTGTGTGGGTCAGGCTGTAGCCTGACTCTCCGTTCTTCATCCGGAGTCCTGATGTCCGCACGCTTTCACGGCACCGACAGCTACGTCGCCACCGAAGACCTGATGATGGCCGTGAACGCGGCCGTGACGCTGGGCCGCCCGCTGCTGGTCAAGGGCGAGCCCGGTACCGGCAAGACGCAGCTCGCCGAGGAGATCGCGAGCGCGTTGCAGCGGCCGCTGTACCGCTGGCACATCAAGTCGACGACGAAAGCACAGCAGGGCCTGTACGAATACGACGCGGTCTCGCGCTTGCGCGACTCGCAGCTCGGCGAGGAGAAAGTGCACGACGTCGGGAACTACATCATCAAGGGGCGGATGTGGGAGGCGTTCGAGAGCGACGTGCAGCCGGTCCTGCTGGTCGACGAGATCGACAAGGCCGACATCGAGTTCCCGAACGACCTGCTGCACGAGCTCGACCGCATGGAGTTCTACGTGTACGAGACGCGCCAGTGGATCAAGGCGCGGCATCGGCCGATCATCGTGATCACCAGCAACAACGAGAAGGAGCTGCCCGACGCGTTCCTGCGGCGCTGCTTCTTCCACTACATCCGCTTTCCCGACACGGCGACGATGGAGCGCATCGTCGACGTGCACTACCCGAACCTCAAGAAGGAATTGCTGGCGGAAGCGCTGACGACGTTCTTCAAGGTCCGCGAGATGCCGGGCCTGAAGAAAAAGCCTTCGACCTCCGAGCTGCTCGACTGGATCAAGCTGCTGCTCGCCGAGGACATCCCGCCGGAAGCGCTGCGCACCGACGACCCGAAGAAAGCGATCCCGCCGCTGTACGGCGCGTTGCTGAAGAACGAGCAGGACGTGCACCTGTTCGAGCAGCTCGTGTTCCTGCACAGGAGACAAGGAAGGTGACGAGAGTGACGAAAGTGACGGAGTGACGAAGAAGCGTCACCCTCGTCACTCCGTCACTCCATCACTCCATCACTCATTCAAATGCTCGTCCCGTTCTTCTTCAAGCTGCGCGAAGGCGGCGTGCCGGTCTCGATCACGGAGTTCCTGACGCTGCTCGAAGCGCTGCAGGCCCATCTCGCCCAATCGAGCGCCGAGGATTTCTATTTCCTGTCGCGCGCCTGCCTGGTGAAGGACGAGCGGCACTTCGACCGCTTCGACCGCGCCTTCGCCGCCCACTTCAAGGGCGCGGAAGAGCTGTTCGAGGCACTGCTCGCGCACATTCCGCAGGAATGGCTGCAGCGCATGGGCGAGCGCACGCTGTCGGAGGAAGAGAAAGCGCGCATCGAGGCGCTCGGCGGCTGGGACAAGCTGATCGAGACGCTGAAGAAGCGGCTCGAAGAGCAGAAGGGACGGCATCAGGGCGGCAGCAAGTGGATCGGCACCGGCGGCACGTCACCGTTCGGCGCGTACGGCTACAACCCCGAAGGTATCCGCATCGGCCAGGATGAATCCCGCAACCGGCGCGCGGTGAAGGTGTGGGACCGGCGCGAGTTCCGCAACCTCGATGATCAGATCGAGCTCGGCACGCGCAACATCAAGATCGCGCTGCGCAAGTTGCGCCGCTTCGCGCGCGAGGGCGCAGCCGACCAGCTCGACCTGGACGGCACGATCGACTCGACCGCGCGCAATGCCGGGCTGCTCGATCTGAAGTTCCAGCCCGAGCGCCACAATGCGATCAAGGTACTGCTGTTCCTCGACGTCGGCGGCTCGATGGACGACCACGTGCGCGTCTGCGAGGAGCTGTTCTCTGCCGCGCGCAGCGAGTTCAAGCATCTCGAGTATTTCTATTTCCACAACTTCGTGTACGAGAGCCTGTGGAAGGACAACCGGCGCCGCCATGTCGAGAAGATTCCGACGCTCGAGGTCATGCGCACTTACGGCCATGACTACAAGCTGATCTTCGTCGGCGACGCCACGATGAGCCCGTACGAGATCGTGCAGCCGGGCGGCAGCATCGAGCACTGGAACGAAGAGGCGGGCGCGGCGTGGATGCAGCGGCTGGTGCGCACCTGGCCGCATCATGTGTGGCTCAATCCCGAGCCGCAGCAGCGCTGGGATTACACGCCCTCGGTGCAGATCACGCGCGAGCTGCTGGAGGATCGGATGTTCCCGCTCACGCTCGGCGGCCTCGACCAGGCGATCAAGGCGCTACATTGAAGGAGTCGGGGCTAAAGCCCCGACCCACACAGTAGTGTGGGTCAGGCTTTAGCCTGACATCCCTAGCTCTTCTTCTGCTGCGCCTGCAGCGTCTTGATGTCGTTCAGCACGATCTGCGAGTGACCCTTCGGGTCGACGTCGGCGTAGTGCTTGACGATCTTCCCCTGCGGGTCGATCAGGAACGTGTCGCGCTTCGCCAGCTCCATCGTGCCGAGGAAGGTCTTCAGCACGCCGTACTTCTTGGCGGTCTCCTTGCTGGAGTCGGCGAGGATCGGGAACGGCAGGCCGTGCTTCTCCGAGAACGCCTTGTGCGACTCGACGTCATCGACGCTGATGCCGAGGATCTGCGCGCCGGCGTCGCGGAAGGCGAAGATGTTGTCGCGGAACTCGCAGGCCTGCGTCGTGCAGCCCGGCGTCTGATCCTTGGGATAGAAGTACAACGCGACCCACTTGCCGCGATAGTCCTTCAGCTCGTGCCACTTGCCGTTCTGGTCCTGCAGCTTGAAGTCGGGAGCGGCGGCGCCGAGGGCCGGACCCGCGCCGTCGGCATAGGCGCTCGCCAGCCAGGCGAGCAGGAGAGGAAGCAGCAGAAATCTGAGACTGCGTATGCGATTCATGGGGATCCCTCGATGCGAGATAAGGGTGCCGCAAAAATGACGATCAGGGCACTGTGAGATACTAATCCTTAAGGTATTAGATCCGGTACTGACCGCGGCCAGTTCCGTCTTCATAAAACTTCATGAGCAACGAATCGCAACCCGCCGTGCCGCCCAAAGTCGGGCTGGTTCTGCCCGGCGGGGGCGCGCGGGCCGCGTACCAGGTCGGCGTGTTGCGGGCCGTGGCCGACCTGCTGCCGGCACGATCGGCCAATCCGTTCCCCGTCGTCACCGGCACCTCGGCAGGCGCGGTGAATGCGACTGCAATCGCGGTGCACGCCGACCGGTTCCGCGTCGCCGTCGGCAACCTGGAACGGGTCTGGCGCAACTTCCAGGTCGGCCAGGTGTTCCGCGCCGATACCGGCACGGTGCTGCGCTCCGGCGTGCATTGGGTGCTGGCGATGATGTCGGGCGGGTGGCTGCTGCCGCCGCCGCGCTCGCTGTTCGACAATTCGCCGCTGCGCGAGCTGCTGCGGGGCCAGTTCGACTTCACCAACATCCGCCGCTCGATCGAAGCCGGCCACCTCGATGCGCTGGCCATGTCCGCCGCCGGCTACATCACCGGCCGCTCGGTATCGTTCTACGAATCGCGCGAGGGCTGCGAGCCCTGGAGCCGCATGCGCCGTACCGGCGAGCCGGCGTCGCTGTCGCTGGATCATGTGATGGCCAGCGTCGCCGTGCCGTTCCTGTTCCCGCCGGTGTCGCTCGGCGACGAGTACTACGGCGACGGTGCGATGCGCGAAGCGAACCCGTTCAGCGCGGCGATTCACCTTGGTGCGCAGCGCCTGCTGGTGGTCGGCACGCGCAACGAAGGCAGGCCGCAGACGCCGCTGCCGCCGATCTCGCCGACGTTCGGGCAGATCTTCGGCTACATGCTCGATGCGCTGTTCTCGGATGGGCTGTATGCCGACCTGGAGCGGCTCACGCAGATCAACCACATCGTCGAGCGTGTCGGGCCGCTGGCGAGCGTCGGTGAGAACAGCGTGCAGCTGCGGCGCATCGACATCATGGTCATCATGCCGAGTCGCGACCTTTCGGAGATCGCGCGGCACCACACGGCCGCCTTGCCACGCGCACTACGGGTTCTGTTGCGGACGATGGGTGCCTTGAATGCCGGCGGCGGGCAGCTCATGAGCTACCTGCTGTTCCAGGACAGCTACACACGCGAGCTGATCGCGCTCGGCTACCAGGACGCGATGAAGCGCTCGGACGACCTGCTGGCGTTCCTCGGCGGCTTCACGGTGGACCGCACGGGTGCGACGCAGATGATGCGTCGCTTCCACCTACGTCAGGAACAGCGTGCCGAGGCCAAGTAGCGAGGCGAATCCCACCGTATCCGTGACCGTCGTCAGCACGACGCCGCCGGCCAGCGCCGGATCGATGCCAAGCCGCCGCAGGATCAGCGGCACGCCGACGCCCGCGAGCGCGGCAGCCAGCAGGTTGATGAGCAGCGCCGCGAAGATGATCGCGCCGATCGTCCACCTGTGAAACCAGAGGCCGGCTGCGATGCCGACCAGTCCGGCGAGCAGCAGCCCGTTCACCAGTCCCACCAGGATCTCGCGCACCAGCAGCCAGCGCGCGTTGGCCTGCTCGACCTGGCCGAGCGCGAGCCCGCGGATGATCAGCACGAGGGTCTGACTGCCGGCGATGCCCCCCATGCTCGCGACGATCGGCATCAGCACCGCGAGGGCGACGACCTTCTCGATCGTCGCTTCGAACAGCCCGACGACGTTCGCTGCGAAGAACGCCGTCGCCAGGTTGATGCCGAGCCAGATCGCGCGGCGCCGGGCCGTGGTGCGCACGCCCGCGAACATGTCCTCGTCCTCGGTGAGGCCGGCCATGCCCATGACGGTGTGATCGGCCTCCTCGCGGATGACGTCGACCACGTCGTCGATCGTGATGCGGCCGAGGAGCTTGCCGTCGCGGCTGACGACCGGGGCCGACACCAGGTCGCGGTCCTCGAACAGCTTCGCGACTTCGCGCGCCGGCGTTTCCGGTGCGATGCCGTCCAGGCCCGACATGAGCTCGCCGACCGTCCGCTCCGGCTCCTCGGTCAGCAGCCGCGTGATGTCCACGCCGCCGAGATACTTGTCGTGGCGATTGACGACGAACAGGCGGTCGGTGCGCTCGGGCAGCTCGCCGCGCATGCGCATGTAGCGCA
>DATEML010000229.1:0-4449 GCA_035275585.1 Steroidobacteraceae bacterium | reverse complement strand
TTGCTCCGCCAATACGAATCTGGTCGGCGGCGCCTTGACGACCGCGACCCACACGTGGCTGCCGGACCTGTTCGACCGCAGCGTCGCGCGTCCGCTGCAGTTCGGCCGCTACTACTGGAACATCAGCGCAAACGGCGAGGGTTACCAGGGCGGCGGTGCATTCGTGCGCCCGCGCGATCTGCTGAAGATCGGCCAGTTGTATCTCGACGGCGGCGCCTGGAACGGCAAGCGCATCGTCAGTCCGCAATGGATCGCGTTGTCGACCCGCTCGCACATTCAGATCACGCCGGCTACGACCGGGCTCAGTGCCGAGGAGTTCGGCAACAGCTACGGGTTGGGCGCCGATGGCCTCACCTGGCACCTGGGCGAGCTGCGGGTCGGAGATCGCGTCTACAAGGATTATCTGGCCAGCGGCAACGGCGGCCAGCTGGTGATCGTCGTGCCCGAAGCAGAGCTCGCCGTTGGCATCACCGGCGGCAACTATCTGCAGGGGGGCATCTGGAACCGCTGGCCGGACGAGATCGTGGGCAAGGAAATCATCGGGGGCGCAGCCCGATAGCGCCCGCGCCGTCCGTTGCGTAACGTTTTTCGGCCTCGCCCGTCTTTGTGTGCGAGGCTGCGAAAACGACCATGCAAGCGGTATCCGACGAACAACTGATCCAATGGGTGGCGGACGGCGACGCGTCGTGCCTCGGCACGCTGTTCGAGCGCCACCACCGCAGCATCTATCAGTACTGCCTGCAGCTCACCCGCAGTCCCGCGGCCAGCGAGGACCTGGTTCAGGACGTGTTCCTGAAGCTGCTGCAGAAGGCGTCCAGCTTTCGCGGCGACGGCAGTTGCAAAGCCTGGATCTTCAACATTGCCCGCAACGTCACGTTCGACTATCTGCGGCGCGCGGAACGGCGCACCACCGTCGCTGACGACGACGAAGAGAACGCGGAGCGCCTCATCGATCATCGCTCGACCGAGCAAGTCGCTGCCGCCGAACAGAACCTCAACCTGGTCGCGCGCGCGTTGGCGGAAATCCCCGCAGCCGCGCGCGAAGTCATCTGGCTCGGACGCTTCGTATTCGAAGACTACGACGACCTGGCTGGCGCGCTCGGCTGCACCGTGAGCGCGGCTCGCGTGCGCATGCACCGCGCGATGCAGCAGTTGCACAGCACGTTCACGCGCATGAACGGAGTACCGATCGATGTCTGAGAAACCCATGTCTGACAAACCCACGTCCGACAAGCACAAGGGCGGCGTGCCGTTCGAAAGCGAAGACGCCGGCGAGCAGCAGCTGTGGCGCGATCTGGAAGGTCTGCCGCAAGAGGCGCCCTCGCAGCGGCTGCGTCGCCGCTTCTACGACGAGCTCGAGCATGCCGACCGGCGTCTGCATCGGCGTCGCCGCTGGCGGAACCTGCTCAGCGCGCCGGCACTAGCGGCGGCGATGGGCTGCGTGTTCGTTGGCGTGATGATCGGCCTGCTGCTGCGAAGTCCGGCAGCGCCGCAGCGCGCAGAGCTTGCCCAGCTGCAACAGCAGGTCGCGATCCTCAATCGCAACCTGGTGCTGGATCGGCTCGACAATGATTCGGCCAGCAAGCGCCTGCTCGGCGTCATCGAAGCGAGCGATCTCGCGGGTCACGACCCGGAGGTGATGCGCGCGCTGCTGGAGCGTGCCGTCGACGATCGCGTGCACTCGGTGCGCACGGCCGCCATCGACGCGATCGGTCCACGAGTCGGCACGCCGGCCGTCGGCGACGAGCTCATGGCTTCGCTGGAGAAGGCCGAGTCGCCGCTCGTGCAGCTGGCGCTCGCCGACCTGGTGCTTCGCTACGGCAACCCGAAGCAACTGGAGCAGCTGCTGCGGCTCAGCCAGGACGGCAAGCTGCATCCCGATGTCGCACAGCACGTCAAATCGTCCGTATCGAGGAATCGAGTATGAAAACGCATGCGTTGGGGATTGGATTGCTGGCGCTGCTTGCCTTCGGCAACGACGCGAATGCCACGGTCACGGACCAGAAGACCTGGTCGGACACTTACCCCGTGAGCGCGGCGGTGCCGAAACTGCTGATCGACAACATCTGGGGCAACGTGCGCGTGCGCAGCGGCGCGGCGCGCGAGATCGTCGTCACGGTCAGCGAGAAGCGCTCGGCGCCGACGCAGGAGCTGTTCGAGCTGTCGAAGGAGACGATCTACCTCGACGTGCAGGCGGACGCCGCCGGCGTCGCGATGATCGTCAACAAGCCTGAGCACACGGTGGGGCGGCGCCTCGATCGTTGCCGCAACTGCCGCGTCGACTATCAGTTCGAAGTCACTGTGCCGCCGGGCACGCAAGTAGACGTCAGCACCGTCACCGACGGCGGCATCGACGTCGCCGGGACCGGCGGTCCGGTGAATGCAAGCAACGTGAACGGTCCCGTCGCTGCGAAGGACCTGCAGGACTGCGCACAGATCGAAAGCGTCAACGGCGCCGTCGACGTGAGCTTCGCCCGCGCGCCCAGTCACGATTGCAGCATCAAGACGATCAACGGCGACATCACGCTGACCGTGCCCGGCAGCGCCGGCCTGGATGCCGCGCTCAGCATGATGCAGGGGAAAGTCGTTTCCGAATTCGATCTCGAGCCGCTCGCGCTGCCGGCCAAGGTCGAGCAGCGCAACGAGGACGGCCGCTTCGTCTACCACATCGCGCAGGCGGCCGGCATCCGCCTCGGCCGCGGCGGCCCGACCTTCAGCATCGAATCGCTCAACGGCGACTTGCAGATCCGCAAGGGCCGGTAACCGAACATCTTCAAGAGGCTTACGAGACTCCCATGAACATTGCGAACCGTTTCATCACCCGCCCGGCGATCGCCTTGATCGCAGTGTTGGGCGCCACGATGGCGCTTGCCCAGGACAAGGCCGCCGCGCCGGCGACGGTGGGTCAACCGGAAACGATCACCATCCCGCTGTCGCGGCCCGGCGAGCCGATCTCCATGCACATCGACATCATCTCGGCGCGCATCGAGGTGATCGGCGAGGAGCGCAAGGACATTTCGCTGGCAGTCACGCTGTCCGGGGGCCGGCGCAAGATCGTGACGCCCTCCGGCGCGAAGACGCTCGCGGGCGGCGGCGCGGGACTGGAGATCAACGAGCGCGACAACCGCGTCTCGATCGAGTCGGATGGTCCGCCGACTCCCGTCGCGATCGTCGCGCGCGTGCCGCGACGGGCGAAGCTGGACCTGTCGACCGTGAACGACGGCGAGATCATCGTCCGCGACATCGTCGGCGACCTGCAGCTGGAAAACGTCAACGGGCCGATCACCGCGACGAACATCAACGGCACGGTCATCGCGGAGAGCGTGAACGCGCCGATCGTCGTCGGGCTGACGGCCGTAGCGCCGGGCGGTGCGACCTCGGTGTCATCGCTGAACGGCGAGATCACGTTGACGCTGCCGGCGAACGTCAAGACCGAGCTGCATCTGGACAGCGGACGCGGCGAGATCGTGTCCGACTTCGAGCTGGACGTGAAGCCGAGCAAGCCGTTGATCGAGCGCAACGAGCGCCGCGGCGGCGTCTCGGTGAAGATGGAGAACGTCGTCGTGGCGACCGTGAACGGCGGCGGGCCGGTCATTCGCATCAAGACTTACAACGGCGACATCAAGCTGAGCAAAGGACCGGGCTGACGACGCGTGCAGCGGCGTACAGCCCGAGGCCGAAGATCGTGTGCGTGAGCAGACTCTGCAACCGGGCGGCGGTGGGATTCGCAGTGCGACGGGCGGCGATGCCCGCGCCCATGCCCGGTTGCATCACGAGAAAAGGCGCCGCGACGCTAGCGATCCCGACGAGCAGCGCCGGGCCTAGCGTCGGGTAGCACGCCCAGTCGAGACCGTAGATCGCCAGTAACGTCGCCGCGAACGCGATACCGATCGCGTAGTGCGCGATCCAGCCGATCAGCAGCTCGCCGCGTACGGGCGACGATGCCGCGATGGGATTGTGGCGAAACTGCCCGCGCGGCAGATAGGCGAGCCAGCGGCCCACGAGACCGTAGTTCATCGCCGGAACGCGCAGCAGCCGCGTCCGGGCGATTCCCCACAGATCCATCACCAGTGTCGCGCCGACTCCGATCAGCAGCGTGTGCATCGAGTATTGCATCGCTGCACTTTGCCACTTGAAGTCGACTTGAGGTCAAGCGCGGCTCGCGACTATTTCGCAACCCAGACGTAGCCTTCGCCCTGGCGCTGGACTTTGCCGAGGCCCGGAAACGGGAAATGCACTGCATACAGCAGCTGGCCGCTCTTCGCGGCATCGGCCAGCAACGCGCTGCGGCTCGCTGCGGCCGTCGCCGCGTCGCCGTCGAACCCGTTCGGCCAATCCGGCTTGCGCAGCGACACGACGAAGTGATGCACGGCATCGCCGACGTAGAGCAGCGAGTTGCGCCCCGAAGTGATCAGATAACCCGAGTGGCCCGGCGTGTGGCCCTTGATC
>DATEML010000228.1:0-2681 GCA_035275585.1 Steroidobacteraceae bacterium | reverse complement strand
CATCATCCGGGTCAGCAGATCCTGGTCGAGGCTGCCCCAGTTGACGCCGATCCGTACCGGCTTCGCGTTGCGGCACGCGACCTCGATCATCTCGGCGAACTGCGGGTCGCGCTTGCTGCCGCGGCCGACGTTGCCCGGGTTGATGCGGTACTTGGCGAGCGCCTGTGCGCATGCCGGATGCGCCTTCAGCAGGCGGTGGCCATTGAAATGGAAATCGCCCACCAGCGGCACGAAGACGCCGGCACGTGCGAGCCGCTCGGCGATGTGCGGCACTGCGGCTGCGGCTTCGTCGGTATTCACGGTGATCCGTACCAGCTCGGAACCGGCGCGCGCCAGGTCCTGCACCTGGCGGACGGTCGCCTCGACGTCGGCGGTGTCGGTATTAGTCATCGACTGCACGGCAATGGGTGCGCCGCCGCCGACGACGACGGTGCCGATATGCACGGGAATTGAGCGGCGACGGGGGAGGGTGGACATCACGGAATTCTAAACCGCTTCTCTGCTACCATACGCCACCCATCGCAAGGCATGCCGGAGAGAGACGAAGGCTCACTTTCGTCCGCCGAAGGCGCAACCGCCCGGAAACGCTCAGGCACAAGAACGGCATGTCCAGGGTGCGCCACGCGCATCTCGAGGGGCTCTGGAGAGTAGTCGGCCCCTCTGAATGAGTGTCACCGACTCACCGAAGGGGAGAGGTGCCGGCCCAGCCGCGCGCCGGAATCTCTCAGGTAGCAGGACAGAGGGCAGCCCCGCGAATAGCGGCGCGCTGCCGTCATTTGTTTTGCTGGAGCAACGATGGGTTTCAAGACGCCTTTGTACGAAACGCACGTCGCCGCGGGCGCCCGCATGGTCGACTTCGGCGGCTGGGACATGCCCGTCCACTACGGCTCCCAGATCGAAGAGCATCACGCCGTGCGCCGGGACGCCGGCATGTTCGACGTCTCGCACATGCTGATTGCCGATGTCAGCGGCGCACGTGCGCGCGACTACCTGCGCTACCTGCTCGCCAACGACGCCGCGAAGCTGAAGGATCCGGGCAAGGCGCTCTACAGCTGCATGCTCAACGAGCGCGGCGGCGTGGTCGACGACCTGATCACCTACTTCGGCGATGAGCAGAACTTCCGCGTCGTCGTCAACGCCGGCACGCGCGACAAGGACACAGCGTGGCTGAAGCGCTGGGCGCCGCCGTTCAAGGTCGACATCCAGCCGCGCACCGATCTGGCGATGGTCGCCGTGCAGGGACCGAACGCCCGCGCGAAGGCCGCGAAGGTCATCGGCAAGGGCGCCGATGCGGTGCTCGGCATGAAGCCGTTCTTCTCCCGCCAGCTCGATTCGCATTTCGTTGCGAGCACCGGCTACACCGGCGAGGACGGCTGGGAAGTGATCCTGCCGGCGAAGGACATCGCTGCGTTCTGGGCGGCGCTGCGTGACGCGGGCGTGCGCCAATGCGGTCTCGGCGCGCGCGACACGTTGCGGCTGGAAGCAGGCATGAACCTGTACGGCAGCGACATGGACGAGAACCTGACGCCGCTCGAATCCGGCCTGACATGGACCGTCGCTTTCGATCCTGCTGACCGCGATTTCATCGGCCGCGCCGCGCTCGAAGCGCAGCGTCGGGCCGGCGTGCCGCGCAAGCTCGTTGGCCTCGTGCTCGAAGAGCGCGGCGTGCTGCGCAGTCACCAGAAGGTCGTCGTGCCTGGCGCCGGTGAAGGTGAAATGACCAGCGGCACGTTCTCGCCGACGCTCGAGCGCTCGATCGGCTTCGCGCGCGTGCCGGCCGCGACCGGCGAGCACGTGCAGGTCGATATCCGCGGCAAGCTGCTCGCGGCGCGCGTCGTGAAGTATCCATTCGTGCGCAACGGCAAAGCGCTCATCTGAACAACTCATCCGAAGACATCCATCTTTCACAAGGGCTCTGCCATGTCCTCTATTCCTGCAAACCTGAAGTACCTCGATTCCCATGAATGGGCACGCGTCGAGAGCGACGGCACCGTGACGGTCGGCATCTCCGACCACGCGCAGGGCGCGCTCGGCGACCTGGTATTCGTCGAAGTGCCGGAGGTCGGCCGCGCGCTGACCCAGGGCGGCGCGGCCGCGGTCGTGGAATCCGTGAAGGCGGCGTCCGACGTCTACAGCCCGGTGTCGGGTCAGGTCATCGCCAACAATGACGCCTTGAGCGCCACGCCCGAGCTGGTGAACAGCGATCCATACGGCCAGGGCTGGCTGTTCAAGGTGAAGCCGAGCAACAACGGCGAGCTGGGCAAACTGCTCGACGCGAAGGCTTACGAGAAGGTCGTCGAGGAGGCGGGGCACTGACATGCCGTTCATCCCGCATACCGAAACCGACGTTCGCGAGATGCTCACCGCCATCGGCGCGCCGAGCATCGATGCATTGTTCGAAGAGATTCCCGCCGCGTTGCGCATCAAGTCGCTCGCCGGCATTCCCGAGGCGCTGACCGAGATGGAGGTCGGCCGATTGATGCAGGAGCGCGCAGCGCGCGACGGCCGGCCGCTGAACTTCCTCGGCGCCGGCGCGTACGAGCATCACATTCCCGCGGCGGTCTGGGCGATCGTCACGCGCGGTGAGTTCTACAGCGCCTATACGCCGTACCAGGCGGAGGCGAGCCAGGGCACGCTGCAGCTGCTGTACGAATACCAGTCGATGATGGCGAGCCTGACGG
>DATEML010000227.1:0-7185 GCA_035275585.1 Steroidobacteraceae bacterium | reverse complement strand
TGGCCACCCGCGCATCGACATGTACAGCAGTGCGATCACGAGGACGAGCGTGAGCGGGATGATGTAGCGAAGCCGCTCTTCCATTTGGGCGAGGAACTCGTACTGGCCGGTCCACTGCAGCCGGTAGCCGGTCGGTAGCTTCAATTGCGCCGCGACGAGCGCCTTCGCATCATCGACCCATCCACCCAGGTCGCGCTGTGTCGGATCGATGTCCGCGAACACATAGCCGACGAGCACTCCGTTCTCGTCCTTGATCATGGGTGGCCCAGTGACGACCCGGACGTCCGCTAACTCTCCAAGCGGCACGGCTGCGCCCGGCTGTCGGTACTGCTCGAGCAGATCAAGAGACCCAGATGCGGTACCCATTGGCAGGGCCTGTTGTGCGGCAGACAAAGCGCCACTCGAAGCCATCGGCGCGCTGGAACTGCCGCCACCCATCCCACCCATGCCGCCACCCGCCGCGGCCGAAACCGACGTCACCATCCCGCCGCTCCGCGGTGACGCGCCACCACCGGCGTTCGCCCCTCCGAAATCCGACACGCCACCGGTGGACTGAACCGGCACGAGGATGCGGCGCAACGCTTGCGGATCCGAGCGTCGATCGGCGGCGTACCGCAGGTTGATCGAGAAGCGCGCGCGCCCAGCGATGGCCGTGGACACGGGCATGCCACCGACGGCGGCTTCAATGACGTCCTGCACGTCTCTGACGGTGAGGCCATACCGCGCAATCGCATCGCGATTGGGCACGATGTCGACGTACTCGCGACCGGTCTGGCGTTCCGCGAATGTGCTACGTGTGCCCGGCACCTGACGGAGCATGCCTTCGAGCGCGATGCTGACCCTTTCGATCTCGGAGAGCTCGGTGCCGAACACTTTGATACCGACCGGTGTCCGAACACCCGTCGTCAGCATGTCGATGCGGGTGCGGATCGGCGGTGCAATCGCCATCTGGTAGCCCGGCATACGAAGCGCCGCGTCCAGATCGCGCGACAGCTCGGCGAGTGTCCGGGCGCGTTCTTCCGGCCAAACCGTGGCGAGGGCGGGCTTCAGCCACTCGGGTGCGTAGTCGCTGTACCAACGGTGCGTGTGTCGAGTCGGCCACTCCTCGCGGGGTCGCAACGTGATGACGGTTTCGATCATGTCGAGCTGCGCCGGATCGGTGGCCGTTTCCGCGCGCCCGGCTTTGCCATGCACGGAGGCCACTTCCGCGAAGCTCTTGATCGTCTGGTTCTGCCGCTGCAGTGCCCGGCGTGCCTCTTCGATCGCGATGCCTGGGAACGTGGTGGGCATCACGAGGAGCGTGCCCTCATCCAGTGGTGGCATGAACTCCGAACCGAGACGCTGAAAGATCGGCACTGTCGCGATCATCAAGACCGTTGCGAGTGCGACCACGACCACGCGATAGCGGACGACGACTCTCGCAATAGGTCGATAGACGGCGACCAACAGGCGGCTGACCGGATTCGTGGCCTCCGTCCGGAATCGTCCCTTCAGGAGCAGCACCATCAACGGAGGTGCGAGCGTGATGGAGAGGATAGCCGCGGCGAACATCGCAAAGGTTTTCGTGTACGCGAGGGGTGTGAACAGACGGCCAGCTTGGCCTGCCAGGGTGAAGATCGGCAGGAAGCTGACGGTGATCAGCAGCAGCGAGAAGAAGATCGGGCGCCCGACCTCTTTGCACGCATCGACGATGATCTGCTTCCGATCCGAGCCCGGCTCGGCAGCAGCCAGTCGAACATGCGCGTTCTCGATCAGCACGATGGCTGCGTCGGCCAACTCGCCAACGGCGATCGCGATGCCGCCGAGCGACATGATGTTCGAGGAGAGCCCCAGGTAGCGAATGGCGATGAACGAGAACAGCACCGACAACGGAAGCACGAACATCACGACGAGCGCAGATCGGAAGTGAAACAGGAATACGAGGCAGATGATCGTGACGATGACTGCTTGCTGCGTGAGTGTGTCCGTCAGCGTCGCGATTGAGCCGAGAATCAGATCGGAACGGTCGTAGGTCGGAATCAGCGTCACGCCTTCGGGCAACTGCAGTTGAGCGATCTGCTTCTTGACGGCGTCGATCACCTGCAGCGCGTTCGATCCGATGCGCATCACCACGATCCCGCCAACGGCTTCGCCGGTGCCATTGAAGTCCGCGGCGCCACGACGAATGTCCGGTCCGAATCTGACGGTCGCAATGTCACCCAGACGGACGGGCGTGCCTCCAGGACCAACCGCGACGACACTTCGCTCGAGGTCCGCAAGGTCCTTCACATAGCCCCGTCCTCGCAGGACATACTCGCGGCCTGCAAGCTCCAACACGCGGGCGCCGACTTCGGCGTTCGCATCGCGGACTGAACGGGTGATGTCGGTCAGCGTCAAACCGAAGCCCACCAGCCTGTCCGGGTCGACGACGATCTGGTACTGGCGTTCGAAACCACCAAGGGAGGCGACTTCCGCGACGCCGAGGACAGCCTGCAGAGCAGGACGGACCGTGAAGTCCTGCAGCGTGCGCAGTTCCGCCAGGTCGAGTCTGCCGGTCGTGTCCTTGAGGACGTACTGATAGACCCAGCCGATGCCACTGGCGTCGGGGCCAAGCGTGGGCGATACGCCCGGTGGCAGGAGTTGCTGCACGCGCCCGAGTTGCTCGAGCACCCGTGTCCGTGCCCAATAGATGTCCGTGCCGTCACCAAACAGGGCGTAGGTGAAGCTCATGCCGAACATCGAGTAGCCGCGGACCGTGCGGACGCCCGGAGTGCTCTGGAGCGCCCGCACGAGCGGGTACGTGATCTGGTCCTCCACGAGATCCGGGCTCCGACCCATCCACTCGGTGTAGACGATGACCTGCGGGTCCGAGAGGTCGGGAAGGGCATCAAGTGGCGTCTTGCGAACGGAATCCACGGCGAACAATGCGAGCGCCAGGACGGCCCCGAAGACGGCCCACTTGTACCGAACGGAGAGTTCAATAATGCGTTCGACCATGGCCGTTACTCCTGGTGACCCGCATGGGGCTTTGCCGACGACTCAATCGCGTCATGCCCGGTGTGAGACCCGCTCGACTCCACCGACGACTGCTTGTGGCCGGCGTGGGGGTCTGAGTTCGGCGCTGTTGGTGATTCCTGCTTTCCGGCCGGCGCACCGTGGTTGTGGCCGCCAGTTCCACCGGTCGCTCTGAGACGGCTCTCCGAATCGAGGAGGAACACGCCAGCGGCGACGATCTGTTCGCCTTGTCTCAAGCCTTCGCGGATCTCTACGCGATCGGCGAGTTGGGCACCGACCACAACAGGGCGAGGCTCGAACTGATCGCCGGCCGCTACGAAGACGTGCTGCTGTAGTCCCGTATCGACGACCGCATCACGCGGCACCGTGATGACGTTCTGTCCTGCGGACTCGAAGGACGCCGTCCCGTACAGCCCTGGCCGCAGGGCACCGCCAGAGTTGCCCGCCGACAGACGGACCCGCAACGTTCGTGTGCGTTCGGTCAGCGTGGGATAGATGAAATCGACTCGCGCGGCGAATGGCGATCGGCCGGACGCGGAAAAGTCCAGCTGCGCCAAGCTGCCAACACGCACGGCCGGGATGCTGGCCTCGGGTACTTCGGCCAGCACCCACACGCGCGACAGGTCGGCAATCGTCAGCAGTGTCGTCGAGGGATCGACAGAGGTGCCAACCGTCACGCCGCGATTCACGACCACGCCGCTCCGTGGGGCGACCACGGTCACGAGCCGCTTCGGTTCGTCCGTTACCTCGATCGCGGCGATTTCATCGGCGGTCATGCCCAACACGCCAAGGCGCGTCCTGCCGCTCGCGACGACGCTGCTCGTGATCCCCGACGCCGTGGTATTTCTTCGTGCTGCCAGGTACTCCGTCTGAGAGGACAGCAGTTCTTGCGAGAAGATGTGCGCGAGCGGCTGACCCTCCCGAACGTCCTCACCGGTGGTGTTGACGTCCAGATGCTCGATCCAGCCCGCCACGCGGGTATGCACGTGCGAGATCCGCGACTCGTCTGGCACGATCGTCGCGACCGCTCGCACGGTCTGCGTCAGCGACTCCCGCCCGACGGTCTCCAGTCGAATGTCCAGCGACCGCGCGGCGGCAACATCGACTGGAACCCGGTTGTGGGTGTTCGCACCGGTCGTCGGTTCCATGCCGGCCATGCTTTCGACCTTCGGTGTGTCAACGGGCCGGTCGAAGGGCCATCCCGATCGCGCGTGCTGAATCCACAACCCGATCGTGAAGACGAGCGCCGTGGCGATCGCCGATGCGAGAGGCGCGCCGATGCGTTGGAGCGTGGTGAAGGATTTCATTTGACGATCGCCTCGTACGATCCAATGGCACGACCGAGTCGCGCCCAGGCAAGACCGAGTTGCGTATCCGCGACGATGAGATCGGACTGAACGCCCCAGAGCGCTTGAATCGCTTCGATGACGCTGACTAACGGAAGCTGGCCCGCGCCGTAGCTCGCAACCGCGGGTTCAATCGCCATCCGCGCACGCGGTAGCACGTCATTCGTCAGAGCGGTCTGACGGTCGCGCGCCGCCTGCAACTGGCTGATCGCGCCAGCCGCATCGCCTTCGATCATGCGCGTCATCGCGCGAAGGTCGGCTTCCGACATGGCGCGCATGGCTTCCGCCTCCGCCACACCCGCCTTCAACTTCCCGCGCCAAATCGGCAGACTGATCCCGACCATCGCCATCCAACCGCGCCCTTCGGCCATCGTGTAAGAGGGCCCGGTGCGGATCGTCGCCATCGGCGAGTACATGTCCTTCATGACCTCCACGTCCGCTACGGCGCGCGCGATCTCGGCTCGACCAACTGCAAGCTCGGGCCGGGATGTCAATGCCGATCGAATTGACGACCATGCGGGTATGGGCTGCGCGAGCGTCAGTGGCGACAACGGCGGAACGGCAGTGTCGGCATCGAGCGCGAGACTGGTGTTGAGCATCGCCTCGGCTCCTCGCACTTCGGCTACCAGGGCACGCGCCGTCGCTTCGAGCCGTGCGACTTCGACCTCGGCGCGCAACACATCGGATTGCGGGGCGGTCCCGCTGGCGTATCGCGCATTCGCCGCGCTCACCACGCTGCGAGCAAAGGTTAGCTGCTCGTCCAGCAGCGCGGCGGTGCGTCGGCGTTCCTGGAGCATCAGGTAGGCGTTCGCGGCTTCGATCCCCACATCCAGCGTCGTCCGATTGGCCTCCGCTCGCAGGCGATCTACATCAGCCAATGAAGACGCCTTGCGATGCCCGCGAATGCCCGAGAGCGGAATCTGCTGCTCGAACGCGACGCTGAAGTCGGCGCCGTTGAGCATGAACGGCAAGTGGTCAAGAGACGGCGAGAGCATGGGATCCGAGAGTGCCGACACGATCGCCGGCCGAGCCTCACCTGCCCGCGTACGCGCGCGCGCCGCTTGAATCTCGTCCCGCCGCTCGCCGGCAATTCGAATGACATCGCCGATCGCGAGCGGAGACGGGAGCGGCTTCGCGTCCTGCGCCGCCGCAACGGCGGGCGAAGCCATCGCCGTCAGCACCATTAGCACGATCGAGGAGGAGAAGCGGGTCATGTCAGTCACCAGTTGAATTCCTGCGGCACGGACCGGCTCCAACCGGTCCGTGTCTCCGGCCGCATCACCGGCCGGTCGTTGCGAGCTGCTTGTGCATCTCCGCAGCCGCCGTGGCTTCTTTCGCTTCGTCTCGCGACAGGCTCACGAGCCGATCGCAGTGGACCGCTGCTTGCGCGATCCGCGTACCTCGATAGGCCTGCGCCATCGAGGTGTGTTCGTTCACAGCTTCGCGATAGCGCTTGGCTGCCGTCTGGAAGTACTCCTCCAGTGCGTGGTGATCCGCCGGTGTGCTGGCACGTCCGGCGAGCGCCGCGAGTTCGTCATCCGCCGGCTCCGGAGCACCGCCGCCGGCATGGAATCGAGCCGCCCCTTTGGGCACCTCAGCGACGGCGCCCGCCGCCCGCTTCTCGTGGTACGCCGCCAGCTCGCGCAAGGTGTTCGCGGCCTGCGTGTTGAGTCCCGCCAGGCGCTTGCAGTGATCCGCAGCGGTATTGGCGGGCGTTCGTCGTGTCGGCGACGCAATGAACGCTTGCGCCATTGCGTCGTGACGTGCGGCTTCGCGCGCGTATCGCTCGGACAGGGCAGCGAAGTGAGCGCTCAGACGCGCGTTGTCCGCCGGGTCGGCGCTCGCCACCAGTTTCTGAACTTCAAGTGTGTTCAGGATTGGCGAGGTTGTTTGTGCGTTCGCACTATTCGCAAGGGTCGCCAGCACCAGCGCGGCACCGGCTGCTACCCGAATCAAGATCGTTCTCATGGCCGTCCAACCGTTCCTGTGACGTCGGTCACGATACGAGTTGCCTTTTGGGCCCAGCCGAGGGGCGGGATCGAATCACCCGCCCACTCCGTCGGGTCCACCTCTCAGCGAGCCACGTTGGCCAGCTGCTTGTGCATCTCCGCTGCGGCAGTGGCTTCCTTGGCGGCGTCCCTGGACAATCTGACCAAGTTGTCGCAGTGCACAGCTGCTTGGGCGATCTTTGTGCCGCGGTAAGCACTCGCCGTCGTGGCGTGCGCGGTGGCGTCAGCTGTGTACCGCTTCGCCAACGTCAGGAAGTACTCCTCGAGAGCACGGTGATCGGCAGGAGTGCTCGCCTTGGCCGCCATCGCATTGAGTTCCTGTTCAGTCGGCGCTGGCGCACCCGCGCCTCCCTCGAAGCGTGCGCCCCCAGCCGGCGGCGTCGCCGTAGCACCCGAGGCCAGTGTCTGGTGGTAAGTTGCGAGCTCACGGAGCTCGGTCGCCGACTTCGTATTGAGATCCGCGAGCTGCTTGCAGTGCGCGCTCATGCCTGTCCCGAGGTTGCGACTTGGATTGCCGACGAAGCTCTGCGCCATCGACGTGTGGCGCTTGGCTTCGGCTGCGTAGCGATCCGCGAGCGCCGTGAAGTGCGCAGCGAGGCGCGCGTTGTCGCCCGGCTCTGCCCGCTTCACGAGCTGCTGCACTTCAAGTGAGTTCAGCAGTCCCGATGATTTCTCTTGGGCGGCCACGCTCGCTGCGAACGTCAAGATGGCAATCGCAGCGATCGACAGTGAACGGAAATGGACGGTTCTCATGACGGACCAACCTCTCTGGTGACCGAAGTCACGCCGAATCTGTGCTTGTCTTCACCTGCGCGTGTCGCACGCGCAGGACATCC
>DATEML010000226.1:0-13846 GCA_035275585.1 Steroidobacteraceae bacterium | reverse complement strand
GACTGACATAAGCAGCGGGCAGCGGCGTCTGACCGAGCAGCTTCAGTGCAATCGGGTCGCCCGTCGTCGGATCGAGGCTCGGTTCCATGCCACCGCGCCATGGCACGCCGTCGCCTTCGATGAAGACCGCCAACGGCGCATCCTGCGGCCCGGCAGCACCGCGCATGTACAGGAGGCTGCTGAAGCCGCCGACCTCCAGGACGCTGCGACTCATGCCGAGCGTGCCTGCGAGTGTCTCGATGCGCGTCGCGTTGCTAGCGCAACCCGCCAAAAACAGGGCCAGCAGCAGGCGTGCGGAATGGTGCATGACAACGATTGCGACGCGCATCACAACGATTGTCAACGGCCGCGGGCACAGTTCACTTTCCTTGCAAGCCCCTGGACCACTGGTACTTACGGGCGTTGCTGCTCACGGAGCAGGGCTGTTAGATACACTGCGCAGCCTCGGAGTGCCGCTGACCCGGCGACCGAAGCCCGAACAGACGAATCAATAAGACCCGGGAGATAGGCCATGTTCTTTCGCTCGCTTGCCCGAGCAAGCACGGTTTGCAGCGCATTCGTCGGCGGCTTGCTGGCGATCCTCACCCCCGCAGCGCACGCCGGACCGCCGACCATCACTGGCACCGCTGCCAAAGTGGAGCTGCCGAACGTCAGCCAGTCGGTCACCATCAACCTGCGCCAGCTCGACGTCATCGCCGGCAGTGCGCCGCTGCTGATCGACCCCTCCTCGCTGCAGGTGCTCGTGAATAACCAGCCGAACGGACTCCTGCCCGTCGGGCTGTTTCCGAACAACGGCCCGGGGCGCGTATGCATCGTCATCGCCAACACGGACTTCACCTTCGGCCCCGGCCAGGCGTTCAGTCTGCAGCTGGCTGTGAGCGACCTGGGGGGCAAGCGCGTCGGGCCCGTGACGATTCCGATCACGAACACGCCCGGTGACGTCGTGGGCACGAGGGCCGAGCAGGCGGCCTGCGACGATCGCAACACGCCGCCGGTCGCTAACGCTGGCCCGGATCAGACCGTCAGCGATACGGATGGCCAGCCCGGCGAGTCGGTCACGCTCGACGCTTCCGCCACGACTGACGTCGACGCCGGCAACGTCCTCACGTATCAATGGTCCGACCTGACCACCGATTCGACGCTCGGACCGGCAAGCACGAACCCGATCCTGACCGTGACCCTGGCGCCCGGCCCGCACAACATTCAGCTGAGCGTCAACGACGACAGCAGCGACACCACCACGAGCTTCGCCAGCGACGACATCGTGGTCACCGTCAACGCGCCGGCCCTTCCGACTGCGAACGCCGGTCCGGACCAGACTCTCAACGACAGCGACGGCCGCCCCGGCGAGAGCGTGACGCTCAACGGCTCGGGCTCGACCGACTCCGACGGCACGATCGCGACCTACGAGTGGAGCCGTATCGTCGACGCCGAGACCATCGAGCAGCTCGGCACCGGCCAGACGCTCACCGTGAGGCTGCCCGACGACGGCGTGCACGACATTCGCCTGACGGTCACCGACAACGCCGGCAACATCGACACCGACGACGTGGTGGTCACGGTCAACTCGGCGGCGCGCCCGACCGCGAACGCCGGTCCGGATCGCAACGTTGCCGACAGCGACGGTCAGCCCGGCGAGAGCGTCACGCTCGACGCCTCGGCTTCGACCGATCCTGACGGCGCGATCGCTTCGTACCAGTGGTCGCGCCTGACCGGCGGCGAAAGCACGGAAGTCCTCGGCGCGGGACAGACGCTGACGGTCACACTGCCGGACGGCCGGAACGACATCATCCTGCTCGTCACCGACAACGCCGGTAACACTTCGACCGACGTCACGGTGATCACTGTCGCGACGGCGCCGCCGGAGACTGTGCTGTCGGAGATCCCGGGCCTGACGGAGGAGCAGCGCCGGATGGCGCAGAAGCTCGACAGCATGTGCGACTCACTGGCGCAGCTCTCGCGCGACGAAGCGGCGCTGACCGTCGATCAGCGGGACTTGCTGACGAAGTGCAACGGGATCCGCCAGAACAACACGACTGCCAATCAGATCGAGGCGATCGAGGAACTGATTCCGGACGACTTCTCGGTCGCGCGCACGCAGACGCTGCTGTTCGCCAACACGCAGTACGCGAGCATCATGGATCGCCTCATTGCGCTGCGTGGCGGCGCGCGCGGCCTCAGCCTCGCCGGCCTCAACGTCATCGTCGACGGCAAGTTGGTACCCCTGGCACAGCTCGAGGACATGGTGAAGCAGTTCCTCGGCGGCGGCGCAAGCGCCGATGAGCCCGGCGGGCTGCTCAGCGACAAGTGGGGTCTGTGGGTGCGCGGCAACTTCAGCTTTGGCGACAAGGACGCGAGCGCGGCGAGCCCGGCGTTCGATGCCGACCAATGGGCGTTCGTCGGCGGGCTGGACTACCGTGTCTCGGACAAGGCCGTACTGGGCGCTGCGCTCTCGTACGGCTCGTCGAGCGTGGATTTCGCGGCTGACGACGGCGCGCTCGACACCGATTCGTTCGCGCTGTCGTTGTACGGCTCGGCGTATGCCGCGAAAAACTTCTACTTCGACGGCATCGTCAACATTGCGAACTCGAGCTTCGACGCCGAGCGCAACATCACGTACGTCGATGGCATGGGTCTGGTGTCGGCCGATGCGCAGGGCGATACGGATGGCATGACGTGGAGCGGCGGCCTGTCCGCCGGCTACGACTTCCTGGCCGGCGGCCTTACGATTTCACCTAACCTCGGTTTCTTCTACATCGACACGACCATCGACGGCTTCACCGAGTCCGGCGCCGGCGGTCTGAACCTGATTTATGACGAACAGAAGTTCAAATCGCTGACCGGCAACGTCGGACTGCGACTCACGTACGCGTGGAACGTCTCGTGGGGTGTATTGTTGCCGCATCTGCGCGCGGATTTCGTGCGGGAGTTCGAAGACGACGTCGACGTGTTCGGCGTGCGCTTTGCCAGCGATCCGAACGCGGCGAGCACCCCGCCGGTGCTGGTCGCGACCGACAACCCCGACACGTCGTACTGGCGGCTGGCAGCCGGCTTCTCGGCGCAGTTCAAGGGCGGCGTCTCCGGCTACATCGAGTACCAGCGGCTGGAGAGCTTCGAGTTCATCAGCTTCCAGGACGTGAGCATCGGCTTGCGCTTCCAGCGGAGTTTCTGACGGGACGAGGAATCACTCATGACAGCGAATCGCTTCGCCCAGACCTTCGGTCGCATCGCTCTGCTGCTGGCGCCGGCCGTGCTGGTCGTTGCCTCGGCGGCCGAGTCCGGCAAGGCCGCGGCTACGAAAGGCATGGTGAAGCGTTCCGACCTGGAGATCGTCGACTGCCTGTTGCCGGGCCAGGTGCGCCAGCTCGGCAACAGCACGTTCCTGTCGCAGCGCAGGCCGATCCGCACGACGACGGCCGAGTGCACGATCCGCGGCGGCGAATACGTCGCCTACGATCGCGCCGACATCAAGCAGGCGCTGCGCATCTGGATGGAAACCGCGCAGGGCGGTGATCCGGAGGCGATGACCAACGTCGGCGAGATCTACGAGCGCGGCATGGGCGTGCCGCCTGACTATGCGGCCGCGGCGGAGTGGTATCAAAAGGCCGCGGACAAGGGCTATTCGCGCGCGCTGTTCAACCTGGGCACGATGTACGAACAGGGTCTCGGCGTGGAGCAGGATGGGCTCAAGGCGCTCAATCTGTATCGACAGGCATGGGGCATCAAGGAGGACAACATCATCTTCGCGTCCGCCGCGCAGCGCGAGACGGACGAGCTGCGCAACCAGCTGGAAGATGCGATCGCCGAGAAGGACTCGCAGCTGGGCCTGCTGCAGAAGCAGCTGAAGGAGATGCAGGACAAGCTGGCCAAGCAGCCGGCGACCGAAAAGACGGTCGACAACAGCAAGGAAGTCGATGCGCTCAAGAAGTGGATTGCGCAGCTGGAGAGCGAGCGTCGCAAGAGCACGGAGCGGCTTGCGGGGATTCCGAAGACGCGTACCCCGTCGGGCATGCAGGAGCTGACGCAGATCCCCCCGACCGCGGACGAGCGCACGCTGGCAGGCATGAACTTCGGCCGCTATTACGCGATCGTCATCGGCAACCAGAACTATCAGCAGATCGAGAGCCTGCAGACGCCGAAGTACGACGCGGCGCGCACGGCGCGCATCCTCGCGGACAAGTACGGTTTCACCGTGCAGATCCTCGACGACGCCAACGACATCACGATGCTGAAGACGATCAACGATCTGAACGCGGTCCTCAAGCCCGACGACAACGTGCTGATCTACTACGCCGGCCACGGCACGCGCCTGAAGAGCGGCGCGCTGGAGAGCGGCTACTGGCTGCCGGTGAACGCGGACGCGCCGCCGGAGGATCGCTTCTGGATTCCGAACGAGCAGATCACCGGGCATCTCGGCCGTCTCACGGCGAAGCGCGTGCTGGTGGTCGCCGACTCGTGCTACTCGGGGCTGCTGTCCACCGATCCGAGCTACCTGTTCCTGAACGACAAGGTTTCGTACTCGAAGGAGTACATCAAGTTCAAGCTGCCGAAGCGCTCGCGCCTGCTGCTGTCCTCCGGCGGCGACCAGCCGGTGCTCGACGAAGGCGGCGGCAACAACTCGGTGTTCGCGCGCGCGTTCCTCGACGAGCTGGAAGGCAACACCGGCATTCTCTCGGCGCCGGAGCTGTTCAGCCGGGTGCGCAAGCGCGTCGAGGTCGCGGCGGCCAAGAACAAGTTCGTGCAGACGCCCGAGTTCAAGTCGATCAAGGGCGCGGGCCACGAGGTCGGCGACTTCTTCTTCGTGCCGCGAAGCAAGTCAGGCTGATGGCGTTGATGTAGGTCGGGCTTCAGCCCGACTCCGCGTAGGTCGGGCTAAAGCCCGACCTACGCTGCTATCATCATCCGATGAGACTTCTCGTCGCGATCATGCTGTGCGCGTGCTTCGGCACGGCCGTCGCCGCCGACCACCCACGCGCCCGCGCGCTCGGCATTCCGTTCGACGGCACGCCTGGACCGCTCAACGCAATCACAGACGTCGCGCCGGTCGCGGTCGGCTACACGACGCTGATCGAGGGCTCCGGCGAGCACGCAATACGAACGGGCGTCACCGCGATTCTGCCGCGCGGTCGCGCGTCGCTGGAAACGCCCGTGTTCGCGGGTGTGTTCAGCTTGAACGGCAACGGCGAGATGACGGGCGCGCATTGGATCGAGGAATCCGGTTTCCTCGAAGGCCCGGTGATGATCACCGGAACCCATAGCGTCGGCACCGTGCGCGATGCGGTGATCGCGTGGCGCATCAAGCAAGGCAAGCCGGACGCGAGCGGCTACTGGTGGTCGCTGCCGGTCGTCGCCGAGACCTGGGACGGCGATCTGAGCGACGCCAAGGCATTTCCGGTGAAACCCGCGCACGTCTTCGCCGCGCTGGAAAGCGCACGAGGCGGCGGCGCGCTCGCCGAAGGCAACGTCGGCGGCGGCACCGCGATGATCTGCCACGAGTACAAGTGCGGGACGGGCACGAGCTCGCGCGTCGTCGAGATCGCCGGGCAGCGCTACACCGTCGGCGTGCTCGTGCAGTCGAACTACGGCGTTCGCAGCGAGCTGCGCATCGCCGGCGCGCCGGTAGGCAAGTTTCTGCCGGCGACGCGCCCCGACGCGCAGGATCAGGGATCGATCATCATCGTCGTCGCGACCGACGCGCCGCTCCTGCCGCAGCAGTTGAAACGCCTCGCGCGCCGCGCGTCGCTCGGCTTGGCGCGCAACGGCAGCTACTCAGGCGACGGATCGGGCGACCTGTTCCTCGCGTTCTCGACGGCGAACCCCGGCGTCAGCCAGGTCCGCAGCTTCGAGGTCCGCACGCTCGCCAACGGCCAGCTCAATCCGCTGTTTCTCGCCACGGTGCAGGGCGTCGAGGAGAGCATCGTCAACGCGATGGTCGCGGCGGAAACGATGACCGGGCTGAACGGCCGGACCGTGCCGGCCATCGATACCGGCGAGCTGCGCAAGATCCTGAAACGCTTCGATCGACTGCAGCGCTGACCGCGCCGCTTCACAGGCGTTCGACCTGGGCTGCACCGCCGCGGCACAGCGAAGGCAGGTATTTCGGCGGGATATCCGTCGCAGTTGCGTCGTCGCCGCCGGCGTAACCGCAGACCCATTCGACACTGCCGTCGTTCGCAGTCGCCGGAGACAGCGACAACGTATGACCGGCGATGGTGCTATGCGCGGCGTTGCCGTAGTGAATCAGAATGACGCCGCCGCTCACGTCCATGTCGCTGACGTAGTGCCCTGCGTAGGCCGCGCCGTCGAGTCCCAGGCTCGCCAGGTCGGCCGGCCAGCTGCCCGCCGTGGCATACGACTGTGCGAGCGAAGCCTTGAGGGGCGCCGAGAGATTGAGTCCTTCCACCACCTGCGAGCGGATCGTGTAGTCCTGGTAGGCGGGGATCGCGATCGCCGCGAGCATGCCGAAGAACATGACGCCGACCACGGCAGCGACGGCGACGACGGCGGGCGCGCCACCGGATGACGACCCGACGAGCCGCTGCACCACTGCCTCGTGCGAGGGCGCACCGGCCGCCAGGCTCCGGATGCGGTTGCGGACATGCCAGTGGTAGAGGGCGTTCGCGAACATCGGGACGGCGATGAACTGCACGAGCAGCAGCAGCGTCAGGTACGCAAAACCTCCCACAACCGGGCTGAACAGGGCCGAGAGAGTCGTGCTCAGGACCGCCAGCGCAACCGGCAACAGGAAGAAATAGGTGAGCGCTGCCCCGTACATGCGCCGATACAGCATCCACAAGAACGAAACGAAGAAGGCCGGCCAGTTCCAGGAGATGCGACTCGTACCGGGCTGATCGAAGCGCAGAAACAGCGGCACGTAGTAGCCGGCCTTGCTTGCGCCGACTGCCGCGCCGTAGAGCTCTTCGTACTGGGATGAGTTCGGTTCCATGACGCTCCCCTTTGTTGTTGTGCGCCGATGATATTCGCCACGGGCTTTGCGGAGCAACGTGCGTTCGCGTGCTACTTCCGCGCGGCCGGCGCTGCCGCAGCCTGAGGAGCACGCCACTCCACGACGAAGCGCGCGCCGCCGAGCTCCGAGCGGTCGGCGTGTGCGCTGCCGCCGTGCCATTCGACGATCCGCTTGACGATCGCGAGCCCGAGACCGAAGCCGGCCTTCTCGCCGGACGCCTGTCCCAGCTGCACGAACGACGCGAACACACGCTCACGATCCGCCTCGGCGATGCCGGGTCCGTCGTCGTCGACGCACAGGCGATAGCGCTGCGGCGCGACGATCGTGAAGGTCACGCGGATCTGGCGCCCCGCGTGGCGAATGGCGTTGTAGAGCAGGTTGCGCAGCACCGTCTCGATCAGGTGCACGTCGCACACGACTGCTTTGGCTGCGGCGTCCACGTCGCACTGTATCGTCAGCTCGGGGCGCGCGCCGCGCTTCACCGACTCGGTGACCGCGGGCACGATCGACGTGAAATCGTGCGGCGCGATGTTCAGCGCCATTTCCGCGCGCTCGAGCACCGCGTACTCCAGCGTCGCCGTCACGAATGCATTGAGCTCGGTGATGTCGGTGTTCAGATGATCGAGATGCCGCAGCAGCGCGTCGCGCTCGACCGCGCCGCGCGCCAGCTCGATCTCGAAGCGCATGCGCGCGAGCGGTGTCTTGATTTCGTGCGACAGCGCATTCGACATGTCCTTGTGCGAGCCGATGAGCCCGTCGATGCGCGCCGCCATGCGCCGGAAGGCTTCGGCGAGCCGGTAGACGGGCGAGCGCGGCGCGATCGGCGCGTCGAAGCTCCAGTTGCGGTCGCCGAACTGCACGGTCGAGCGCTCGAGCGTGCGCAAGTCGCGCGTCATCGGCCACAGCCACGCCATGATGACGAGCGCAATCGCTGCGTAGAACACGAACGCGAGGATCCAGTCGAGCAGCCCGCGCTGCGATCCGTTCTCGAAGCGGAACGCCAGCACGCGGCCGTCCTGCCCGATTCGCTTCAGCACCCAGGCGCGGCCATCCGCGCCGTCCATGAGCACGGCCTTGCCGTCCGCCAGCGCGGTGATCTCGCCTGCGCCCGCGATGTCCTGCGGCTCGAGTAACTCGAGATCGAGCCCGGTATCGTGCGCGGCGTCGGCCACGAAGCCCGCGCGTCGCTCGCTCGGAACGCCGGCGAGCTGACGCTCGAGAACGGCAAGCACGCCAGCCTGCGGCATTTCGCTCGCGTGCGCGCCGGCGCCGTACGATCGCCACAGGCGCTCCTGTCCCCAGCTGACCGCCGCGAGCGTGATGACGATCGACAGATACAGCGTGAGGAAATGCCGCGCCATGGTCAGGGATCGGGCGCGAACAGGTAGCCATGGCCCCACACCGTGCGGATGCGCTCCGGCGCGCCGGCGTCGGCCAGCTTCTTGCGCAGATGCGAAACGCGCACGTCGAGCGTGCGGTCGAGGCCGTCGTACTCGCGCTTGTACAGCTGCAGGTAGAGCGTCTCGCGCGACTGGATTTCGCCGGCGCGACAAGCGAGGAAGAACAGCAAGCCGAATTCGTTGCTCGACAGCGCCACGTCGTTCGTACCGATCGTGACGGAGCGCGCGGTTGCGTTGATCGTCAGCTCGCCGAATTTCAGCAGTCGCGGCTCGACCGGCGAGGTTGCGCGGCTGCGCCGCAGCAGTGCGTGGATGCGCGCGACCAGCACGCGCGGCTCGACCGGCTTGACGACATAGTCGTCCGCTCCGATCTCCAGCCCGACGACGTGGTCGATGTCGTTGTCGCGCGCCGTGACGATCAGGATCGGCAGGTCGGAGGCGGCGCGCAGGTCCTTGCACACCGCGAAGCCGTCGCGGCCAGGCAGGCCGAGGTCGAGCACCACGAGGTCCGGGCCTGCAGCCTGCAGATGCTCGATGACGCGGTCGCCGCGGTGCTCGACGATCACGCGGAAGCCGTTGCCGCTCAGATAAGTGCGCACGAGCTCGGCGAGGCGCAGATCGTCTTCGACCAGCAGGACCAGGGGTACGGCGTTCATGCGGGCGGCGCCTAGTCGAAAATGTTCCAGGGTGGCCGACGCTTGTGCCGCAGCAGCAGCGCCTGCCGGATCACGGCGATGGCCTGCGACGCCAGAACGTCATCGCGCTCGGCGTCGCGCAGCTGCACGACGAGATCGTCGCTGAACGAGACCTCGACGCTGTAGACGCCCTCGGCGTGATTCTCCCAGCAGTGCCGGATGTGCGGTCGATCGACGATGAACAGGCACAACGATTCGTTGCGCTTGGAGCGCCATTGCGCGTGCACCGTAGTGTTGCAGGTCTCGTCGTCGCCGGACAGCGTGCACACGCGCGGCCGCAGCTTGAGCTCGATCGGCGGACGCGCGGCATCGGCCGCGGCGCCCGCGGTCTGGATGGACAGCAACAGGGCACACGCGAGCGCAGCTTTAGAGAACTTTGAATTTAAGGCCCGCAAATGCAGTTATGACCTCGTGATCCGACACGATCGGGCTGTCGTAGATCGAGTCGTCGAGATACTCATAGTGGACGAAGGCGGTGAGCGTCCAGCGCTCCGAGAGCGGTACGGCATAGCTCAGCTTGATGAACGGATTGAACGCGCCACCGGGTTTATAAAGGGTGTCCACGCCGTAGTAGTAGTCGACGGCTTCCGCGCTCTTCCAGGTCCAGCCGGCATTGACCACCAGCGATTGCTTCGTCTGGATCAGCGGCGCCGACACCCCGGCGCGCAACTCGTAGCCCTTGTGCCGTCCGGTCACCTCGTACAACGCGTTGACCTGGCCGATGAAGTCGCGCCAGCGGAACAGCCATTCCGGTCCGGCCAGGTACGTCGTGTGACGGCGCGGGACCGGAAATGCCTGGTCGCCAAACGAAGGCGTCGGCGGATTCTCGCGGCCCTGGAAGTCGCCGCCGGCCAGCGAGCTCGCGATGATCACGTTCTGCAGATCGTGGCGGCTGAAAAACACGCGATCGTAGCCCGGCGTCGCGATCAGATTGAACGTGTTCGCGTCGCTCTCGTACAGCGTTACGCCCGGCTCGAGGCTTTCGAGGAAGAAGCGCTTGCCGTAGTAGCTCACCTGCGGAATGACGTACAGCGGGATGTCCTCACGCCCCGTCACCGGGTTGGTGCGCGTGCCATAGCCGACCGATACCGAGAGGTCGAAGTCACCGACGATGGCACAGTCCGGCGAAGGAGCCGTGCACGGGCTCTGCGCGGCGGCCGGCAGCGAGCCGGCTGCGGCAGCGATCGTCAGAAGCGAAAAAGTCGTTCGTACGATGAGGTTCATGGTGCTGGCCGTCGTGCGACGCGCGGCAGGTTGCGCGCTATTGCGCGCATTGTTCCAGAGCCCGCGCTTCGCCCCTGTGCGGCATTGGTAGCGAAATGTTACTCAAATGTACGTGGCGTGATCTGCCGGTAATGAACTCTCGCGTTCGCGGCGCGCGTCCTCACAGACTTTACAAAGTTGCGACGGATTTGCTCGCGGCGCGCTTCCTAGTATCCCGACACGAACAGGATACCAAGCTACGGAGCGACGATCATGGGGTCAACCTGGACGAGGACTTTCGCGCTGCTCGCGTCGTGCGGTGGCCTCGCGGCATGCAGCGGCGGCTCGGGCGAAGAGCCCATCAATACCGATTACTCGGCGCTGCGCCTCGCGCCGTCCCACGAAGGCGTCCTGCATTATGCAACCAGCGACGAGCAGCTGCTGCGGCCACTGCGCAACGGCCTGCGGATGTCGCTGGTCGGCATGCCTGAAGTCGCAGCCGTCAGCGGTCTCAGCGCGCCCCGCGCAGCCGCGCAGAACACGTTCTCCGCGACCACCGTGCAAGTGGCAGGCGTGGATGAAGCGGATCTCGTGAAGTACGACGGCCAGTACATCTACTCGATGCGGCCGGACGTGGCGCCTGCGATCCCGGGCTTCACCCGCAACGTGCTCACGATCGCTCGCACGCACCCCGACTCCGCGACGACCGAGATCGTGTCGGAGTTCGAGCTGCAGGGCGAGCAGAGCGCGCTGCCGCAGCTGTATCAGCTGCAATCCGCGCAAGGCGCGACGCAGTATCTGGTTGCGGTCAGTCAGAACTATGGCGGTTGGCTGCTGCCGCAGCCGGCGCTCGCGGCGCTGTTCGTGCGGCCGGACCGCACACGCATCCAGCTCCTCGACGTGCGCGATCCTGCGAACGTGTCCCAGGCGTGGGAGATCGAGATCGACGGCTGGCTGCGAGCCAGCCGCAAGATCGACGACGTGCTCTATCTCGTCAACAGCTACCGGCCCCGTCTCGGCGACTTCGCGTTGCCGGCCGACACGGCCGAGAAGAAGCAGGCGAACGAATTGCGCATCCGCCAGGCCACGGCGCGCGACTTGCTACCCGGCTACAGCGAGAACGGCGGCGCCGATCGCCAGCTGCTCGCAGCCGGCGATTGCGTGTTGCCCGCGGAGCTCGGCGCGAACGACGCGTATTCGGACCTGGTCGTCATCACTGCCATCAGCCTGACCCAGCGCCGCATCTCCGATGTGAACTGCATCAGCACCGAGGTCAACGGCGTCTACATGTCGCACGACAGCCTGTACGTGGGCGGACAGGGCGTCTCGATTCCGGAAGGCACCTTCACGGTGCTGCACAAGTTCGCACTAGACGGCAGCGCCGTCGACTATCGCGCGAGCGGTGTGATCGGTGGGCAGGTCGGTTGGCAGAACGCGTCGTACTTCATGGATGAGCACGGCGGCGACTTGCGCATCCTGACGTCGCAGTTCCAGCCCGGCGGAGAATCGGTCCACCGCCTGCACGTGCTGCGCGAGGGTTCCGACCACGAGTTGACCCCGATCGCGACGCTGCCGAACTCGCTGCGGACCGCGCCGATCGGCAAGCCGGGCGAGCAGGTCCACGCTGTGCGCTTCTTTGGCGACCGCGCGTACGTGGTCACTGCGAGGGTCGTCGATCCGCTCTACGTGATCGACTTGAGCGTACCCGACGATCCGGTCATCGCAGGCTCGCTGGAGATTCCCGGCGTCTCGACCTATCTGCAGCCGATCGGGCCTGCGGGCGGCGAGCTGGTACTGACGGTCGGCGGCCAGACCAACGACGCGGGCGTGCGCGACGGCGTGAAGATCGAGCTGTTCGACGTGCACGACATCCTGCGGCCGCGCTCGGTCGGCAGTCACGTGTTCGGCCGCAGAGGATCGAGCTCGGAAGCGACCGCCGATCCCCATGCGCTGACGCTGCTGCCGCAGCCGGCCGTGGGTCGCTTGCGCATCGCCCTGCCGATCGACGTATTCGCAACGCCGCGCGCGGGCGTACCGGACCTGTTCGACTGGACTTACTCGGGCTCGCACCTGCTCGAGGTCGACGGGATCGGCGGCAGCGCGCCGCAGCTCGCCTTCAAGGGCGTGATCACGACCGCGGAGCCGGCCGCAACCGATCCTTTTCCGTCGCCGCCGTACGTCGTACCGCGTCGAGCCGTCATGCACGACGACGCCGTGTTCGTCGTCGACGGCGCGACGCTCATCGGCCGTCAGTGGGACGGCGTCACGCAATTCTGATCAATTGCGCAGGCCGCCACGGAGGGTGGCCTGGGCTTCCGCGCGCCGCGCGTAGAAGTGCAGGACGGTCTCCTCGAAGTTGCCGAGCAGCACCTCGGCAACGCGCCCTGCATACCAGTTGAAGCGCGTGCTGACGCGATAGCTGATCGCGACGTGCAGCGCTGTCGTGCCGCCCGCGCCCGGCTGCAGTGCGTACTCAGCGTCGATGACGTCGAAGTACGCGCCGCCGATCCGCACGTGATCGTCGAGCGCGCGCGGCGGAAAGGAATCCGGTGTGAAGCGGTTCACCCAGCGCACGCGGCGGCCCGGCTCCCAGTCTGCCGCTACCTGGTCGAACTGGATGCCCTTGCCCATGCGGATGTGGCGGACGACTTCACCGGTTGTGCCGACGCCGGTGATGGCCGATTCCGGCAGCGGCACGCCAATGCGATACACGAACCCGTCTTCGACTTCCTCCGGCCGGATGCGCGGAGCCGTCGTGAGCTGGGCCCACACGTCGGCGGGCGGAGCCGCGATCGTGATCGAGCGCTCGACGGTGCTGATCTCGCGCGGCACGGGCAGTTTGTTTTCCACGCTGCCGAGCACGAGCGGCAGGGCAGTGAGGCAGTACACCGTCGGCTGCATCCAGCGCCGGGTCAAGCGGCACGCCGCTCCGGCGAGTATGCCCGCGACGCCACCGAGCAAAGCGAACAGCGGCGTGGCGATGATCACGCAGATCAGTCCTTCGAGCATGAACATGAACGTGCCCACCACGAACAGCACGTTCGCGAGCGCACCCGTGCCGAAGTAGTACGACCAGCTGCGCCGCTCCCGCAGCTCTGCGATGTAGACGGTTACGGCGCCCACGACCGTCGGCGCGAGCAGCACGAACGACCCCGACATCGTCGTGAACGCGTCGTCGGGACCGCCCGAGAAAACCAGGCGCAGCGCGATGCCGAGCAGCATCCCGGCGGGCAATGGCCACCACCATTGCGGGCGCAGCCATCTAGGCTTCTGCTCTTCGAGCTGCATGAGCAAATGCTAGCAGCTCGCGCGCCGTGCCTGTTTTTTCAGTTTCTTCGCAGTTTTCGCCGGATCCAGCGCGCTGCGAAACGCTGCTTCGCTAGCCGCCGCGGCCGACCATGCCGCCGCCGTCGATGACGATCGTCTGGCCGGTCGTGAAATTGCCCGCGGGCGAGGCGAGGAACACGGCGGCGCCGGCGATCTCGTCCGGCTCGCCGATGCGCTTGAGCGGATAGATCCGCACGGTCTGCTCGTAGATCTGTGGGTTCTCCCACAGCGCCTTCGCGAAGTCGGTGCGCACC
>DATEML010000225.1:0-6472 GCA_035275585.1 Steroidobacteraceae bacterium | reverse complement strand
CATCAATGCCAATCGTTGCGATCCTGGAATTCCTTCGCCTGGCGCTCGGCGTCCTCACGACTCAGGCCATACCGCTCCTGCAGTTTGCCCGCGAGAATTTCCGACTTGCCTTCGAGCTCGTCGATCTCGTCGTCGGTGAGTTTGCCCCACTGCTCCTTGATCTTGCCTTTCAGCTGCGTGAAGTTGCCCTTCGCGATATCTCTGTTCATTGCGTCATCTCCGTCGGTAACACTCAGTGAGTCAACGCGGTAGCGATGCACAATGTTCGAAATATCACCAACTCAGAACCTGCTCGCGCGCGCACCGTCGAACTCCTGACAGTGCAAACAGCGCAGACACTAGGAGCCGGAGTGCAAGCAGGCAGAGCACAACGGCGCCGGCGAGAATCAAAACTGTGGTCGAGATGCTGCGGAACATGGCGGTTGTCCGGGAAGAAGGCCTGAGGGCGATTCTTCCCTGGTAGCCCACCATGTTCTGTCATCGCGTTGACATAGCTCTCAGCGCTCGCGCAACTGGTGGCTGTCCGCTGCCGTCAGATCCAGCCCGTAGATCCGCTTCAGGTTCGCGATCTTCTCCAGCGTCGCCGGCTTGAACGGCGGCTTGTTCTCCAGGGCGTGCAGCGCAACACCCTCCAGCAGGTCGCCGAGCGACAGGTCCAGGTACTCGGCGAGACCCTTAAGCACCTTGAGCAGCCGTTTCTCCAGCCGCACGCCGGTCTGGATGCGCTCGACTTCGCGCGGTTGCTTGACGGTCTTGGCAGGCATGGATCGATTCCTGTTGGTACGGACGCGGCGAGCATCGCACGGTTTGCATGGGGTTTGGTCGTTTGTTAGAATGGTACATATGTACCACGGTGGAAGACATGCAAGCTTACCGTGCCTTCGTCGCCATCCCGTTGGTTCTTGCAGCACTCTGGAGCGATCCCGCCATGTCCGAGCAGCCCGCTACACAGGTCCGCAGTTTCCGTCTCGCCGCGCCGCTCGAGCGCGTCTTTCCATTGTTCACGGCTGAGGGCGAGCGCAGCTGGGCGCCAGGGTGGGAGCCCGTGATCCTCAGCGGTGCAGCGGAACGTGGCAGTGCCTTCGTCACGCGTGCCCACAGCGGCATCGAGACGACCTGGATCGTCGCCGACTACCGTCCGGCGGAGGGACGCGTCAGCTATGCGCGACTGGCGCAGGGCTCGAACATTGGTCTGGTCGATGTGATCTGTACGGCGAGCGAGGGCGGCAGCACCGTCGTTAGCGTGCGCTACACGCTGACGGGCGTGAGCGAGCAGGGGCGGGCATTCGTACGCGAGTTTCTCGAGCCCGCGCACTACGCGCGGATGATCGACGAGTGGCACGTCGCGACGAGCGCGGCATTGGCCGGCAAGCCGGTGTCGCACTGAGTCCGATCAGACGAGCGCCTGCACGTAGCGGAAGACTGCCATCGCCAGGACCGCGAGCCCGAGCAGCGCGGCCGTCAACTTCGAGCTGATCGCTGCTCGCTTCCGTAGTGCCTCGCGCTGTGCAAGGTCGGCAGACGAGGGGGTGGGCGAGCGTTGTTCATCGAGTTGCAGCAGCTTCTGTCCCGCCGGACGGCCCACGAAGAAGCCGACGAAGAACGACAGCACGGCGGCAACCGCGCCCGCCTGCAGCACCATGCCGCTCGCAGATCTGTCCTCCGGATGTAACACCATCATCAAATAGATACCGGACAATACGGTCAGCAGCGCCGAAATGCCGGAAACGGGGCCGGCCTTGCGGCCAATCATGGCGACCCAGCGGCTCGCGCCGTCGGCTGCATGCTGAGCGCCGATCGGAAAGACGACCCAGGTCAGCAGGAACGTGCTGCCTGCCCAAGAGACGCCGCCGAGTATGTGAGCGGCGCGAGCCAGCAGAATCAATGCAACAGGGGTCATGGATTGCTCCGGTACGTCGAGACCATCGTCCAATGGTAACGCTGTGGGTCAGGCTTTAGCTTAGCGCTCACTTAGCGAGGTATCGCATGGACCCACTGACGCAGCTGTATCAGCGCCTGCGCGAGCAGGTCCCCGGGCCGCGCATTCCGATCGAGCCGCCCGCCATTGAAGAATGCGAAAGCCAAATGATTACGCAGAACCGCTCAATACAGGCCACGCTCGACTGACTGTCGCGGGCGACGTCAGCCGTCGCCGTCTTCAATCGCTCTCCACGCCCGAATAGAGTCCGGCGCTTCGGGCACGGCGCAATGTCGTGCCGATGAGATGGGGATAGAGCGATGAGCACAACATCCTGGCGACCGCTGCTCGCGGTCGGCGCGAGTTTGATCTCCTTCGTTTCCTTCGCCGACGCACCCACGACTTTCCAGGACACGCTCGGCGTCACTCACGAGGCCGCTGCCAGCGTTCCTGCGCCGATCTTCCGCAATCCGCCGCCGGGCAGCGATCTGCGCAGCTGGGTCATCCACTGGAACGAGGTCGCGATCAACGCGAGCGGCGTCGATCACACGCCGGTGCCGGCTGGTGATCCGCGTGTGTTCGGCGAGCAGGTCGGACCGGGCCGCTCGGCTCGTGCGATGGCGATCGTGCACATCGCGATGTTCGACGCGCTCATTGCCGTGAACGGCGGCTACCGCAGCTACACCGGTCTGCCGCGCGTAAGTGGACCGGTTTCGACGAAGGCCGCTGTGGCGTATGCGGCGCACGACACGCTCGTCGCGCTGTTCCCATCGCAGAAGGCTTCTTTCGACGACGAGCTACGGGACAGCGTGCGGCGGCTGCGCGATTCGTCGGTCGCAATTTTCAACGGTGTCCGCCTCGGCAAACGGGCTGCCGATGCGATTCTCGATCTGCGCAGCGCCGACGGCTCGCAGCACGCCGAGCCGGTGCTCAGCGTCGACTGGACTACGAGCAACGATCCCGGCCACTGGCGTCAGGATCCGGTCAGCCTCAGCACCGTTGCGCTCGGCGCGCACTGGGGCGAAGTCAGGCCGTTCGTCATGCAGAGCGGCTCGCAGTTTCGTGCGCCGCCGCCGCCAGCGATGACTTCGGCCGAATACACGGAAGCGTTCGATGAAGTGAAACGCCTCGGCGGCGACGGCAAGAGCACTCCGACCGAGCGCACCGAGGATCAGACGTTCGCCGGCATCTTCTGGGCCTATGACGGCACGCCGAGCCTGTGCGCGCCGCCGCGTCTGTACAACCAGATCGTCGTCACGATCGCCAAGAAGCAGGGCACGGGTGCTATCGGCACAGCGCGGCTGCTCGCGCTCGTCAACATCGCGATGGCAGATGCGGGCATCGCGATCTGGGAGTCGAAGTACTTCTACGATCTCTGGCGGCCGGTCGTCGGCATCCGCGAAGCGGACGAGGGCACTGGCCCGACCAGCCAGGGCGACGGCAATCCGGCGACGGCCGGCGATCCGGCGTTCATGCCGCTGGGCGCGCCGGGCAGCAACCTGCAGGGCCCGAACTTCACGCCGCCGTTTCCTTCGTACCCTTCAGGTCATGGCGGCTTTGGCGGCTCGCTGTTCCAGATGCTGCGCCGGTTCTACGGCACGGATCGCATCCCTTTCACGTTCGTGTCCGACGAGTTCAACGGCGTGACGCGTGGCCCGGATGGCAAAGTGCGGCCGCTGCGGCCGCGCAGTTTCAGCCGGCTTTCGCAGGCGGAAGAAGAGAACGGCCAGAGCCGCATCTATCTCGGCATCCATTGGGCGTTCGACAAAACCGAGGCGCTCACGCAGGGCGAGCGCGTCGCCGACTACGTCTACTTCCGCGCGTATCGACCGACGCGCTGATAGGCACGTAGGGGGTGGCGCTGCGAGCCGCCACCCCCTAGCATGCCGGTGGCATGCATCGAACAATAAGATTTCGCCGAACAACACTCGTTGCCGTCGCCTGCGCCGCTCTTGCATCGTGTGCCCAGCCACGCGCGACGGACTACGATCTGCTGATCCGCAACGCATCCGTCGTCGACGGGACCGGTGCGCCTGCGTATCGCGCAAACGTGCTCGTGAAGCGCGATACGATCGCGGTGATCGACAGGCAGATGAGTGCTGAGGCGACTGCCTCGCGTGTGATCGAAGCGAACGGCCGCACGCTGGCGCCGGGCTTCATCGACATGCACGCACACGGCGATCCGCTCGAGCAGTCTTTCGAGAACTTTCTGGCGATGGGTGTTACGACCGTCGTGCTCGGCCAGGACGGCGACAGCGTTCAGCTCGAATCGGCCGCGGCCGAGCAGCCGTTCGCGCAGTGGGCCAGCGCCGCGGAAGCCGCGGGCGTGCAGGTCAACGTCGCGGCGCTGTCGGGGCACGGTTCGATGCGCCATCTCGCGCAGATTCCGGACTCCGTGCGCCAGTTGAGCGTGGAGCAGGCCGAGCGAATGCGGGCTGTGCTGCGCGCGGACCTGCAGGCCGGCACATTCGGCATGTCGACCGGGCTCGAATACGTGCCCGGCATCTACTCGGAACCGGCCGAGATCATTCCGCTGGCGCGCGAAGTCGGCGCGGCGGGCGGCGTGATCATGAGTCACATGCGCTCCGAGGACGACGAGAAGATCAACCAGTCGATCGACGAGCTCGTGACGCAAGGCGCGCACGCCCGTGTGCACATCTCGCATCTGAAGGTCGTCTTCGGCAAGGGCGCCGAGCGCGGCCGGGAATTGCTCGCGGTGATCGAGAGCAAGCGCAAGGCCGGGGTCGACCTGACTGCGGACGCCTATCCCTACACGGCCGGTTACACCGGGATCGCGATCCTGTTTCCGGAATGGGCGCTGCCGCCTGCGGACTACCAGAACATCGTCGCGACTCGTCGCGCCGAGCTCGCGGCGTATCTCGAACGACGCATGACGAAGCGTGGCGGCCCGGAAGCAATGCTGTTCGGCAGCCGGCCTTACGCCGGGCAGACGTTGGCTCAGGCGGCTGGGGCCGCCGGCAAGAGCTACGTCGATTTCCTCATCGAGCTCGGACCGAGGGGTGGGGAGGGCGCGCACTTCACGATGGATGAGGCGACGCAGGACGTGCTGTTTGGCGATCCGTCGGTCGCCGTCTGCACCGACGGCTCACCCGGAATGCGTCATCCGCGCTCGACGGGTACGTACGCGAAGCTGTTCGAACGCTACGTTCGCGAGAAGCAGATGCTGACCGTCGAGCAGGCCGTGCACAAGGCGACCGGCCTGCCGGCGCAGATCATGCGCTTTCAGGATCGCGGCACGATCAAAGTCGGCGCGAAGGCGGACCTGGTGCTGTTCGACGTCGCGAAGGTCCACGCGACTTCGAGCTACGTCGAGCCATTCACGCTGGCGCAAGGCTTCGACGTCGTCATCGTGAACGGGCAGGTGGCACGCGAGAACGATGCGCTGCAGCCGGGCCGGTACGGTCGCGTGCTACGCGCCGGGCGACGGTAGCAAGCCGAGCTGCTTCATGATCGAGTACATGTTGAACACACTCCACTCCTCCTGAATCAGCCCGCGCTCGAAGCGGAACAGCGTCATGCCGCTCACGCTGACGCTTTTGCCGGTCGCCGGAATGCCCCAGCCGGCCGCGCTGTTCGTACCGCTCGCGGTCCAGTAGACCGACACGAGCTCCCCTTCGGCGACGATGTGGTTCACCTTGACCCGCATGTCGGGTAGTGCCTTGCGCTGTTCCCGCGCGGCGGCCATGTCCTGTTCGAGTGATGCGAGACTGCCTTCGCTGTGCGCGACGAAGTCGGGCGCGTGCGACTTGGCGTAGTCCTCCAGCTTGCCCTTGTCGAGCACGTCCTCGAAGAAGCTGCGGGCGACCGCCTTGTTGCGGGTCTCCAGGTCCTTGGCAGTGACCGGCGCGGATAGCACGACGGTCGAGGCGAGCAGCAAGAGGGCAAGGTGGCGCATGAGATTCTCCTGGCACGATCGGGGCGATTGAGTTAATGTAACACTCGTTTCATTAATAAGGCAACCACTTTCATGGCACGACCGGCCGATCCCGGCATCCGGGCAAGACTGCGCAACGAGGCTGTCGGCTACGTAATGACCCACGGCATCGGCGATCTCGCGTTGCGTCCGCTCGCGAAGGCGCTGAAGACCAATGCGCGCATGCTGATCTACCACTTCGGCTCACGCGAAGGGCTGATGCGCGAGATCCTCGCCGGGCTGCGCGAGCTCGAGTCCGCCCGGGTGGAGCGCTGGATGAAGTCGGCCCGCAAGCCGCGGACGATGCCGGAGTTCCTGCGCTGGTATTGGCGCCGGATCAGCGCGCCGCAGGCGCGATCGGCGGTCCGCCTCGTATTCGAGCTGTATGCGCTCGCCTTGCGGAATCCGCGGGACTATCCGGGCGTGCTGGAGGAACCGCTGGCCTTCTGGCCGAAGCTCGTGCACGCGATGGGGATCCGCTCGGAGGTGGACGAGGTTGAAGCGACTCTCCTGCTCGCCGCGCTGCGCGGCCTGCTTCTCGACCTGTGCGCGACTTCGGACCGACGCCGCACCAGCGCAGGGATGAGCCTGCTCGCCCGCCTGTTCGAGGGCGTAAACTC
>DATEML010000224.1:0-9983 GCA_035275585.1 Steroidobacteraceae bacterium | reverse complement strand
AGCCGCTGCTTTTCGCGCCGGCCAAGGAGCCACGCGAGGCCAAGCACTCCCGCTATGCCTGTCGCCATCGCCGGCAGCATCGGTACGAACACTGCGGCGGGCTCGACGTGCAGCGCGCTGGCAGCGCGGGCAAGCGGACCGCCCCAGGGCGTAAGGTTCATCACGCCGCTCGCGAGAATGGTCACGCAAGTGAGATTCAGCGGATCCAGACGCAGGCGCCGGTAGAGCGGGAGCATCGCGGCAACGGTGATCATGTAGGTCGTCGAACCGTCGCCATCGAGCGAGACGAACGCAGCGAGCAGCGCCGTACCTACGACGACCTTCGTTGGATCGCCGCCGACCACGCGCAGGATGACCTGGATCAAGGGATCGAAGAGGCCGACGTCGATCATCAGACCGAAATAGAAGATCGCGAACATCAGCATCACGCCGGTCGGTGCCAGCATGCGCAGGCCAGCGAGCATCATCTCGCCGAGCTGAGCTGCGCCGAAGCCGCCGAGCAGCGCGAACAAGACCGGCACGGTAATGAGCGCGACCAACGGCGAAAGCCGCCGAGTCATGATCAGCGTCATGAAGGCGGTGACCATGCCGAAGCCGAGCCAGGTCAACACCGCTTGCGGACTCCTCGCGTTACCGTATCACCGCAAGCCTACAGGATGTCGGCCATGGGTCTATTTTTTTCGGGTCACGGGCAGCATGAGCCGCGAAGCATATTCCTTGTTCACGAAAACCCGGTTCGTCGCGACCCGCACTTCGCCGCCCGCCCCTTCCGCTGCGCCCGTGTTCAAGTTGAGATCGAAGTGCGGGAAGTTGCTCGACGACACGTCGAGCCGGATCCGGTGACCGCGCTTGAAAAGATTCGACGTGGGAAACGCCGACACCTTGATGCGATAGACCTGCCCCGGTGTCATCAGCGTCGGGCGCTCCCAGGAATCGCGATAGCGACAGCGCAGGATTCCGTCGGTCAGGTTCATTGCATAGCCGTGCGGATAGTCCTCGTTCGGCGGATACACGTCGATCAGCTTGATCGTGAAGTCCGTGTCCGGGCAATTCGATGCGATCCACAGTTCTGCTTCGATCGCACCGGTGACTTCGACATCGCGTTCGAGCGGCGCAGTCTGAAACACGAGCACATCGGCGCGCTCCGCCAACGCCGGGTACGGCGGGCGTGAGCCGAAGAACGCGGGACTCTCGCGCTGATCGAACGCTCCGCCCACCATGATCGGCTGCCCCGACGTCACTGTGCCGCCGATCGTCGGCACGGGGTGGCGCGGATCGTATTCGTAAACTCGCGGCGGGGCTTGCGCGGGCGGCGCGGTTTCCGACAGTGCGCCGTCGCCGTGCAGATAGAAGCTCGTCGGCGCCGCGCCGGGAATCGGCCACTGCTTTTCAGCGCGCCATTGCCCGCCGTGATTCATTCGGCCTGCTGCATTTTTGCGTCCGGTGCCGCCGCCCATGACGAAGATCCGTACGGGCGGTTCGTCGTCGACGCCGTTCTTCGCGTTCTTCAGCCAGCGGTCGAACCAACGCAGCCGCAGCGTCAGCAAGTCCGGCGCGATGTTGCCCGCGAGCTGCGCTGTCGGACCGAAATCGACGTCTCCCGCAAACGTCTCGTGGTTGTTGCCGTGAGTCCAGGGACCGAGGATCAGGTGCTGCGGACTGCGCTTGCGCTGCTTGAGCGCGACATAGTTGTCGGTGGCCGTGCGCGGGTACGGGTCGTACCACGACGACATCCAGATGATCGGGACATCGCCGAACCGATCGTACGAACCTTCGGCGTAGAGGCCGACCTGCTGCCAAAAGTCGTCAAAGACGCCGTGCTCCCATTGGTCGAACACGTAGTCCTCGTACTCGGGAACGAGACTCAACGGCGAGTGACCGCGCGACCACGGCATGCGACCAAACCATCCTGCAATGTCGACGGCCTGCAGCGCGGCGCGCCTGGCGGGATCGTTGCGAATCTCCGGCGCCTCGAGCGCGGCATTGAACGCCCACGTCACCTGCTTGAGCTCGAACGCTCCGCCCTGGCGAATGCCGCCCTGGTAGGCATTCGAGAATCCTCCCGAGTCGATGAACATCGCGGCGAGCCCGGGCGCGTTGAGACACGCCAGCGCGGTCGTCGTATGCGCACCGTACGACAGGCCCTGCGTGCCGATCCGGCCGTTGCTCCACGGCTGCTTCACGATCCATGCGCAGCAGTCGTAACCATCCTGGCCATCGCTGAGATACTTGACGTACTCGCCCTGCGAATTCCCGCGGCCGCGGCAGTCTTGAAACACCACCGCGTAGCCGTGGCTGGCATAGATGTTCGCGATCTCTGCGCTCGCGTGGCGCCGGGTCTTGCCCGACTTTCCGTATGGCGTGCGCTCCAGAATGACGGGCGCGCGCTGCAGCGGCTTACCGTTTCTCGTCGGCAGGTAGATGTCAGTCGCGAGCTGCACACCGTCGCGCGCCGGGATCATGACGTCACGTTGAACGACGACGTCGAACGCTCCTCGGGCAACGTCCGCAAACACTCGCGCAGGGACCGCCAGAGCGGCGGCGAGCTGGAGAAACCGCAGAGCGAATTCGCGACGATCGATGAGGTGCACGTTGCTGGGAGCCGCCATCCCCGCAAGCGTAAGGCTAACGGCTGCGCTTCGGAAGATGCTCGAAACGGTACGCCAGCTCCGGTCCGTTCGAGCCTTCGTAGGCGATCTCGGCCAGCAACAACGAATACGGCTCGATGTAGCGCGCGATCGACAACGAACCGACGTCCACGGGATTGAACCCCACATCGCGGATCAACGTCGCGACTTTCTTCTTCGCGGCTTTGTTGTCTCCGCAGTAGACGAGATCGGGCAGCGCTTCGGCACCGGACTTCGTATGGCCCACGACCAAGTGACTATCGTCCTTGCTCATCGGCAAGGTACACGACACCACTGTCTTACCGGACAAACTGCCGGCCTGCTTCAGCACATCGTCGACGCGCGTCCAATGGACGGCGAGCAACAGCACATCATGGCCAGCCCGCGCGAACAGCGTGCCGAGCTTGCCGCCCATCAATCCGGAACCCAGAACGCCAATACGCATGGCACAAGAACTCGCCGCCAGCCGGTCCCGTTCCGGCATAATTCGCATCCCGTCCGCAAGGCGCGCGCTGCCCTCCCCTCTCAGTTGTGAACAACTCCGTCGCCTCGCGCCACTTGCCGGTCCTTGGCATCGCCCTGAAACTCGCATCGATCGTGGTCTTCGCCGCGATGGTCGTGTGCATCAAGTACCTGGGACGCGACGTCCCTGCCGGACAGACGATCTTCGTGCGCGGGCTCATCTCGATCGTCGTCCTGGCGCTGATTGCATGGAACACCGAAGGCCTGCACCTGCTGAAGACGCGCAACTGGCGCTCGCACGCGCTGCGCTCGCTGGCCGGCACTGTCAGCCTGTTCTGTCTCTTTGCAGCGGTCACGATGATTCCACTGGCCGATCTCACGGCGATCACGTTCACCGCCCCGCTGTTCCTGACGGTCCTCGCGATGGTCTTCCTGGGCGAGCGGATTCACCGCTTCCGCTGGACCGCGCTCGGCATCGGCTTCCTGGGAGTGATCATCACGATCGGTCCGCACCTGTCGTTTGCACAGGGCGTTTCGCCGGGCGTGCTGTTTGCACTGGGAAGTGCTTCATTCACGGCCATCGCCATGGTTTTCCTGCGCAGCATGAGCGGCGGCGAGCACGCGATCACGATCACCTTCTATTTCTCGCTGACGTTCATGGTCTGCGCGGCGCTGACTGCGCTGCAGGGCTGGCCGATGCCGACGCCGACGCAATGGCTGCTGATCGTGTGCGCCGGGCTGTTCGGCGTCTTCGGCCAGCTGCTGATGACCTACTCCTATCGTTACGCCGAAGCGTCCACGATCGCGCCGCTCGACTACAGCAACATGATCATGTCCATCCTGCTGGGCTACGTGTTCTTCGACGAGATCCCGTCGCTCTCGGTCTGGCTCGGCGCGCCGCTGATCCTCGGCGCGGGATTGATCATCCTGTGGCGCGAGTACTCCTTGAAGAAGCAGGTCAGCGCGCCGAGCTCCCAGTCGTGAGCCCGGCGCGCCAGGGAACTACTGGCACTGGCCGGTGGGCTGCAGGGCCTCGAACCAGTTCGCAGCGTCGTAGTTGAATGTCCCGACGTCGCGCACTCGCATGTTCACCAGCATGCCGTTGACGGGCGTCGGTAATGACGGCGGCGTGTTCGCGGCGGAGTAGAACCGCGCCACGACCGAGCCGTTCACGACCAGGTCGCCGCTTTCGAGCCGCGTCGGATCCTCGAGTGAGCTGAACATCGGCACGCGAGTCCGGAATGCGTAGAGCCCGTCGCTGCAACCGACGCCGCCGAACAGACCCCGCGCAATCTCGATCCTGCCATCCACGGTCAGCGTCTGGGTAAAGGCGTCGAAGTCGGTGATCCGATGCACGCGGTAGTCGTGGAACCGGTACGCGTCGGTCCACGTTCCAAAGCCCGGCTGCGTTTGCTCGAACGACATCGAGCCACTCACCATGCGCGTGTCGTCGTCGTCCAGCGTACCGGCGTCATTGAACGTCCTGGGACGAACCACCGTCAGCCGTTCCGCAGTGACCTTGTAGTCGAAAAAGGCCGGCGGCGTGCCGAGCGGAAACTCCACCAGGCTGCGTTGATCGTAGTACCCGTTCATGACGAACGAAGAGGTGCCGGACCCCATCGCAAGGTCGCCGCGCAGGGCGATGTCGAACGCCTCGGTGGTGTCGCTGTTCTGCTCCGGCGTTTCGCTGCGATGCTGCAGGAGGAATTCTCCCGAGGCATTGCCGAGGCGGACTGCGAGCAGCTTGTCCGGGCGGAAGGTGTCGGCCGGCAAGGTGATCGCCATCGGGCCGCTGAGACGCCGCTCGACGCCGAAGACACGCACCGTGCAGTCGTTCCAGCGCACGTGCAGAACCCGCGGCAACGTATCGGCCATTTTCACCTTGAGCGTGCCCGAGATGTTGCAGTTGATCGTGATTCCGCCGGGCGTGCTGATCACTGCCGCCGGCGTAGTTGCCGCGTTGATGGTCCGCAACGTGAAGTCCACATAGTTGGTGACGGCATCGGGGACCGCGTTCATGGACCGCATCAGCTCGGCCTTGAACAAGGCGGTTTCAACACCCGCCGCGGCTTTCTGCTCCGTATCGAGGACGACCGGACTGGCAGTAACGACTGCTGCGGACAACAAGAGACCCGCGCCACTGAAGGCACGACGAAGGAGGACTCTCATGAAACGCTCCCTGTGTTATGTAGTTAGCCCGCTGAGACAGGCGTGGCGATCCTACCCGCACTCGCTCGCAACCAGCAACGCTTGCTCGGGCCTTGAATCATGGTCCGCGCGGCCGCACATTTGCGCGATGGCTACACCCCTCAAGATCGACTTCGTATCGGACGTCTCCTGCCCCTGGTGCGTGATCGGGCTGCGCTCGCTCGAACAGGCGCTGGAGCGCATCGGCGACTCCACTACGGCGAATATTCATTTCCAGCCGTTCGAGCTCAACCCGCAGATGCCGCCGGAAGGCCAGGACATCGCCGAGCATCTCGCGCAGAAGTACGGTTCGACGCGCGAGCAGCTGGTGCGCAATCAGGAAGCGATCCGCGCTCGCGGCGCGGAGCTCGGCTTCACCTTCGACATGAGCAAGCGCTCGCGGGTGTACAACACCTTCGATGCGCATCGACTGCTGCACTGGGCCGAGCTGGAAGGTCGCCAGCGCGAATTGAAGCGCGGGTTGTTCGCAGCCTACTTCACCGACGGGCGCGATCCGAGCGATCGCGCAGTGTTGATCGAGCTCGCGACGCAAGCCGGGCTGGATCCGATGCGTGCGCGCGAGATTCTCGAGTCGGATCTGTACGCCGACGACGTGCGCGCGCGCGAACGGTTCTATGGTGAGCGCGGCATCCAGGCCGTGCCGTCGGTCATCGTCAACGACCAGTATCTGATTCAGGGCGGACAGCCCGTGGAAGTTTTCGAGCGGGCTTTGCGCGAGATCGCCGCGGAGAAGTAATCGCCGTGCGAATGCGCCACCTCTGCGTCGCCGCCGCGTGCGTTCTTGCCGCCTCGACGTCCGCGCGCGCAGAGCTCCGTCCGGACCAGGCGGCGAAGAACCAGCCGGTCGCGCCGTTCCGAATCATCGGTGACGTCTACTACGTGGGCGCCTCCGATGTCACCGCCTATCTCATCCGCACCAGCGCAGGACTGATCCTGCTGGACGGCGGATTCGCCGATACGGCGGCGCAGATTCAGGCGAACGTCGCCAAGCTCGGCTTCAAGGTCACGGACATCAAGCTGCTGCTGAACGGCCATGCGCATCCCGATCACGCAGGCGGCTTGCCGGCAATGAAGCAGGCGAGCTCCGCGCAGCTGGTCGCGATCCAAGAGGAAGTCGTGCCGCTCGAGCACAACGGTCGCGGCACGTTCTATCGCGGCGACCGGCTGCTGTTCGCCGACATGAAAGTCGATCGAGTGGTGTCCGATCGAGAGCCGGTCCGACTCGGCGACGTCACGCTCACGCCTCACCTGACAGCGGGTCACACGCCGGGTTGCACGACGTGGACGATGCCAGTGCGCGAACACGGTCGGCCATACAACGTGGCATTCGTGTGTCAGCTGACCCCGCCGCACGGCGACTCCCTGACGCACAACGAAAACTACCCGCAGATCGCCGCCGACTTTCGGCGGACGTTCACTGAACTGCACGCCCTGCCGTGCGACGTGTTCCTCGCCGAACACGGCTCCGCGTTCGATCTCACTGGCAAGATGCAGCGCCTGACGCAGAAGCCCGCGACGAACCCATTCATCGACCCGCAGGGCTGCAAGCGTCACGTCGAGCAATCGCAGCGCGACTTCGAGGAAGCCCTGGCGCACGAGGTCGCACAGCAGACGGCGCCGACGGCGCAGTGAGCCGGCTGCCGGTTCAGAAGAACCGCCACTTCACCAGGATCGCTACGGCCGCGGGAACGAGGAAGATCAGCGCGAACACCGGCAGCTCTTCGGCGAACGAATAGCCGGCCTTCGCCACTCCTGTCCACATGTTTACGGCCGCGATGATGAACCACAGCACGACGAACGCGACGGTGACCGAGGCCAGAGCGCTCGGATAGTTTGCGGAAAACAGCTTGCCGAGAATGAAGCAGGCCGCCAGCACCAGGAAGCCGGCCAGCAGAAAAAGTCCGGTGCGCATCGTGAGTCCTCCGCCGCTGCTTGCAGTTACCAGATCTCGCGAAATGCCCGCACGAAATTCGCGCCGAGCACTTTCTCGGTGACGCGCTCGGAATAGCCGTGGCGCAGCAGCGCATCGGCAATCACGAGCGTTCGATCGGCGCGATTGAGGCCTTCCGTATACGGCATCCGATCTTCCTCGGGTGCGGCCATGCCCGACGCCTTCCGCGCCTCGAGCACCTTGTCCCAGTTCGCGCGCGCCTCCGGCGAAATGTCCAGCGTGCCGAACGCGGCGTCGCTGCCGATGCCGACGTGGTCTTCACCGCAAACGTCGAGCGCATGGGTCATGTGCGCAAGGTAGTCATCGAGGTTCGGCTGACGCGGGCTCGGTGCGAGATAGAACAGGTCGTAGATGCCGAACACCCCGCCCTTCTCCGCCAGAGCGCGCAGGTCCGCATCAGTCTTGTTGCGTGGATGCTGATGGACAGCCGCACAGCCGCCGTGCGTCATCAGGACGGGTTTGGCAGACGCCTTCATCGCAGCCACAGCCGTCGCTGAATTCGCGTGACTGAGATCGACCGCAACACCGAGCTCGTTCATGCGTGCAATCGCCTGGCGACCGAGCTCGGTGAGCCCGGCATCCGGCGGCGAGAGCACGCCCGCGCCGAAGGGCGATGGCATGTTGTAGGACAGCTGCATCACCCGCACGCCGAGCGCGCGAAACAGGTTGATGCGATCCAGCTTGTCTGCCAGCGCCGCGGCACTTTCGAACGAGAAAATGATGCCGAGCTTGCGCGCAGCCTTGGCCGCCTCGATCTCCTCGACCCGGCGGATCTGCGTGAACACATCGGGGCGGGCTTCGATCAGGCGCTGCACGGCGGCGATCTCGGCCAGCGTTTCCTCGAAGGGAGCGTTGAAGCCGCCGAGCGTCAGCTTGATAGTGGCCAGGCCAGACTCGTGCACCGTCTTCACGGTCTCGGCGGTGACCTGCTCGGGGTCCCATCCTGGCGGAGCGAAGTTATACCAGGCGGGCGGAGCGAGATTGGCGTCGAGTACGATCGCGCGGCGATGGAGCGCACGAGCTGCGCGGCCGATGGTCGCTTCGGACTCGGCAGCCCGCGCATTGCCGACGCCGAGCGCAATCAATGCGAGCACGCTGGCCGTATCGAACGTGAAGTCCCGCCGGTTCATGGCGAAGCTCGCAAAAATGACACGCTCGCACTTTAGCACCGACTCGATTCTGGGATGGACCGTGCGTATCCTTGCTCGCCCACGGTTCGAGGGATGCGGCAATGGCGAAGCTACGCGTTCACTGCTTTTCAATCTCGCTGGACGGCTATGGCGCCGGTGCCGATCAGAGCCTGGAGCATCCGCTCGGCGTGGGCGGCGAGCAGCTGCACGAGTGGATCCTGCCCACTCGCACGTTCAAGCAGATGCAGGGCGAGCCGAACGGCACGACCGGCGTCGACGACGACTTCGCGGCGCGCGGGTTCGCGAACCTCGGCGCCTGGATTCTCGGTCGCAACATGTTCGCGCCGAGCCGCGGCGCGTGGCGCGACGACGGATGGAAAGGCTGGTGGGGCGACAACCCGCCGTACCACACGGATGTCTTCATCCTCACTCACCACGCGCGTGCTCCGATTCCGATGGCTGGCGGGACGACATTCCATTTCGTCACCGAGGGCATTCAAGCAGCGCTGGAGCGCGCTGTGGCCGCGGCCAAGGGACGCGACGTGCGACTCGGCGGCGGAGCGGCCACTATCCGCCAGTATTTGCGCGCCGGACTGATCGATGAGATGCATCTGGCTATCGCCCCCACGCTGCTCGGCTCGGGCGAGCATCTGCTCAGCGGCATCGATGTCGTGAAGCTCGGCTATCGGTGCGTCGAGCACGTGGCTGCCGCCAACGCGACCCATATTGTGCTCACGAAGTGATGGTTTGGAACTGGAGGTAATCGATGAAGAACGCCGTTTCGCTCGTAGCAGTCATTCTCGCAGCAGCGCTGGCCGCCTGCGCTTCCAGACCGGAAGCGCCTCCGGAGGAGCAGGAAGCTGCGACACGCGCACCTGCGCCCACGGCGAAAGCGCCGGCCGCAAATCCGGGCGACGTCCGCAATTTCCGCCTCGGAGAGTTCTCGGCGACGGCCCTGCGCGACGGAGCGCTGAAGTTTCCGAACGACAACAAAGTCTTCGGCGTCGGTCATAGTCCTGCGGAAGTCGCTGCGCTCCTGAGCGGCGCGCGGCAGCCGACCGACAGCCTGGAGCTCTCATTGCAGCCGCTGCTGATCCGGACCGCCGACCGCGTGATGCTGTTCGACACGGGCGCTGGCGCCAACATGGGCGCGAGCGGCGGCAGACTGCTCAGGTCGATGACCGAAGCCGGGCTCTCGCCTGCGACGGTCACGGACATCTTCATTTCGCACGCGCACGGCGATCACGTCGGCGGTCTGGTCAATGCCGCGGGCGCCCTCAACTTCCCGAACGCCGCGATCCACATCTCGGCGCCGGAATGGGCGTATCTCAAGGGGCTGACGGCGGAGGCGGCGACGAACATCGGCATCGCGCAGCACGCAGCGCTGATCACGGCCATCACGCCGAAGATCGCCGAGTTCGCGCCGGACGCCGAAATCGTGCCGGGCGCCGTCAAAGCAGTCGCGATCAAGGGCCACACGCCGGGCCACTCGGGTTATCTGATCACTTCGGGGCGCAACTCGCTGCTCTACGTCGGCGATGCCGTGCATCACTTCGTCGTGTCGCTGCGCAAGCCGGATTGGCCGAACGGGTTCGACGGCGACGC
>DATEML010000223.1:0-9025 GCA_035275585.1 Steroidobacteraceae bacterium | reverse complement strand
CCGATCTGCTGCCACGGGTCGTTGCCGAGCTGCTTGATGCCCAGCGACACGCGCTGGCGCTCGCGGTCGAACTTGAGGATGCGCACGTCGATCTCGTCGCCGACGTTGACGACTTCCGACGGATGCTTGACGCGCTTCCACGCCATGTCGGTGATGTGCAGCAGGCCGTCGATGCCGCCGAGGTCGACGAACGCGCCGTAGTCGGTGAGATTCTTGACCGTGCCCTTGATGACCGCGCCTTCCTGCAGCTTCTCCAGCAGCTCGGTGCGCTCCGCGCTGTACTCCTGCTCCACCACCGCGCGGCGCGAGACCACGACGTTGTTGCGCTTCTGATCGAGCTTGATGACCTTGAACTCGAGCGTCTTGCCTTCGAGGTAGGACGGATCGCGCACCGGCCGCACGTCGACCAGCGAGCCGGGCAGGAATGCCCGCACGAAGTCGATCTCGACCGTGAAGCCGCCTTTGACGCGGCCGTTGATGATGCCCTTGACGATCTCCTGCTTCTCGAACGCCTGCTCCAGGCGCGACCAGGTGCGGGCGCGCTTGGCCTTCTCGCGCGACAGGCGCGTCTCGCCCGAGCCGTCCTCGACGCTGTCGAGCGCGACTTCGACGTCGTCGCCGACGGCGACTTCGATCTCGCCGCGATCGTTCTTGAACTGCTCGACGGGGATGACGGCTTCGCTCTTCAGACCGGCGTTGACGAGCACTACGTCGGGGCCGATATCCACGATGCGTCCCATGAGGATCGCGCCGGGCTTGATCTTCTGGGAGGCCAGGCTTTCTTCGAAGAGTTGCGCAAAACTTTCGGTCATGAGTACTTCCGGGGCCCACAGGGCCCACGCGTTATCCCTCACAGTCGTCCTGACGGGCGAGGGGCTGTTACATCGAGCCGCGCGTCCGGCGCGGCCGTAAAAAAACCAAGTGACGAAGTGACGGAGTGACGAAGAAAGTGGAAGCGACGCTCCGGCGTCACTTCGTCACTTCGTCACTTCGTCACTCCTCTGGAAACCGCCAGCTCCAGCACCCGGGCGACCACTGCGTCTATCGTCATCGCGGTGGAATCCACGATCACGGCGTCGTCGGCGGGCCGCAGCGGAGCCACCGCGCGGGTCGCGTCGCGCCTGTCGCGCTCGGCTATCTCCAGCGAAAGGGCGGCGAGGTTAGCACCTAGCCCCTTGTCTTTCAACTGGTTATAGCGGCGGCGGGCGCGCTCCTCGGCGCTCGCCGTCAGGAAGATCTTGAGGGTGGCCGCAGGGAAAACCACAGTCCCCATATCCCGGCCGTCGGCGACCAACCCAGGGGGGACTGCAAAGGCCCGCTGGCGCTCCAGCAGGGCCGCACGGACGGCCGGCATTGCGGCTACTCGCGAAGCGCCCTCGCCTGCCTGCTCGGTCCTGATGAAGCGGCTGACCTCTGCGCCGCGCAGCCAGATCTGCTCGCCGCCGTGCGGCCCGAGGCCGAACTGCACGTCCAGGTGCTGGGCGACGTCGGCATGCCCCGTCTCGTCGTAGGGGATCAGGCCGCGCTGCTGACCGGCATAGGCCACGAGGCGATAGAGCGCCCCGCTGTCCAGCAGGCGCCAGCCGAGGCGGTCGGCTACCAGGCGCGAGATCGTGCCCTTGCCCGAGCCGCTCGGCCCGTCGATGGTGATGATGGGGAGGGTCAATCCTGTACCCGCACGTTGAGCCCGGCGGCCCGCGCGACGCCGGGGAAGTCCGGAAACGAGGTCGCGACGTTCGCCACGTCGAGGATGCGGATCGGGGCCCGCGAGCGCGCGCTGGCGACTGCGAACGACATAGCGATCCGGTGATCGCCGTGGCTGTCGACGGTACCGCCGGAGAACACCTGACGGTCCGGGCGGCCCTGGATGCGAATGCCATCGGGGAGCACCTCGCAGGCCACGCCCATGGCTGCCAGGCCCTCGGCCATCACGGCTATGCGATCGCTCTCCTTCACGCGCAGCTCCTCGGCGCCGGTCACGACGGTCTCGCCCTCGGCGCAAGCCGCTGCGATGAACAGAGCTGGAAATTCGTCGATCGCCAGGGGCACGAGGTGCTCGGGCACGCGAATGCCCTGCAGCTGCACGGGCCGCACTTCGATGTCGGCGACCGGCTCGGCGCCCGCCGAGCGGTGATTGACGATGCGCAGGTCCGCACCCATCAGGCCGAGGATGTCCAGCAGGCCGGTGCGCGTCGGATTGACGCCGACTCCCGCGATCGTGAGCGTCGCAGCGCCGATCGAGCCGGCGACCATGAAGAACGCGGACGAGGAGAAATCCCCCGGTACTTCCAGCGAGCACGCATTCAGGCGGGGGGGCGGCGTCAGCCGGATCTCCCCGTGCGCCGCGTCGACGCGGCAGCCGAAGCTGAGCAGCATGCGCTCGGTGTGATCGCGTGTGACTGCTGGCTCGATCACGGTCGTCTGGCCTTGCGCGTACAGGCCGGCGAGCAGCACGGCGGATTTGACCTGCGCGCTGGCGACCGGCAGCTCGTAGCGAATGCCGGCGAGCGACGCGCCGCCGCGGATCCGCACCGGCGGCTTGCCGGACGCTGTTTCGATGCGTGCGCCCATTTGCCGCAGCGGAGTCCCGACGCGCTCCATCGGCCGCTTCATCAGCGAGGAGTCGCCGATCAGCTCGCTGTCGAATGCCTGCCCGGCGAGCAGGCCGGTCATGAGGCGCATGGCGGTGCCGGAGTTGCCCATGTCGAGCGCGTGCGTCGCGGCCTTGAGGCCGCTGCGCCCGACACCGCGGACGCAGATCTCACGCTCGTCGGTCTGCTCGATCTGCACTCCGAGCGCGCGCATGGCGCGCATGGTCGCGAGACAGTCTTCGCTTTCGAGAAAGCCGCGCACTTCGGTGATGCCCTCGGCGATGCCGCCGAGCATGAGCGCACGATGCGAGATGGACTTGTCGCCCGGAACGCGGATCGTCCCGGAGACGTGCGAGGCGGGCTCAACCAGATACGCGGTCATGCAGCGGATATCAGAGCAGCGCTTGCTTCAGCGCCGCGAGCATACGCTCATTCTGCTCGCGGGTTCCGATGGTGATGCGCAGATGATTCGGCAACCGGTAGTTGCCGACCGGTCGCACGATCACGCCCTGGCGCAGCATCGCTTCGTAGACCGGCGGCGCCGGACGCCCGCAATCGATCATCACGAAATTGCCGGCGGACGGCAGGTGGCGCACTCCCAGCGCGTCGAAGCCCGACCGCAGCTGGGCCATGCCGGCGCGATTGGTCTCGACCGAGCGTCGCAGGTGCTCGGCGTCCTCGAGCGCGGCCAACGCCGCGGCGAGCGCGATCGAGTTCACGTTGAAAGGCTGGCGCACGCGATTGAGCATGTCCGCCACCGCCGGATGCGACAGCGCATAGCCGACGCGCAAGCCGGCGAGGCCATAGACCTTCGAGAACGTGCGCGTCACGATGAGGTTCGGAAACTCGCCGAGCCAGCGGCTCGCGTCCGGAAAATCGGACTCGCTCACGTATTCGATATACGCCTCGTCGACGACGACGAGCGTCTGCTGCGGAACTGCCGCGATGAACCGGCGCAGCGCGTCGGTACCGACCCAGGTGCCGGTCGGGTTGTTCGGATTTGCGACGAATACGAGCCGCGTGCGCTCGTTGATGAGTTCTGCCATGGCCGCGAGGTCGTGGCCCAGCGGCATGGGGTGGCCGTCGGGATTCGCCGGCGCAATGCGCGCGGTCGCGCCGGTTGCCTGCACGGCGATCGGATAGACAGCGAAGGTGTATTGCGAATAGACGGCCTCGCTCTGCGGCGACAGGAACGCCTCCGCGATCAGAACGAGCACGTCGTTCGAGCCGTTGCCGAGCGTGATGCAGTCAGTGCCGCAACCGTGCTTGCGCGCGAGCGCCTGTTTCAGCTTGAAACCGCTGCCGTCCGGATAGAGGCCGATCTGCCGCGACGCCTGCGCGATGGCTTCCAGCGCGCGCCTCCCGGGGCCGAGCGGATTTTCGTTGGAGGCGAGCTTGATGCTGTCGCTGATGCCGTACTCGCGCTCCAGCTCCTCGAGCGGCTTGCCGGGAATGTACGGAGCGAGCGTGCGGACGCCTTCGGGACAGAGTTTCGCAGGATCAATGGGCATGTGCTCATAGTACCGCGGTCGGATACGACCCGAGCACCCTGAACAGCGAGGTCTGTTCTTTGAGCTCTGCCAGCGCCGTGCTCAAGGGATGCTGGTCGGCGTGTCCGACGACGTCGATGAAGAACACGTAGTCCCACTTGCGGCGCCGCGACGGCCGGGACTCGATCCGCGTCATGCTGATGCCGTGCTGCGCCAGCGGACCGAGCAGTCGGTGCAGCGCGCCGGGCGACTGGGTATCGCCGGCCGACACCAGCAGCGTCGTCTTGTCGTTGCCGCTGGCGCTGAACAGCTTGCGACCGATGACGAGGAAACGCGTGGTGTTGTCGGGCGCGTCCTCGATCTCAGGAACGATGACGTTGAGGCCGTACACCTCCGCTGCTGCCTGTCCGGCAATGGCGGCCGTGCCGTCCTCGTCGCGCGCGCGGCGCGCGGCTTCCGCATTGCTGCTCACCGGGACGCGCTCGGCGTTCGGCAGGTACTCGTCGAGCCATTGCCGGCACTGCGCCAGGGATTGCTGGTGCGAGCAGACACGCACGATCTTTTCGAGGCCGTGCATGCGGCCCATCACGTGCTGGTGGATCCGCAGCTCGACTTCGCCGCAGATCTTGAGCGGCGAGGTCAGGAACATGTCGAGCGTGTTGTTGACCGTTCCTTCGGTCGAGTTCTCGATCGGCACCACGCCGAAGTCGGCGTGGCCCGCCTGCACCTCTTCGAACACTTCGCCGATCGACGCCAGCGGCAGCGCACGCACCGAGTGGCCGAAGTGCTTGAGCACTGCCTGCTGCGAGAACGTGCCTTCGGGCCCGAGAAACGTGACCTTGAGCGGCTCCTGCTGCGCCAGGCACGCCGACATGATCTCGCGAAACAGCCGCGCGATCTCCTCGTTGCGCAACGGCCCCTTGTTGCGTTCCAGCGCCTGGCGCAGTACCTGCGCCTCGCGCTCGGGCTTGTAGAAATCGGCGGTGCTCAAGCCGGCCGAGCGCTTCGAATCGCCGACCTGCTGCGCGTACCTCGCGCGCTCGTTCAGCAACTCGTGAATGCGCCGATCGATGTCGTCGATGCTCTCGCGAATGGAGTGAAGCTCATGGTGTCCTTCGTGCGGGTCAGGCTTTGGCCCGCGAGGCTGGTGTCGGGCCGACGCCCGATCTCCAGCCCTGACTCCCTTCCCGTTCTTCTTGCGCTTCATGTCGCGACGACGACCCGCACCGCCAGCACGCCTTCGATCTCGCGGAGCTTGCCGAGCACGGACTCGGGCACGCTGCCGTCGATGTCGATGAGCGTGTACGCGAGCTCGCCGCGCGACTTGTTGAGCAGATCGGCGATGTTGAGATTGGCCGCCGCGAGCGCGGTGGAGATCTGGCCGACCATGTTCGGCACGTTCTCGTTCGCTATCGACAGGCGCGTCGCGCGGCCGGTGCGCGGCAGGATCGCCTCGGGAAAGTTCACGGAATTGCGGATGTTGCCCTGCTCCAGAAAGTCGCGCAGCGTGTCGGCGACCATGACGGCGCAGTTTTCCTCGGCTTCGCCGGTCGATGCGCCCAGGTGCGGCAGCGCCACGACCTTCGCGTGATCCTTCAGCTGCGCGGTCGGGAAGTCGCAGACGTAGCCATTGAGCTTGCCGCTGCCCAGCGCTTCCAGGACCGCAGCCTCGTCGACGATGCCGCTGCGCGCGAAGTTCATCACGACGCCGCCGTTGCGCATCAGGCGCAGGCGCGGCGCGTTGACGAGATTGCGCGTGGCCTCGAGCAACGGCACATGCACGGTGATCATGTCGGAGCGCGCGAACAGGTCGTCGAGCGACAGCGCCTGCTCGACTCCCGACGAAAGCTGCCACGCACGTTTCACCGTTATCTGCGGATCGAAGCCGAGCACGCGCATGCCGAGCAAATGCGCCGCGTTAGCGACCTCGACTCCGATCGCGCCGAGGCCGATCACGCCGAGCGTGCGGCCCGGCAGCTCGTAGCCGACGAACTTCTTCTTGCCCTTCTCGACTTCTTCGTCCAGCTGCTCGTCGTTGCCCTTGAGCCCGCGGACGTACTCCCACGCCTGACAGATGTTGCGTGCCGCGAGGAACAGGCCGGCGATGACGAGCTCCTTGACCGCGTTCGCGTTCGCACCCGGCGCGTTGAAGACCGGAATGCCGCGCTTGGAAAGTCGCGCGACGGGAATGTTGTTCGTGCCCGCGCCGGCGCGAGCCACGGCTCGCACGCTCGGCGGCAACTCCATCGAATGCATGTCGGCGGAGCGCAGCAGGATCGCGTCGGGATGACCGATCTCGGACGCGACTTCGTAGCGCTCGCGCGGCAGGCGCTCCAACCCACGCACCGAGATGTTGTTGAGCGTGAGGATCTTGAAAGACATTGCGACTCCCGTCCCGATGACCGACCGGCTCAACACGGCACGGCGCGATAGGTCGCACCTTTCGCCGCCGCGCCGCCAGCGATGCCGCAGAAGCGCGGATTGCGCTCGCGCTTGCCGCCCTCGTTGTCGAGCAGAAAGCCGCCGGCATCGATGGGCTTGCGCGGGTCGGGCACTGCGACTTCGAAGTGCACATGATCGAGCATGGCGCAGCCGACTGCCCCCTCGTTGCCGAGATACGTGCCTGCGGCGACTTCGTCGCCGACCTTGAGCTTTGCCAACCCGGTGACTGAGCCGTGCGTCAGATGCGAGTAGTTGGTCCACTCGCCGTTCGGGTGCGCGATCCAGACATAGTTGTTGTGACAATCAGCCGCGGCCCGTGCGCTTTGCTGCTCACTGTAGCTGTCCTGAATCGCCGCGATGCGTCCCGCCGCCGCGGCCACGACGCGATACGGAGGCTTGCCCTCGACGGCGAACAGGTCGACGCGCCCTTGCGGCCGATGCGAGGTGAAATCGTCGAACACCTTGACGCTCGTGCCGTCGGCGAACGGCAATCGATAGCTCGCCTTGCTCTGCGGCGCGCCGTGTTCGGGATCACTGGCCAATGAAGCGCCGCCCAGCACCGCGCTGAGACTCGCACAGAAGCCGATAACGCAAGTTACCTTGTTCATGACTCTGCAGACGCTCAGCCGTGCTTCCGCGCGAAGTCCTGCATGAAGCCGACCAGCGCGTTCACGCCTTCCATCGGCATCGCGTTGTACAGGCTCGCGCGCATGCCGCCGACCGAGCGGTGACCTTCCAGCGTCACCAGTCCGGCCTGCTTCGCTTCGGCGACGAACGTCTTGTCGAGCTCGGGATTGGCGAGCGTGAACGGCACGTTCATCCACGAGCGCGCGTCCTTCGCGACCGGGTTGCGGTAGAAGGACGAGCCGTCGATGGCCGCGTACAGCTTCTCCGCCTTGGCGCGGTTGCGCTCGCCGATGCCCTTCAGTCCGCCCTGCCGCTTCAGCCACTGAAACACGAGCCCCGCCATGTACCAGGCGAACGTCGGCGGCGTGTTGAGCATCGAGCCGTCCTTCGCCATGGCCGCGAAATCCATGAACGCCGGCGTCGAAGGCCGTGCGCGCCCGAGCAGATCCTCTCGCACGATCACCAGCGTGAGGCCGGCCGGGCCGATGTTCTTTTGCGCACCGGCGTAGATCAGACCGAACTTCGCGACGTCGATCGGCCGCGACAGGATCGTCGACGACATGTCCGCGACCAGCGGCACGGAGCCTGCGTCCGGCACGAAGTGATATTCGACGCCGCCGATCGTCTCGTTCGGCGTGTAATGCAGGTAGGCCGCATCTGGCGTGCGCTTCCAGCCGTCGACGGGCGGAATCGACACGTACGGCTCGCCCGCATCCGCGGCGACATTGACGCGCGCGTAATGCTTCGCTTCGCCTATCGCCTTCTTCGACCACGAGCCGGTGTTGACGTAATCGACGACGCTGTCCGGCGTCGTCAGGTTGAGCGGGACACCTGCGAATTGCGCGGTGGCGCCGCCTTGCAGGAACAGCACCTTGTAGTTCTTCGGCAGCGCCAGCAGCTCGCGCAGGTCCGCCTCCGCGGCTTCGGCGATCGAGATGAACGCCTTGCCGCGATGGCTCATCTCCATCACCGACATGCCGGTGCCGTGCCAGTCGAGCAGCTCCTCGCGGGCCTGTTCGAGAACTTCCTGCGGCAGAACCGCCGGGCCGGGGGAGAAATTGAAGACGCGCATGAGTTCGGCAGTGACCAGTGACGAAGTGAAGGGGACGGAGGCTTGTATACCAAGCCTCATCGCCGAACGGAATGACGTCGGAAGAATATCGAGATGCGAAAGGCCGGCCTATTCCGCCGGAGCCTCGCCGCCCTCTTCCCCTTCCGCGCCGTCGGCGAGGATGCGCTCGAGACCGACCAGCCGGTCGCCTTCGTCCAGCCGGATCAACCTGACGCCCTGGGTATTACGACCCTGGATCGAGATTTCGCCGACCGGCGTGCGCACCAGTGTGCCGCTGGAGCTGATCAGCATGATCTCGTCGTCCGGTTTCACGAGCAGCGCGCCGACCATCTGGCCGTTGCGCTCGCTGATCTGCAGGGCGATCACGCCCTGGCCGCCGCGGCCGTGGATCGGGAAATCCTCGACCAGCGTGCGCTTGCCGTAGCCGTTCTGAGAGGCGGTCAGGACCATGCCCTGCTCGTCGACGATGATCAGCGAGATCACCTCTTCGCTCACCGGCAGGCGGATGCCGCGCACGCCCGCGGCGGTGCGGCCCATCGGCCGCACGTCGTTCTCGTCGAAGCGGATCGCCTTGCCGCCGCTCGAGCACAGGACGATCTGGCGGCCGCCGTCGGTGATGTCGACCCCGACCAGCCGATCGCCGGCCTCGAGCTCGATCGCGATGATGCCGGCCTGGCGCGGCCGCGAGAACGCTTCGAGCGAAGTCTTCTTGACCGTGCCCTGCGCCGTGGCCATGAACACGAACTTGTTCTCTTCGAACTCGTGGATCGGCAGCACCGCCGTGATGCGCTCGTTCTCCTGCA
>DATEML010000222.1:0-10268 GCA_035275585.1 Steroidobacteraceae bacterium | reverse complement strand
TATCACGCGTCGCTGTCGCTGCGTCCGGCCGTGGACTCGCAGCGCTCGACGCCGGCGACGCTGCTCAACGAGATGTCGCGCTACCCCGGACGCGTGGTCGTGGGCCGCGATCTGGACGTGTATTGAGCGGGAAGGTGGCGGAGAGGGTGGGATTCGAACCCACGTAGGGACGTAATGCCCTCAACCGATTTCGAATCGGTGCCGTTGTGACCGCTTCGGTACCTCTCCGGGCGGGGGGCGGGATTCTACACGAAGCCTGCCGCGGTTGAAGCCGACCGCGGCGGGTCGTCGGAGGGCCGAGGCTGGTAATCTCCCGTTCGGCACCCTCTGACAGCGCATCGAACCCTTGAAAGCTGCCCTGGCCATCATCGCCACGCTTCTGCTCGGCACCTGCTCGCAGCCGCCGACCGTGCTCGAGCAGATCATGCGGTCCGGCGAGCTGCGCGTCGTGACGCGCAACCTGCCGAGCGCCTACTACCTCGGGGCGTCCGGCCCGCAGGGGCCGGAATTCGATCTCGTCAGCCGGTTCGCCGCGGAACTGGGCGTGCGCCTGTTCGTGTATTCCGTGCCGAACGTGGCCGATGCGATGCGCGAAGTGGAATCGCATCGCGCGCACATCGCGGCGGCGGGTCTTACGCGCGGCATCCGCCTGCCATCCAATGCGAGCTTCGGTCCGCCGTATCAGCAGGTCCGTGAGCACCTGATCTTTCGCCAGGGCGAGACGCGGCCGCGCTCGATCAAGCAGGCCAACGAAGGCCACATCGAAGTCGTAGGCGGCAGCGCGCACGCCGCGACGCTGGAACAGTGGCGTGCGGTCAATCCGAATCTGTCATGGGTCGAGAATCCGCTCGCGGAGACCGAGGAGCTGCTGTATCGCCTGTCGCGGCGCGAGTTCGACTACACGGTCGCGGACTCGAACGAGTTCGCGATCGGGCGCGCCTTTCATCCCGAGATCCGCATCGCATTCGACCTTTCGCAGGGCAAGTCGCTCGCGTGGGTCGTCGATACGCGCGACGCGAGCCTGCTGCGACGCGTGACCGCGTTCCATTCCTCGCTGCGCGCGGAAGGGCGCCTCGCCGCGATTCTCGATACGTATTACGGCGACAGCGATCGCTTCGACTACATCCAGTCGCGCGTCTTCATGGAGCACATCGAATCGCGGCTGCCGCGCTACCGCCACTGGTTCCGCGAGGCCGCCGCGGAAGTCGGCGTCGACTGGCGGTTGCTCGCGGCGGTTGGCTACCAGGAATCGCAATGGGATCCCACGGCGACCTCGCACACGGGCGTGCGCGGCTTGATGATGCTCACCGAGGAGACGGCCCGCGCGCTGAACGTGTCCGACCGGCTGGATCCGCGCGGCAGCATCTTCGGCGGCGCGCGCTACTTCGTGTGGCTGCGTAACCAGATTCCCAAGCGCATCCTCGAGCCGGACCGCACGTGGTTCACGCTCGCGGCGTACAACGTCGGCGTCGGACATCTCGAGGACGCCCGCATCCTGACGCAGATGCACAGCAAGAATCCCGACGCCTGGAGCGATGTGCGCGAATACCTGCCACTGCTGACACAAGCCAAGTGGTACACGCGTGTGAAGCGCGGCTATGCGCGCGGCTGGGAGCCCGTGCGTTTCGTGGAGAACATCCGCGGCTACATCGACATCCTGGATTGGGTCGCGACCGATACGCGCCCGTCACCCGTGGCCGTGCCGACTGACGTCACAGCCGACGTCCGACCGCAGGATTCTCCAAGTTCCCGGACGCGGCCGGCGCTAGCATCCTCCCAGGCGAAGTGAGGAGCGTTCCATGGCCGCTGTTCATATCGAAACGTCGATTCGTGCGCCGGCGCAGCAGGTCTGGCAGGCGCTGGCAGCGACGGGCGATGCGCATCTCGCGTTCGCAGGCGTCCTCACGGACTGCCGGTTGGAGCGAGAGGACGTGCGCGTCGCAACGTTCGCGAACGGGCAGGTGGTCAAGGAGCGGATCGTCAGCGTCGAGCCGCAGCGCATGCGAATCGCGTACGGCGTGATCGAGAGCCAGTTCGTTCATCACAGCGCGTCGATGCAGGTTGTTCCGCGCGGCGACGACGAATGCGTTTTCGTCTGGATCGCGGACGTCCTGCCGCACGCGGCCGCTGCGATGATCACGCCGCTGATGGAGCAGGGTGCACGGGCACTGCGGGGTGTGATGGAGAAGAAGCGCGGCCTGTAGGTCGGGTTTTGGCCTGACTCTTATTTCTTCTTCGGCGCGACTTTTTCCGCGTAGGTCCGCGCCAGCTCTTCGGAGAACAGCGTAGGCAGGCCTTGCTCGCTGCGCTGGTTCAGCACCTGGTAGAACTCGGTGTACAGATCCCAGTACTTCATCTTGTTGGTCGCGCCGAGCAGCGGCCCGCGCTTGAGGCCGCGGTCGAACCGCTCCTGCAGCTCGCCGGGCTCGATGCGGTTCATCAACTCGTCGACAGCCGCCTGGATCGCGCCGACCAGGGCGGTCTGATGCGTGCGGATATCGGCGAACGATTCGCGGATCGCTTCGATCGGTCCGAGGTAGCGGTTGCTGTGCGGGTCGAGCAGCTTCAGCACCGCCTCGTCGACGCTCGCGGAGAACTTCAGCGGATTGTTCTCGCCGGGCTGGATCGTCGTCTGGTTCAGGCGCAGCCGGCTCTTCAGGTCGGAGCGCCCCTTGAGTCCATCCATCAGGCCGAGCACGGACTCGCGCAGCATCTGGCCGGCGAGCGTCAGCAGCACGTTCTGAGTGTCGGCGGGCAGGTTCGCGGGATCGATGCCGGCGCCGCGACAGAAGGCTTCCACGCCGGTCGAGGATTCGGCGGAGCCGCTGTCGGCGGCGCGCTTCGGGCGCTCCGGCTCGGCCTTCTCGGGCCGCGGGAGCGCTGCGGACGAGGTGAGAGCCTGCAGTGCCTTGCGGTCGTAGGGGCGCGTCTGCATGTGCCAGTCGTCGGCCTTGGCGGCTTCCGGCTTCGCCTCCGCCTTGCGCCCATGAGCGACGGTCTTGTGCTCGCCGCTGTCGCCCAGCAGGGAAGCGAACGCAGTTCGCGGCGCCTTGGCGGGCGTCGGCGCGGCCGGGATCGGTGCCATCGCCTTCAGATCATCGGCGTCCAGCGCGAGAGCGCTCTCGAGATCGAGCGGCGCAGACGCCGAGGGCGCGCGGTGCGGCGGCGGCAGAATCGGAGCGGGTGCGATGGCCGAGTCGGTGATCAGGTCGGTGAGGTCGAGCTCCTCGCCGAGATCGTTGTCCGTCGCCTTGGGCGCGGTGCGCACATTCGACTTGTTGCGCACGCGGGGCGGCGCAGGGATCTGGCCGCTCGCATCCGCGGCGAAATCGTTGCGCTCATCGATGCTGACGAGCACTTCGTAGTCGCCGAGCCGCAGGCGGTCGCCGTCCTGCAGCCTATAGGCGCCTTCGACCGAGGCGGGGGTGTCCGAGCCGTTGATGAAGACGCCATTGGTGCTGGTGTCCTCGAGGATCCATTGGCCGGCCTTGAAGTCGACCTTGCAGTGGTGGCTGGAGACGTAGCGGTCCGGGTCCGGCAGGATCCAGTCGTTGTCCTGCGAGCGGCCGATGCGCCCGCCGGTGACGCCGAATAGCCGCGAGCTGCGCTTGCCGAGCGCCTTGTAGTGATCGCTGATGACTCGAAGTTTCAGTGCCATGGAGCAAACGCGCGCAAAGCCGGATCTCACTCAGCACGGCCGGCCCAGCCCACCCGATCCGGCCCGCGCTGCGTGATTATGGATAATATGGAGCGCAGACTACCAACCCGCCCCGGAACCCAGATGGCAACCAGTCACATTTTCAAGGTCGTTTTCGTTAACCAGGGCAAGGTCTACGAGATCTATGCCCGCAAAGTCAGCCACGGTTCTCTGTTCGGCTTCATCGAAGTCGAGGAGCTGGTGTTCGGCGAGCGCTCCGCCGTAGTCGTGGACCCGTCCGAGGAGAAGGTCAAAGCTGAATTCGACGGGGTGAAACGCACGTATTTACCGCTGCACTCGGTGCTGCGCGTCGACGAAGTGCGACAGCAGGGCGTGAGCAAGGTCAGCGCCGTCGAAGGCTCGAACGTGACGCCGTTTCCGGTGCCGTTGTATACGCCGGGGGACAAGAAGTAGGGGTCCCTTTTCCGCTATCATTCGTCCCCGTTCACCGCTGGCTCCAAGATGCTGATACTGCCCGGCGCGCCTGCACACTCCGACTTCCGAACAACGAGACTCCTTGCCGCGGTGACGGCCCGCGGCCACGCAGTCGAACATCTCAACGCGCGCTTCGTGCATTTTGTGCAGGTGCGTCGCCCGCTCGACTCCGACGAGCGGCGCATCCTCACGGCTCTGCTGACCTACGGACCGCGCACGCTCGACGGCGACACAGCTGCGGCCCTGCCCGAGCAGCCGATCGTCGTCACTCCACGGCCCGGTACGATCTCGCCCTGGTCCAGCAAAGCCACCGACATCGCGCACGTTTGCGGACTGGACGCGATCGAGCGCATCGAGCGCGGCATTGCATACGAGCTGCGTGCTTCGCGCGAGCTCACGCAAGAACAACTGCGCGCGATCGCCCCGGCGCTCTACGACCGCATGACCGAAGCCGCGATGTTCTCGCTGGACGACGCGGCACAGCTGTTCGCGCATGAAGCGCCGCGGCCGCTGCGCACGGTGCCGCTGCGCGCACGCGGTCGTGCCGCGCTGGTCGAGGCGAACGACAGCCTCGGTCTCGCGCTCTCCGAAGACGAGATCGATTACCTCGCGGCGAATTTCACGCGCCTGGAGCGCGATCCGAACGACGTCGAGCTGATGATGTTCGCCCAGGCGAACTCGGAGCACTGCCGGCACAAGATATTCAACGCCGACTGGATCATCGACGGCGAGCGGCAGCCGAAGTCGCTGTTCGCGATGATCAAGAACACGTACGCGCGCAACTCGCGCGGCGTGCTGTCGGCTTACCGGGACAACGCCGCCGTGATGGAGGGAGCGCACGGCGAACGCTGGTTCGCGGATGTCGACAGCCACGTATATGCGCGCAACGCCGAGCCGATCGACATCCTGATGAAGGTCGAGACGCACAATCATCCGACCGCGATCTCACCGTTCCCCGGCGCCGCGACCGGTGCCGGCGGCGAGATCCGCGACGAGGGCGCGACCGGCCGCGGCGGCAAGCCGAAAGCGGGCCTCGCGGGATTTTCCGTCTCGCATCTGCGCATTCCCGGCTTCGAACAGCCGTGGGAGCGCGACTACGGCCGGCCCGGGCGCATCGCTGCGGCGCTCGACATCATGCTCGAAGGTCCGATCGGCGCGGCGGCCTTCAACAACGAATTCGGGCGCCCGAACATCCTCGGCTACTTCCGCACGTTCGAGACCGAGCTCGAATCCGGCGTGCGCGCCGCCCTGCGCGGCTATCACAAGCCGATCATGATCGCGGGCGGGCTCGGCAACGTTCGCCGCATGCACGTCGAGAAGTCGGACGTGCCGCCCGCCGCGAAAGTCATCGTGCTCGGCGGTCCCGCGATGCTGATCGGACTCGGCGGCGGCGCAGCGTCGTCGGTCGGCAGCGGCGCGAGCGCCGAGGACCTGGACTTCGCCTCGGTTCAGCGCGGCAATCCCGAGATCCAGCGGCGCGCGCAGGAAGTCATCGACCAGTGCTGGGCGATGGGCGCAGCGAATCCGATCCTGCTGATCCACGACGTCGGCGCCGGTGGCCTGTCGAACGCGATTCCCGAATCGATTGCGCACAGTCATCGCGGAGGCCGCATCGATCTGCGCGCGATACCCTCGGACGAGCCGGGCATGTCGCCCCTGGAGATCTGGTGCAACGAGGCGCAGGAGCGCTACGTGCTCGTGGTGGCGCCGGAGCATCTCGATTGTTTCGCTGCGCTGTGCGCGCGCGAGCGGTGCCCGTACGCGGTGGTGGGTGAGACGACGGACGATGGCTGGCTCAAGGTCGCGGACCCGAAGTTCAAGACTGCACCGGTCGACGTGCCGCTCGACGTCATTCTCGGCAAGCCGCCCAAGATGCTGCGCGATGTACGCCGCGTGCCCGGTCTCAGCGATGGATTCGACGCGTCGCGTGTCGATGTCGTCGATGCTGCATACCGGTTGCTGCGATTCCCGGCGGTCGCCGACAAGACTTTCCTCGTCACCATCGGCGACCGCACCGTCGGCGGCATGATCAGCCGCGATCCGATGGTCGGGCCGTGGCAGGTACCGGTCAGCGACGTCGCGGTGACGTTGAGCGACTACACCTCGCACAGCGGCGAAGCGATGGCGATGGGCGAGCGCACGCCGCTCGCGTTGCTCGACGCGCCGGCGTCCGGCCGCATGGCTGTGGCGGAGGCGGTCACGAACATCGCAGCTGCGGACATCGGTGCGATTTCCGACGTGCGCCTGTCGGCGAACTGGATGGCGGCGTGCGGCGAGCCCGGCGAGGACGCGGACCTGTACGCGACAGTGAAGGCCGTGGGCGAGGAATTCTGTCCGGCGCTCGGCATCACGATTCCGGTCGGCAAGGATTCGCTGTCGATGAAGACGAGCTGGACGCAAGGAGGCCGCGCCCGGAAGATGGTTGCGCCGCTGTCGCTGATCGTCTCGGCGTTCGCGCCGGTGCGCGACGTCCGCCGCACGCTGACGCCGCAGCTGCGCACCGATCGCGGCGACAGTTCGTTGCTGCTGATCGATCTGGGAAGCGGACGCAATCGCCTCGGCGGCTCATGCCTCGCGCAGGTGTACGGGAGCCTGGGGCGTGACGCCCCCGACTGCGACGATCCCGCACGTCTCGCCAGCTTCTTCGCTGCGATCGTCGAGCTGCGCGCGGCGGGTCTCGTGCTCGCCTATCACGATCGCTCCGATGGCGGGCTGTTCGCGACCGTCGTGGAGATGGCTTTCGCAGGCCGCTGCGGCGTCGAGCTCGAACTGGCCGCGGATTCCGCGTCGGTCGCCGCAGCGCTGTATAGCGAAGAGCTCGGCGCGGTCCTGCAGATTCGAACTGCCGATGCACAAGCAGTGCGTGCAGTGCTCGAACGTCACGGGCTTGCGAGTTCCGCGAGCGTCATCGGCCGCGTCACGAGCGTTGATCGCGTCGTGATTCACGCTGCCGGCAAAGTCGTGCTGGACGAAGCGCGCACGGCGCTGCGCCGCGCGTGGTCGGAGACGAGCTTCCGCATGGTCGAGCTGCGTGACAATCCGCAGTGCGCGCGCGAGCAGTTCGCCGCCGCAATCGAGCCGAACGATCCTGGCATGAACGTGCGTCTGACCTTCGAGCTGCAGGAGGACATCGCTGCGCCGTACATCGCCAAAGGAGCTCGGCCCAAGGTCGCGATCCTGCGCGAGCAGGGCGTGAACAGTCACGTCGAAATGGCCGCCGCGTTCCATCGCGCCGGCTTCACGGCATACGACGTGCACATGACCGATCTGTTCGAGCGGCGCCTCAGCCTCGACGAGTTCCGCGGCCTGGTCGTGTGCGGCGGTTTCTCGTACGGCGACGTGCTCGGCGCGGGCGAGGGTTGGGCCAAATCGATCCTGTTCCACTCGCGGCTGCGCGACTCGTTCAGTGCGTACTTCGCACGGCCCGACGCCTTCGCACTCGGCGTCTGCAACGGTTGCCAGATGATGTCGGCGCTGCGCGAGATTATTCCGGGCACGCAGCACTGGCCGAGGTTCGTACGCAACCGCTCCGAGCAGTTCGAAGGGCGTCTGAGCCTCGTGGAGGTCGTCGATTCACCGTCGCTGTTCTTCGCCGGCATGGCCGGTTCGCGCATGCCGATCGCCGTGGCGCATGGCGAGGGCCGTGCCGAGTTTGCACAGCCGGCCGCGCTGGATGCGCTGGTGCGCGACCAGCTGCTTTCGCTGCGCTTCGTCGAGAACGACGGCCGGCCGGCGGAGCGCTATCCCGCCAATCCCAACGGTTCGCCTCGCGGCCTGACCGGTATCACGACGCCCGACGGGCGCGTCACGCTGCTCATGCCGCATCCGGAGCGCGTGTACCGCACGGCGCAGAATTCCTGGCATCCGGACGAATGGGGCGAGGACAGCCCGTGGATGAGAATTTATCGAAATGCCAGGGTGTGGGTGGGGTGAAAGAGTGACGGAGTGACGGAGTGACGAAGTGACGGAGTGACGTCACTTCCAGTTTCCAGCTGCCGCCTTCGCCACATCATTCACCGGTCTCGCAAGCAACCCCGATTGCGTGATCGCCACTTCGTAGCGCGCGCCGTCTGCCATCGGCAGATACACGGCGCTGCCATAGACTGCATCCACGAACGGCAGCCAGCTGCGATGGTCGATCGACATCGTCCACAGGTCGATGCCGGGGTTCTCGCTCAGTGCGTAGACGGTGCGCGCGTCCTTGCGCTCCTGTTCGATCGCACGGTAGCGGCCGCTAACGCGCTCCAGCCGGTATTGCGCGTCGAGGCCCAGGAGATTCGCCCAGCCTTTCCACTTCAGCACGCGCGCGTCGAGCTGCCACTCGTCACCGGCCAGCATGAACATCTGCAGCTCGCCGCTCGGCACCTGCGCCAGCGTGGCGCGGTAGTGTTGTGGACCGCGCGCTTCGAACACGATCTCGGCGACCGGCTGCTCGTACGTCAGCCGGTTGTACGTATGCAGATTCAGCGAGACGACGAAGAACAACGCCGCGCCAGCGAGCAGCAGTGCTCCCATCAGTCCGCTGCCGGCCGCTGCGACGAAGCGCGCGCGAAACAATCGCTGGCACGCGAGCGCGAGCAACAGCAGACCGAACAGGGCGATGAGGAGGACGACCGCGTCCGAGGTCATGTCACAAAACCCGTCAGCGCGCGGCGTTCGATCAGCGTGGCCAGCGTCGCGATGTCGCGATCGAGGCGGTGATCGTACGGCCGGTACGCCACATTGTGCCGGATCAGCGCGTGCACGCGCTGCAGAGGTTCAGTCGTCTGCAGCGGCTGCAGCTTGTCGATCGCGTGCGCGGCGGCGAGCGCTTCGATCGCCAGCACGTGCGCGGTGTTCGCGCAGACTCGTTGCAACTTGAAGCCGGCCCAGGGCGCCATGCTGACGTGGTCTTCCTGGCCTGCAGACGTCGTTACGTTGTCGACCGACGCTGGATGCGCGAGCGTGCGGTTCTCGGAGGTCAGCGCGGCGGCGGCGACGTGCGCGATCATGAAGCCCGATTCGAGCCCGGGCTCGGTCGTCAGGAACATACTGAGCGCCGGGTTGACGCGGCGATCGAGCAGGTCCGTGCGCCGCTCCGACATGCTGGCGATTTCCGCGACCGCAATCGCGAGATAGTCGCTCAACAGTGCGAGCGGCTCGGCGTGGAAGTTGCCACCGGACAGGATGTCCTGCCCGAAGATCAGCGGATTGTCGGTCACGCCGTTGATCGCGTTGCCCAGGACATCACGCGCATGAGCGAGCGCACCTTCGACCGCGCCGAGCACTTGCGGCATGCAGCGCACGGCGTAGGGATCCTGGACGCGGTCGCAGTTCTCGTGATCGCTGTGGATGGCGCTGTCGGTGAGCAGCAGCCGGAAGCGCCGCGCGACTTCGACCTGATGCGGCGAGCGGCTCGCTTCCTGAATGCGCGCATCGAATGGCGCGTAGCTGCCGGCGAGACCGTCCACGGTCAGCGCGCCGATCACGATCGCCGCGTCGAGCAACGTCTCGGCATTGAACAGGCCGTCGAGAGCGAGCGCCAGGCTCAACTGCGTGCCGTTGATCAGCGCGAGCCCTTCCTTCGCTTCGAGCGCGATCGGCTCGAGACCGGCGGCACGGCACACCTCGGCGCCTTCGAGACGGCGCTCGCCCTGGAGTGCTTCGCCTTCGCCGATCAGGCAGAGCGACAGGTGCGCGAGCGGTGCGAGGTCGCCCGATGCACCGACCGAGCCGCGGCTCGGGATCACGGGCAGCACGTCGTTGTTGAGCAGCGCGAGCAGCGCATCGACGAGCTCGGTGCGCACACCGGAAATTCCAGCTGCGAGGCTGTTCGCCTTCAGCAGCAGCATGCGCCGCACGATCGATGCGGCGAGCGGCTCGCCGATACCGCAGGCGTGGCTGCGTACCAGATTCAGCTGCAGCTGCCGTACCTGGTCGGCGGAAATACGCTTGTTGGCAAACGCGCCGAAGCCGGTCGTGATGCCGTAGCTCACACGATCGGTGCGCACTGCTTCGCGCACGACCTCGATGCTGCGCTCCATGCGACGACGCGCCTGCTCGCTCAGCGCGACGGTGGCGCGCGCGCTCTCGAAGCGCCGCAGGACATCGAGTGAGAGCGAATCGCCGTCGATGATCAGGCCAGGTGCGGTCATGG
>DATEML010000221.1:0-36029 GCA_035275585.1 Steroidobacteraceae bacterium | reverse complement strand
GCGGACGCATCCTTCGAGCGGCCTTCCAGCATCGCCACGCGACCGCGCGCCAGTTGCACGTCCGCAAGCGCCGGCGTGGGCAACTGATGGATCTTCCGGTACGCCGTATCCGCTTCGCGCAGCGTCTGCTCGGCCTCTTTGAGCTTGCCGAGCTCCAGCTGCGCGACGCCAGCGCCGAGCACAGCGGCGGCGCGAATGCGTGACGGCGGTTCTGCCGGACCCGCGCTTTTGAGTGCCGTCTGAAAATGCTCGAGCGCCGCGGCGGCGTTGTTGGCACTCAGCGCGCTCAGGCCGAGGCCATTGTGAGTGTCGGCGAGGGACGGTCCTGCAACCTTGCCGGTGTCGAGGCTCTCTTGCAGCACACGCTGTGCTTCGGCGGTTTGTCCGGCCAAAGCCAGCGCGGTGCCGTAAGTCGCGGTCGCGTTCGGCAGCCAGGAGCCTTCGCCGGTGTCGACGCGCTTCAGGTCTTCGACCGCCGGACGCAGCACAGCGATCGCGTTGTCGATGCGACGCGCAGCGACCAATGTGACGCCGAGACTCGCCTGCGCACGTGCGCGATCCAGATCGTTGGTTGCCGCCGCGACGCTGCGAGTCATCGACGAGATCGCGCCGGGCAGGTCGCCGAGCTTCAGCTGCGCGCGCGCGAGCCACGAAAGCTTGCTGGCGATCGAACCGTTGTTTGGACCCAGCAACTGCTCGGTCCTCGTGATCGAATTCTGCAGATGCTCGATGCCCTCGGCGAGCTGGCCGGAATCCGCGAGCGCGCGGCCGTACACGTCTTCCGTCTCGACCAGCAGCGCATTGCGGCCGCCCGCGCCGAAATTCGCCTGTGCGCGTCCGAACGCCTCGCGCGCACTCGATACGGCTTCGCTCAACCGTCCCGCCATCAGGTATTCCTGGGCGAGCTGCCGCGTCGCGAGGATCGTCTCCGAATCGTTCTCGCCGAGCGATTCCTCGGCGATCGCGGCCGCCTCGCGCATGTCGGCTATGGCGCGCTCCGCATCGCCTTCATCGCCGGCGACGAAGCCGCGCGTTTGCAGTGCATTCACGAGCGCGCGGACCGCGGGCCGGCCGTAGTCGCGCAACTCGGGAATCGCCGCGTCGAGCTCGCGCTTGGCCAGGTCGTACTCGCGCTCATTGGCATGGATCGTCGCCAGTTGCGCCCGCGCTTGCGAGGTGTGGACGTTGCCTTGCGGCAGCTTGCGTGCAGCGAGGTCGAGCGCTGCTTGCAGAGTCGAGCGCGCGGCGTCGTACTCTTCCAGGTTCGCTTGCGCTTCACCGACGATCGCGAGCAACTCCACGCTGCTCTCGGGCTGCGAGGCCATTTCGCGATCGATGCGTTCCTTGGCGAGCGTGAGCAGCTGTGAAGCTTTCATCTGCCGCTCGCCGGTGAAGTACGGGTCGGCGGAGCGGAAGATCGAGGCGACGAACTCCTTCACCTCTTCGGCCCGTTTCTTTTCGGCGCGCGCGATCCGCAGCTGCCACGATGCAACGGCCAGGCCCGCCGCGAGGGCGAGCACCACTGCGGCGGCCGCACCGACGGCGAGCCGGTGTTTGATCGCGAACTTCCGCAGCCGATAGCCGGCGGAATCCGGCCGCGCGAGCACCGGGTCGCCGCGCAGGTAGCGCTCGAGATCGTCGGCGAATGCCGCTGCGCTCGCGTAGCGTTCGCCGGGCTCTTTCTTCAAGGCCTTGAGAACGATCGTGTCCAGATCGCCGCGCAGGTTGCGGGCCGTCGTACGCTCGGTCGCGACTGTGCTGGGCGCGCGCACCTCGCTCGACAACACGTCCCAGTCGGCCGTGAGCGCGCTCTTGAACGCGTAGGGACGCGTGCCGGCCAGCAATTCGTACGCGACGACGCCGAGCGAGTAGACGTCGCTCTCGGTCGTAATCGGGCTGCCGGTGATCTGCTCCGGCGAGGCGTACTCGGGCGTGAGCACACGCACGCCGACCTGCGTCAGCGCCTTGTTTGCGGCGCTGCCTTCCTCGATCAGCTTGGCGATGCCGAAGTCGAGCAGGTGCACGCTGCCCTGGGCGTCGACCAGGATGTTCGAGGGCTTGAGATCGCGATGTACGATCAGGCGCGAATGCGCGTACGCGACGGCGCGGGCAATCTGCGCGATCAACTTCACGCGGGCGCGCACATCGAGCTGGTGCTCGCCGCAATAGACATCGATCGCCTTGCCCTCGATGTACTCGAGGGCGAGGTAGGGCCGGCCGTCGTCGGTAATGCCCGCGTCATAAAGGCGCCCGATGTTGGGATGCTCGAGCGAGGCGAGGATCTCGCGCTCCTGCGTGGCGCGCTCGGTCAGCTTCGAGAGTGCCCACCAGTGCGGCAGCTTCAGTGCGATCTTTCGCCGCATGACGCCATCGGTGCGCTCCGCCAGCCACACCGAGCTCATGCCGCCTTCGCCGAGTGGGCTCAGCAGGCGATAGGGTCCGACCACGCCGCCGACGGCGGGCGCAGGCGCAACCGTCGCAGCCCCGCGCTCATCCGCTCCCGTCTTGCCGGCGCTGCTGGTGAAGCGGGCCAGGTCCTTCAGGAAATCGTCGGTCGCGTGCTCAGCCTGCTTTTGCAGCAGGGCAGAGAGGGTCGGCTTGAGTCGGGCCTTGGAGGCGTCCAGCGCTGCGAGCCAGGCCTCACGCTGATCGGCTGGGAGCTCGAGGCCCGTCTGCAGGAGCGCGAGGACTTCCTTGAGATCTCCGGGCGCGAAATTTTGCATGAGGACGCAGGCGGGAAGGGGATTCAGACGTCAAGCGTTTTACATGGGTCGCGGGTCTGGCTCAACCCTCCAGCGAGATCGTTCGACCCAGGCGGCCGGCGGATTGCGTCTGCGCGTCGTTCGGGCACCATTGCAGGATTCTCCGGAGAGCCCCAATGAGTGAAGCCGTCGCATCGGTACGATTGGCCGACCGTGAAGCCATCCTGCACGCGCTCTACGAAGCCGCCGAGCTCGAGCACAATCTCATGTGCACTTACTTGTACGCGGCCTTCAGCTTGCGCGACGCGGAGGACGGCCTTGCGCCGGACGAGGCGGAAGCGACGGGCCGCTGGCGCCGGGCGCTGTTCGATGTGGCGGTCGAGGAAATGGCGCACCTCGCTGCGGTGTGGAATATCACGTCGGCGCTTGGCGGCAGCCCGCGCGTCGGTCGCGGTAACTTCCCGCTCGATCCCGGCTACCTGCCGGCCAGCGTGGTCGTGAAGTTGGCGCCGTTCAACGCGCAGACCCTGCAGCACTTCATCTACCTGGAACGACCCGCCGGCTCGGACGAGCGTGATAGCGAGGCGTTCGCAATCGAGCGCAGCTACGTGCGCGGCAGCGGCGTCCAGCGTCTCACGCCGATGGGCATCAACTACGACACCGTCGGCAATTTCTATACGACGCTGTCGCTGGGCTTGCGCGGGTTGGTCGAGCGCTGCGGCGAGGAGAAGGTGTTCGCCGGCGATCCGGCGTTGCAGATCTCGCTCGCCGAGTTCGGCCTGAGCGGGGCAAGGCCGGTGATCTGCGCGAAGACGGCGCTGGCTGCGTTCGACGCCATCGTCATGCAGGGCGAGGGCGCACCGCGCGACATGATGGGGTCGCACTTCCAGCGATTCCTCAGCGTGCGCGAGGAGCTGCTGTCGTTTCAACGCCGGCGTCCCGGGTTTGCGCCGGCGTTTCCGGCGGCGACCAATCCGGTGCTGCGCCGGCCGCCGCGTCCCGAAGGCCGCGTCTGGATCGAGGATGCGGAGGCGAGCGCCGTCGTCGATCTCGCCAATGCCTCGTACAGCCTGATGTCGCGACTGTTCGCGTACGCGTACCTGTGTCGCACGGGCGCAGAGAAGAGCCTCGTCCTGCGGCTCGCGATCAGCCTGATGCACGTCATCGTGCCGCTTGCCGAGCGGGCGGCGCGGCTGCCTGCCGGCCCGTCGAATCCGGACTGTCATGCGGGCATGTCGTTCACGGCGTTGCGTGACTCTTCGCCGTTGCCGCCAGGTCGCGCCGCAAGGGCGTTCTTCATCGAGAGACTGCAACAGCTGACGGATGTGGCGGTGGCTCTCGCGCGTGGGGGCGATCGCCGCACGCGCGAGGCGGCGGATCACCTCGTTGCGCTGTCAGGGCAGGCGAGTCGCGGATTCGCTCTTGATGCACCGGCCCTCGGTGAAACGGCGCCCGCTGTCGCCAAGGTCGCCGCGCCGCCCCCGGCCGCGTCCGCACCAGCATCTACCGTCGTCGACGGCGTCGAGCGCGTGCAAGGCGAGAAGCTGGAGCTGCTGTTCGAAGCGAAGCGCTGCATTCATTCGCGGTTCTGCGTGACCGGCGCGCCTCAGGTGTTCCTCGCCAACGTGAAGGGACCGTGGATTCATCCCGATGCGATGCCGGTCGAGCGCCTGGTCGAGATCGCGCACGCTTGCCCGTCGGGCGCGATCCGCTACCGACGCGTCGATGGAGCGAGCGATGAGACTGCGCCGCCCGTCAATCTCGCCAGCGTGCGCGAGCGCGGGCCGTACGCATTCCGCGGCGAATTGCAGATCGACGGCAAGGCGAACGGCTTTCGTGTGACTCTGTGCCGCTGCGGCGCTTCGAAGAACAAGCCGTTCTGCGACGGCTCGCACAACGAGATCGGCTTCGACGCGACGGGCGAGCCGCCGACGCGGGAGACCGAGATGCTGCCGGTGCGCGACGGTGTGCTCGCGATCGATCCGCAACCGAATGGCCCACTGGCGGTGAGCGGCAACCTGGAGATCATCAGCGGTACCGGCCGCGTCGTCGCGCGGGTCACGGGAGCGCGGTTGTGTCGCTGCGGCGGCAGTGCGAACAAGCCGTTCTGCGACGGCACGCACGCGAAGATCGGTTTCAGGTCGAGCTGACCTCGTCCGGCTCGACCAGCGTCGTGTGCAAGTGACGCGCGAGGCCGACTGCACCGGCTCGCATCACTACGTTGTGATTCCAGCGGAAGACGGGTGCCATCAGGGGCTTGACCCGCCGCATCCACGGCACGGTCAGGTTGACGCGCCACGTATAGCGTACGCGCGTGGAGTTCTCGTCGGGTGAGAACTCCCACAAACCCTCGCCGTTCAACTGGCCGCGCGCCCGGCCACGGATCCGCTCGTAGCGCGCAACTTCTACAGTCTCGATTTCGAACGTGAACTCGTAGGGCAGCTTGCTCGTCCACTCGATGCGATAGACCGAACCGACGCCTTCGGCGTCGCCGCCGCGCAGCTTCTCTACGGTCCGTACGTATGGCCACCAGCGCGGCCAATAGTCCGGATGGTTCAACGCCTGCCAGACCGCGTCGATGTCCGCGGCAATGTGCCACTCCGTGACCAGTACGAAATCGGCATCCATTGCGCGTTCGAGGGTTGCTGTGCTCACGGTACCTCCCCAAGCACCTGTCGCATTTCGCGCAGCGCACATAGAATGCGCCGGCAGACGCCAGAAAAGCCAGAAAAGAAGGAGGAAACGATGGCAAGCCCGACCGAAGCGGCCGTGGTCACCAGCAAGAGCCTCACCGGACTCGATATCGGCATCATCGCGATCTATTTCATCATCATCTTCGGCATCGGCGTCTACTTCGCCCGCAAGGGCCGCAACTCGGTCGACTACTTCCTCGCCGGCCGCAATGTCGGCTGGTTCGCGATCGGCGCCTCGCTGTTCGTCTCGAACATCTCCACCGAGCACTTCATCGGCCTCGCCGGCTCGGGCGCGACCTCGGGCCTCGCGGTCGGCCACTTCGAGTGGCTCGCCTGCCTGATCCTGCTGATCCTCGGCTGGGTATTCGTGCCGTTCTATCTGCGCTCGAACGTGTTCACGATGCCGGAATTCCTGGAGCGGCGCTTCAACCGCTCGTGCAGCGTGTATCTCGCGAGCATCTCGATCCTCGCGTACATCTTCACCAAGATCTCGGTGCATCTGTACGCGGCGGCGATCGTGCTGGAACGGGTGGTCGGCTGGGACCCGCTCACCGCCGCCGTCGCCCTCGTGGTCGCGACCGGCGTCTACACGATCATCGGCGGACTATCGGCGGTGATCTACACCGAGCTCATGCAGACGCTGGTGTTGCTGGCAGGAGCGGTGATTCTGACCCTGATCGGCCTGTCGGACGTCGGCGGCTTCAGCGGCCTGCGCGCCGCCGTCCCGGAGCACTACTTCAGCATGATCAAGCCGGCGAGCGATCCGGAGTTCCCCTGGACCGGCATCTTCCTCGGCGCCCCGATCCTCGGCATCTGGTATTGGTGCACCGACCAGGTGATCGTGCAGCGGGTCCTGTCCGCCAAGGACGAAGGCCACGCGAAGGCGGGCACGATCTTCGCCGGGTTCCTCAAGATCCTGCCGGTGTTCGTGCTCGTGCTGCCGGGCCTGATCGCGTTCGCGCTGTATCCGCAGCTGTTCACGACGAACGCGAGCGGCACCGTGACCAACGGCGACATCGCGTATCCGACGCTCATCGTCAACCTGCTGCCTTCGGGCCTCGTGGGACTGATGGTCGCAGCGCTGCTCGCCGCACTGATGGGCGGCATGGCCTCGGTCTTCAACTCTGCGTCCACGCTCGTAACGCTCGATTTCTACAAGCGCATCCGGCCGGACGCGAGCGAGACGCGCCTGGTGATGGTGGGGCGCATCGCGACTGGCGTGCTCGTAGTGCTCGGGCTGCTGTGGGTGCCGTTCATCAAGCTGCTCAGCTCGCAGCTCTACATCTACCTGCAGTCGGTACAGGCGTACATCAGTCCGCCGATCGCCGCGTGCTTCATCCTCGGCATCCTGTGGACGCGCCTCAATGGCGCCGGTGCGATCAGCGCGCTGCTGACTGGTTTCGTGTTGGGCACGCTGCGGTTCGTGCTCGAAGTGTTCGACAAGAGCAGCCACTACTCCGGCGCGGCGGTACGCTGGCTGCTCGACATGAACTTCCTGCACTACGCGATCCTGATGTTCGTGATCTGCGCCGGCGTGCTCATCGTCGTGAGCCTGCTCACGCCCGCGCCGGACCGTCGCAAGCTCGCCGGCCTGACATTCGCGACGGTCGACGACAAGATCGACACCCAGGACGTCGCGGTGACCAGGGTCTCGCTCGCACGCGAGTCGCCGTTCGAGCACAAGCTCAACGTTGCGTTCAGCCTGCTGCTGATCGCGACCGTCGTCGGATTGTGGATCTACTTCCGCTAAGCGACGCGGCTGCCGGCGCGCGCCTGGAAATAAGCTGCCTGCGTGCGAACGTCACGCAGGAGGAAGCGCTTGCGGCGCTCGAGCGTCGCGGCGGCGTCTTGCGTGGGCGGTTGCGACAGATGGCGTCCGCCTATCTGCCGTTCCGGCTGTACCAGGTCGAAGTGCGCAACCGCGGCGGGACCAAGTTCGGGTTGTATGGAGCCGATGCCGTGAGCGGTCAGCTCGATCTGTATGAGTTCGATGCCGCGCCCGCCGCGACCGACCTGGTCACGGTCACGACTCGCAACGCGCCCGCCGCGCGACTCGCCGTGCCGCTCGCGCTGGAGTTGCTCGAGAACAAGGTGCGTCGTGCGGTATTCCAGACGGGGTTCTTTGGCGTACGCGGGCTGCAGATCCGCGCGCATCCGCTCGACGTCGAATTTCACGTGCCTTACTGGCTCGGGTTCTTCGGCAACGGCGAGCGGGCGACGCTGCAGGCGATGGACGCCGTGCGCCGCACCTTCGAGGGCGCGAAGGCCCGGGCCATTTTCAGCGACTGGTTGACCGGTTAGGGCGGCACTGCGGCATCGGATCGCGGAAGCGGCCGCTCTGCCAGAACACCTCACCCAGCCAGCGATGCCGGACGCTCATCGTGAAGCGGAACGTGCCGTCGCCCAGATCGATGTGCTGGACGTGCGTGATTCCGGGCGGCAGCCAGTCCGGCAATCGGATCCGCAGGCCGCCGAGCTCGACGTAGTAGCCGGTGCTCACGAAGTGCAGGACACCATCGCGCGCATAGACATCGAGGGCCATGCGCATGCCGGCGGGAAGCGCCTCGACCAGCGACCCTTCGCGCGACCGGCGCTTGATACTCTCGACGACGCAAGGGCGGCGACGCGGAAATCGATAGATGCGTTGCCATGCCGTGCCGCCATCGGGCGTCGCGAAGACGTTGACGGTGGCCGGAACGTTCGTGCCCGTGAAGGGCGCCACCGGGGTGCCGAGCAGCCGGCAGCACACCGCGAGCAATTTGCCCGCAAGGCTCGCGCGGACCTCGTCGAAAGTGCCCTGGTATTCAGCGCTCGCCGCGTGCTCGGCGAATCGCGCCCGCACTGCGTGCGGCAGGGAGAACCACTGGGCTTCGCCGATCAGCCGGCGCAGGTCCGCCCGGGCGGGGTAGTCGACCGCTGCGATCGAGACCGCGACCATCGTTCTTGCTCTTGTAACAGTAATTTCTGTCAGGACAGAAATTACAGATGAACGAGGACAAAGGCAAGTGCGGAATCCCGCAATCCGCAGCGCCGGTCACTCTGCGAGCTTGGGGTAGAGCACGAGGAGTTTGCGCAGCACGCCGTTGGTCCAGCCGAAGCCGTCCTGCAACGGATACTCGCCGCCGCCGCCCGCGGCCGAGCCGGTCACGTCGTATTTCTCGACCAGCTTGCCGGTGCTGCGATAGACCTCGAGATTCTTGGCTACCCAGCGTTGCGCAATCGTGCCCGCGAGCGCTTCCTGGTCGTAGTTGCGCAATCCGCCGATGGCGATCCATTCCAGGGGCGCCCAGCCGTTTGGCGCATCCCATTGCTGGCCCGTGTTCGCCGTCGTGGTTGCGAGGCCGTGCGGCTGCAACAGCTTCGCGCGGACGGTCGCGGCGATCGTGCGCGCACGTTCCTTGTCGCTGAGCTTGAAGTAGAGCGGATACAGCGTCGCGGGCGAAACGCGGTCACTGCTTTTTTGTGCACGCCAGTCATAGTCCGTGAATGCGCCGAGAGCAGCGTTCCACAGAACCCGCTCAACGCCGGCTTTGCGCGTGGCCGCGCGCGCCCGCATGTCCTTCACGCACACTGCGTCCGACGTCACTTCGCAGGCTTTCGCGATGGTCATCTCCAACTGGTACAGCAGGCTGTTGAGATCCGGCGGCAGGAAATCGGTCGTATGAATCGTCTTCAGTGTCTTGCCATCGGCCAGCCAGCGCGAGCCGAAATCCCAGCCGCTCTCCGCTGCGGCTCGCAGACTGCGATAGACCTCGGCGGCCGGCCGCCCCGACTCGCGCGCCGTGGCGATGTCCTCACGATAGGCTTCCTCGCGCGGCGTATCGCGATCATCCCAGTAGCGATTGAGCAGAGTGCCATCGCGTAACCGCACCACACGGCGATGCGCGGCTCCGGGCGCGAGCGTGTTTGCCCCTTCCATCCAGAACTCGTACTCGCGCCGCAGTTGCGCCAGATACTTGCGATAGGTCGCGTCGCCGTCGCGCAGCGCAGCCAGCTCCACCATCGCCGCGAAGAACGGCGGTTGCGAGCGGCTCAGGTAGTAGGTGCGATTGCCGTTCGGCACGTGACCGACCTGGTCGATGAGCCACGCGAAGTTGTCGAGCATCGAGACCGTCAGGTCGTGCCGCCCGCTTTCCTCGAGCCCGAGCATCGTGAAGTACGAGTCCCAGTAGTAGATCTCGTTGAAGCGCCCGCCCGGCACCACGTAGCGATGGGGCAGCGCCAGTCGCGACGAATACGGCCGCTGATCCTCCGGCTTGCGCTCCAGCACCTTCCACAACGCGTCGATGTGCTCGCGCACGTCCTGGCCGGGCACGGTGTGGTACTCGCCGCCGGCGGCAGGGGGCGGCGTGAAATGCGACGCGACGAACTTGTGCAGGTCGAAATCCGGCCGGCCGCGCGCCGCGCGATAGTCTGCCAGCACCTGCTCCGGCGCCTTGACGGGCAGGGCGTCGACGAAGCTCTTGCCGTCCGGGTAGACGCGCTCCAGCTGTACGCGCTCGAACAGCTCTTCGTAGATCTCGGCCGGCGTCCTGAGGTCGGCGGCCTGCACGAGGCTCGCGAGCAGCAGGGATAGCAGAACGGGGACAGTCCTCATTTTCGATGGGCTCCGACTCGGGTGCGCGAAAAGCATGGACTGTCCCGATTTCCGACCGGTCTGTCGATGCCTGTAAATACTACAAGCGCGTCGCATCGAACGTTTTTCAGCGTCGTGCGTTGGGCTCACGCCCTATCATCCGGCGGAGTCTTTTCGTGGCTCGCACAACTATAACGAGCACCCTGCAACAGCCACGGCCATTGGCGGCGGACTGGCTCGTCGGCGGCGGCGAGCTCGGCGCTTTGATCCGTGACAAGGATTGGGGATCGACGCCGCTCGGGTCAATCGACGTCTGGCCGCAAAGTCTGCGCAGCGCAGTCAGCATCCTCTTGCCTTCCAAGGCGCAGATCGTCCTGTTCTGGGGTGCGGATCTCGTCAGCATCTACAACGACGCCTATCGGCCCGTCTTCGGCTCGAAGCATCCGACGGCGCTCGGTAAGCCGGCGCGCGAAGCCTGGAGCGAGTTGTGGAGCGTGCTCGAGCCGCTGTTCGCTGGCGTCGTGAATACCGGCGAAGCATTCTGGGCGAAGGACATGATGTTCGTGCTCGAGCGGCACGGCTACGCCGAGGAGACGTACTTCGACGTTTCATACGACCCGGTGCGGGACGAGACCGGCCGCGTCGGCGGCGTGTTCTGCATCGTCAGCGAGACGACCGGCAGCGTGGTGGGCGAGCGGCGTCTCGCAGCGCTGCGCGACCTTGGGCGCATCGGCACCGGTGCAAACTCGGCGGCGGAAGTTTTTCGGAGTACCGCGGCCGTGCTGGAGAGCTACGGCAAGGATGCGCCGTTCGTGGCTCTCTACAGCTGGGACCCGGACGCGGGCAGAGCAAGCCTCGAGGCCGTCGTGGGCATCGCCGCGGGCGATCGCGGCGCGCCGCACCACATCGACGCGGCGAATCGTCACGCTTCCTGGCCGGTCGGCAGCGATGCGGAGATCGTGCTGGCCGAAGCGCCGGCCGACGTCCAGCTGCCCGGCGGGCCCTGGCCGGAACCGGTGAAACAGGCGGCAATCCTCAAGCTCGCCAGCCTCGCCAATGAAACGTACGGCTATCTCGTTTGCGGACTGAGCGCACGCCGCAAGTTCGACGACGACTATCGCGATTTCGTGAAGCTGGTCGGCGCCAACATCTCCGGCGCGCTCGCGGGCGTGCGCGCGCTGGAAGACGAGCGGCGGCGTGCCGAGCAGCTCGCCGAGCTGGATCGCGCGAAGACCGCTTTCTTCAGCAACGTCAGTCACGAGTTCCGCACGCCGCTCACGCTGATGCTCGGGCCGCTCGAGGATCTGCTCGCGAAGGCCGATACGCTGCCGCCTGAAGACCGTGCAATGCTCGCCGTCACGCATCGCAACGGCTTGCGCTTGCTCAGGCTCGTGAACACGCTGCTGGACTTCGCGCGCATCGAGGCGGGGCGGGCGCAGGCTGCGTATGAGCCGACGGATGTCTGCGCATTGACTGCAGACCTCGCGAGCAACTTCCGTTCGGCTTGCGAGCGCGCCGGCATCCGTCTCGTGGTGGATTGCAAGCCCATCGCCGCTCCTGTCTACGTCGATCGCGAGATGTGGGACAAGGTCGTTCTCAACCTGCTGTCGAATGCGTTCAAGTTCACGTTCGAGGGCGAGATCGCGGTGCGCATCCGCGATGCTGCCGACGCGCTGGAGCTGAGTGTCAGCGACACGGGTATCGGCATTCCGCCGGACGAGCTGCCGCGCATGTTCGAGCGCTTCCATCGCGTGGAGAACGCGCCCGGCCGCAGTCACGAAGGCAGCGGCATCGGTCTCGCGCTCGTCAGCGAGCTCGTGAAGCTGCACGGCGGCTCGATCGCGGTCGACAGCACTCCCGGCAAGGGCACCACTTTTGTCGTGCGCATTCCCAAGGGCTCGGCGCATCTGCCGCTGGAACGCGTTCGCGCTTCGACGGCATCGCTAGCGCCGTCGCCGGCGACGGGCGCCGACGCTTACGTTGCCGAGGCGCTGGAGTGGCTGCCCGACGCACCGGAGGCAGCGCCGCTGCGGCAGGACCTGCCGTGCGTCTTGCTCGCGGACGACAACGCGGACTTGCGCGAATACGCGCGACGGTTGCTTTCCGAACACTACGCAGTGCACGCCGTCGCGGACGGCCAGGCCGCGCTCGATGCCGCGCGTGAGCTGCACCCGGACCTGATCGTCTCCGACGTGATGATGCCGCGCCTGGATGGCTTCGGCCTGATCAGCGCGGTGCGTGCGGATCCGCAGTTGCGCGCGACGCCGATCATCCTGCTGTCGGCACGCGCCGGCGAGGAATCGCGTATCGAAGGCCTTGATCGCGGCGCCGACGACTACCTGGTCAAGCCGTTCAGCGCGCGCGAGCTGCTGGTACGGGCCGGCACGCTCATCCGCTCGGCGGAGCTACGGCGGCATGCCGAGGAAGCGCGTACGCAGTTCGAGACGCTGCTAAACGAGGCGCCGCTCGGAGTGTTCCTCGTCGACGAGCATTGCCGGATTGCCGCAGTGAATCCCATCGCGCTGCCGATGATCGGTGACGCAACCGATCTGGTCGGCCGCGATTTCGAGTCCGTGGTCGAGGCGTCGTGGCCGGATGAGCCGGCGCAGGAAATCCTCCGGCGCTTCCGCGACACGTTGCAGACGGGCGAGCCGCACGTCGTGCCCGAGTTCATCGCGCTGCGCAGAGATCGCCAGGTGCTGGAGTATTACGAGTGGCGGATCAACCGCATTCCGCTGCCCGGCGGCCGGCGCGGCGTAGTCTGCTACTTCCGCGACATTTCCAAGAGCGTGCTGGCGCGCGACGCCCTGCGGGAGGCGGACAGCCGCAAGGACGAATTCCTCGCGACGCTTTCGCACGAGCTGCGCAATCCGCTGGCGCCGTTGCGCAGCTCGCTGGAGATCGTCCGGCGCGTCGCGAGCGCGCCGCCGAGCGCGACCGCGGCGCTCGAGATCATGGATCGGCAGCTGAGCCATCTCGTGCGCCTGGTGGACGATCTGTTGGAAGTGTCGCGCATCACGCGCGGGCAGGTGGAGCTGCGCCGCGAGCACTTGCGTCTCGATGCGGCGATCAGCAGCGCGATCGAGACCAGCGAGCCGCTGATCCGCGCCGGCAACCACCGCCTGATCGTCTCGCTGCCGGATGAGCCGCTGCTGCTGGACGCAGACCCGGTGCGGCTCGCGCAGATCTTCGCGAATCTGCTCAACAATGCCGCGAAGTATTCGGACAAGGGCGGGCAGATCGAGATCGCTGCGCGCCGTGACGGCGACGATGCGCTCGTGACGATCCGCGACAGCGGCGACGGCATCGCGCCCGAGCAGCTGCCCAAGCTGTTCGAGATCTTCACGCGCGGCAAGCGCAGCTCACGGCGCAATCAAAGCGGCCTGGGCATCGGTCTCGCGCTGGTGCGCAGGCTGACGGAAATGCACGGCGGGCGCGTCGAAGCCACGAGCGGGGGCGTCGGCAAGGGCAGTTGCTTCAGTGTGCGCCTGCCGTTGAACGTCAGGCAGGTGACCGTCGCCAGGGCGCAGCGCCGCGAGCATTCGAGCATTGCGAGCCTGAGCGTGCTGGTCGTGGACGACAATCGCGACGCGGCCGAGAGCCTGGCGATGCTGCTGCACACGGCCGGCGCGGACGTACAGGTCGCGCACGACGGGCCGACCGCCCTCGCGCAATTCGAACGCGACGAGCCGGACGTCGTGCTGCTCGATCTCGGCATGCCGGACATGGATGGCTACGAAGTGGCCGGCCGGCTGCGCGAGACTTCGCTTCCCGGGCGCGTGGCGATCGTGGCGCTCACCGGTTGGGGGCAGGACGAGGATCGACAGCGCGTGCGCGACGCGGGCTTCGACCATCACCTCGTCAAGCCTGTAGATCTTGCGTCGTTGCAGACGCTGCTGACTTCGCTCGCGCGCTCGCGCGCCGGGCAAACGAGGTCCGCCTAGGGCTTCAGCGAGTCGCCAGGGCCGAGCGCGCGTTGCATGAAGACGCTGTCGACCCAGCGGCCGAACTTGAAGCCGACCGCAGTCAGGGTTCCTGCCGGCGTGAATCCCATGCGTCGATGCAGTGCAATCGACGGCGCGTTGCCGCTGTCGCCGATGACGGCGAGCATCTGTCGCCACCGCCCTCGCTCGCAGCGCGCGATGAGCTCGGCGAGCAGCGCCGTGCCGATGCCGCGTCCGTGCAGGCCATCTTCGACGTAGACGGAATCTTCCACCGTGTAGCGATACGCAGGCCGCGTGCGATACAACGTCGCATAACTGTAACCGACGATGCGACCGTCCAGCTCCGCGACCAGGTAAGGCAGACACAGTTCCAGCACACTCGCGCGCCGCGACTGCATTTCATCGAGCGGCGGTGGAACCTCTTCGAACGACGCGAGTCCGTGCAGAACGTGCTTCGCATAGATCGTCGTGACCGCGCTCATGTCCGTCGCGCTCGCGTCGCGAACGAGGATCGTGGAGCGGGTGTCGGTGTTTTCCACCGCGACAGTTTATTGGAAGGAGGAGAGACATGCAGTACCGCAAGCTGGGCCGCAACGGCCCGACCGTGTCCGCCATCGGCCTGGGATGCATGAGCATCGGCATCGCGGACACGTACACGAGCAGCGTGAAGAGCGACGACGATGCCGTAGCGTTGATCCACCATGCACTGAAATTGGGCATCACCCTGCTCGACACGGCCGACATCTACGGCAACTCGGAGCGCCAGGTCGGCAAGGCGCTCGCCGGCAAGCGCGACAAGGTCGTGCTCGCGACGAAGTTCGGTTTCACCGGGCCGATCGGTGCCGGCGAGCGCGGCATCGATGGCAGCGCCGGCTACGTGAAGAAGGCTTGTGAAGCCTCGCTGCAACGCCTGGGCGTCGACTTCATCGATCTCTACTACCTGCATCGCGTCGATCCGAGCGTGCCGATCGAGGAAACGGTCGGCGCCATGTCCAAACTGGTGCAGGAAGGAAAAGTGAGGCACCTCGGCTTGTCGGAACCTTCGGTTGCAACGCTGCGGCGCGCTCACAAAGTGCATCCGATCTCGGCCGTGCAGAGCGAGTACTCGTTGTGGACCCGCGATCCCGAGGATGAGCTGCTGCCGACGCTGCAGGAGCTCGGCATATCGCTGGTTGCGTACAGCCCGCTCGGCCGCGGCTTCATCGCCGGCCGGTTCAAGTCGATCGACGACCTGGCGCCCGATGACTGGCGCCGCAACAACCCGCGCTTCCAGGGCGAGAACTTCGCGAAGAATCTCGCGCTGGTCGATCACGTCAAGGCGCTGGCCGAAGAGCGCGACTGCACGCCGGCGCAGCTGGCGCTGGCGTGGTTGCTGAACCGGCACGACAACGTGATTCCGATTCCCGGCACGAGCAGCAAGCAGCGGCTGGAAGAGAACGTCGCGGCGCTCGACATCGAGCTCGACGACGAAGATCTCGAGAAGATCGAGGAGATCGCGCCGCGCGGAGCGGTCGCCGGCAAGCGCTACGATCCTTCGGCGCTGGGATTGACCAATCGATGAGTCGGCAACGGGGAAACCGGCTCTAGTCCAGTTTCCCCGTTTCGGCCGACAGCCACGCCCAGATCCGCGGCCCGAGCCAATAAAGCAGCGCCCACAGCACCGCGCCGGCGGCGAGCATGTATATCGGCACATAGGCGAACAACACGCCTATCATCGAGTCGCTCGAACCCCAGATGCCGCGATAGAAGTAATGGGTCACAGCCAGGAGCACCAGCGCAGTGACGCACCCGGTGCGCGCCCGTCGATCGGGATCGCCCCAGGGGATCAGTAGCACGGCGGCAAGTGCGAAGTAGGGAGCAGCGACCCACAAGACCCACAGGTCCCAGCTGAAAGGACTCGACTGCCGAATCAGCGTAGCGACTGCGATCACAGTGGAGATCAGCAGGGCGATCAACCCGACGAGAACGGACCGGCGCGGCAGCTTCATGCGCTCAGTCCTTCGCGACCGCGGTGAGATTCATCGTCATCAGCGCGCCCTTCTTCGGCAGGTCGCTCACGATGATGGCGGTGCGGGCCGGCAGGTGATTGCCGAACGCCTCGCGATAGGCGCGGTTCATTTCCTCGAAGTCGGCGGCGTTCTTCAGGAACACGTTCACGTGCAGCACGTGGTCGAAGTCCGAGCCGACACCTTCGAGCATGGAGCGGAAGGACCGCAGGATCTGCCGCGCCTGGCTGTAGGCGTCCGGCCCCGCGAAGTCGCCCGTCGCCGGATCGATGCCGGCGGTGCCCGAAATCGCGATGAAGGAGCCGGCCTTCGCGACGTGACTGTACGGGCCGATCGGCTTCATCACGTTCGGTGGCGTGAACGTCTCGACTTTCATCGGCGCACTCCCCGGGAAGCGGAGTGCAGATTCTAGCGCGTGTCGGGCAGTGTCCAGCGAAGTTGGCAGTACGCCCGGGCGAGCTCGCGCAACACCGCTTGCGGCGGCAGTGAATGGCGGGCGGCTATCTGCCGGTAGCTCAGGCCGTCGACGTGCAACAGCAGGAGCTGGCGCTGGTGCAGGCGAAGCGCGAGCACGGCGGCCCGGATCGCGTCGAAGCTCGACGCAGAAGGAGCGGGGATTGCATCGCCGCTTCCACCGACCCGGGACCGCCGTGCGCGCCCCTCCCATTCGGCCTCGACTTCAGTCGCGATGCGCAGGACATGGCTGTGTGGGTCGTTCAGCAGGCTCGCATCGTTCTGCGCGCACAGTCGGCGGGAGACCTCCCGTGCCAGAACGTCTACCTTCGAGAACCGCAACACAGCTGCCATCGCACCGAGAATCGAATCCGCTGAGACTCATTCCTCAATACGAGATCGGCGATCCGTGCGTCTCAGCGATTGCGCAGTTCCCGGTAGAGCCAGGTGCGCGCGAACTCCCAGCGTCGATAGGCGGTGGCCCGGGGGACGTTCAGCACTCGGGCGGCTTCCGCGATCTCCAGGCCGACGAAGCACCGCAGCTTCACCAGCTCGGCGATCTGCGGATGCTCGACCGTCAGCTTGTCGACGGCTGCATTGATCGCGAGCAGGCGCTCGTCGTCTTCGGTGTCGATCGGAATGTCGATGTGTTCGATGTCGACTCGTTGCCGATCGCCGCCGTGACGCACGGTGCTGCGCTGTCGGGCGCGATCGATCAGGATGTGCCGCATCGCTTCCGCCGCGGCCGCGAGAAAGTGCGCGCGACTCTGCCAGCTCGCCTTGTCCGAGCCGCCGAGACGCAGCCATGCTTCATGGACCAATGCGGTGGGTTGCAGCGTGGTGCCGGCGGGCATGCGCGCCATGTTGGCGGTCGCGATGCGTCGCAGCTCTTTGTAGACACAAGGCAGCAGGGCAGCGATTTGTGAATCCCGGTCCATGGGTTGGCTCATGCGGATCGTCCTTGATGCCGGCGCTGGCTCGTTCCTGCTAGTTCGCTCGGGCAGTCGGAGCCTTGATAGTCTTGGGATCGCTGCTGGTCGCGAACATGAGCTCCTCGAGCTTCTTGCGTTGACCACGATCCGTGTAGTAGCGAGTGACCCGTTCCTGCGCCTTGATCCGCGCCTGGGAATCGCCGTTCTCTTCGGTCGCCAGTATCCGATAGCTCTCAGTCAGATAGTGCTCGGCTTCGGCAGCCCGGCCCTGGCGATAGATAGCTTCTCCCAATGCGCTTTCAGTGCGCGCCACGCGCCACTTCCCCGCATTCGTGCGTTTCAAGCGATTCATTGCCCCCATCAGGACGGACTCGGCGTTAGCGAACTGCTTCGTATCCAGCAGCACTTCGCCGAGGATGTGCTCGGACGCGGCGACGTACGGGTGATCGGGCGGCAGCGTCTTGTCGAACGTCGTCAATGACTCGCGCGCGAGCTGCTCTGCTTCCGCGTACTTGCCCCGCCGCTCGAGGATGAGGGCCAGAGATGCCTGGAGATAGCCGGTCTGGCGATGCTCCTTGCCCACGGCGGTTATGTGGGTGCGCAACGCCCGGCGCGCGTAGTCCTCCGCCTCGGGCCACGCACCCTGCGAACTCTTGATGCGAGCGAGCGAGTCCAGCACATCTGCGACCTGCGCACTGTTCGCCGTGTAGACCTGCGTCTGCATGACCAGCGAATTCTGAAACAGCGGCTCGGCATCGTTGATGCGATTTTCCAGCAGCAGCACTTCGCCCAGGCGAGCTTCGGCCATGACCCGGTCGGGATGTGCAGGCGGCAGCGTGGCGCCGAAGATCTGCACAGCCTGTCTGGCGGAGCGCTCCGCGCTCGGCAGATCGTCGTCCCACATCTGCACGCTCGATAACTCCATCAGCGCGTTGGCAACCTGCGGGTGCATCGTTCCGTGGAGCTCCCGGAACAGCGCCAGACTCTCCTCGAAGTTCCTGCGGGCATCGGTGAGGTTGCCGAGGGTGATCTGGACACGACCGAGGCTGATCAACAGCCTTGCGTACGTCTCGGAGCGCTCGCCGCGATGCTCCCGGGAAATCTCCAGCGCCTGCCGCAAGGTGGTGTCGGCGCGGTGCAGGTCGTTGTTCATGCGCAATGCAGACGCGAGCTCGATCAGGACCGATGGGGTCCTGGTGCCGTCCGGGTCAGGCAACTTGCGACGCAGCCGCAGCGCGTCTTCGAGATAGGGGATGGCGGTCTCGGGCTGTTGCAGCTGACGATAGGCGCGGCCGATTGCCTCGAGCAGTCGCGCGCGGACTTCTGGATGCGACGACAGATCGCCGCGGATTCTCCGGCCCGCCTGGTCCAGCAGGTCCCGCGCTGTCGGCGGATGGCCGAGGCTCTTCTCCGGCTGGGCCTCGTCGAAGATCCGCTGCATGAACTCGGACACGGTCTGCGCCGTCGAGCTCTCCTGTGCCACGCGATCTCTTTCCGCCGCGACCCGCTGCGTCTGAATGGACATCGCAACGGCAAAGGCGATGATGAAGACGAGGAAGGCGGCACCGGCGGTCACGCCGAAGGCGTGACGTCGAACGAAGCGCTGCGAGTAGTACAGCCAGTTGCCCTGGCGTGCCTGCACCGGTTCGCGCGTCAGGTAACGACGGACATCGGCCGCAAGCTGTTCGATCGAGTTGTAGCGATGCTGCGGCTCCTTGCGCAGCGCGCGCATGACGATCGCATCGATGTCGCCGAGCAGGCGTTTCTGCAGCTTCTCAACCGTGATCCGCCGCGCGGCAGCGACAGCGAGCATCTCGGACTGCCCTTCGAGTGGCCCGCTATCACGCGCGCGCTTGACTGCTGCGCTCGGTCGCAGCGGATCGGTGATGCAGATCGAGCGTTCGAGCTCCAGCTGGCTCGCCGAAGCAGGCACGGTGTAGGGACGCAATCCCGTCAGCAGCTCGTACAGCACGACGCCGAGCGCATAGACGTCGCTGGCGGTCGTGACGGGGCGGCCAAGAATCTGCTCCGGGCTGGCGTACTCCGGTGTGAGCAGCCGGTCGTTCATGCGCGTGAGCGCCATCGCCGCGGCTGCTTCGCCCACATCGAGGAGCTTGGCGATGCCGAAGTCGAGCAGCTTCGGCATGCCTTCGGCGGTCACGAGAATGTTGGCCGGCTTCAGGTCGCGGTGCACGACCAGGTTCTGGTGTGCGTACTGGACCGCGCCGCAGATGTCGAGGAACAGCTGGAGTCGCTCGCGCACCGAGAGCTGCTGCCGATCGCAGTAGCGATCGAGCGGCTCGCCGTGCACGTATTCCATCACGAGGTAGGGATTGCCTTCCTCGGTTTCGCCTGCGTCGAGCAGGCGCGCGATGTTCGCGTGATTCAGGCTGGCCAGGATCTGGCGCTCGGCGCGGAAGCGCAGACCGAGCTCGCCCTGCAGCGCGCCGCCGTCGACGATCTTGACTGCGACTTGTGCCGAGTACTGGCGATCGGCGCGCTCGCCCAGGTAGACGGTGCCGGTGCCGCCGTGGCCGAGGACTGAAACCAGCTTGTAGTTGCCGACTACGCGGCCGATGAGCGCCTTGCGTCGATCGCGTGTCGTGGTGTCGAGAGCGGCGCCGAGCGCGAGCGTCAGCGGACCGGTGCGTGCGCCGCCGTTGTCGCAGGCGAGCAGCTCGAGCAACTCCGTGCGCAGCTCAGCGTCGCCCGCGGTCTCTTTCTCGACGAAGGCTTTGCGCTCCGGTCCGCTCAAGTCGACCGCGCGGGAAAACAACTCCTGAAGTCGTTCCCAGCGCTCGCTCGAACCCTTCCCTGTGCTCTCTGCGCTCATGACGCTTCGGGTTCGCGGCTCCGCAGCGGGCGTATTTCTTTCAGCATCCAGGCCTTCGCCAGGCGGATCTCGCGATCCACGGTCGCCTCCGACACTTTGAGCGTCTCGGAGAGCTCCTGGTAAGTGAGACCGCCGAAGTAGTGCAGCTCGACCATCTCGGCGAGCCGCGGATTCTTGTCGGCCAGGCGGTCGAGCGCCTCGTCGACTTCCAGCACGTCGATCTCACCGGCGGTCGCGGGGCCGAGGTCCAGCGCATCGAGCTCGTCGAGCGAGCCGGTGGTCGTGCCGCCGCGCTTCTCGCGGAAGCGGGTCTTGGCGTGATCGACCAGGATGCGCCGCATCTGGCGTGCCGCCACGGCGAAGAAGTGTCCCCGGTCCTGCCAGGACACATTCATCTCGACCAGCTTGACGAAGGCTTCGTGGACGACGGCCGTCGCCTGGAGCGTATGGCCGGGCCGCTCCCGTTTCATGTAGCGGCGGGCGCGGTTGCGCAACTCCTCATATATGAGAGGCGTTAACCGCTCCAGGGCATGGGTATCTCCTGACTGCCACGCAGACAACAGCCTTGTCACTGCCTGGCGATCCGGGAGTGGTATGGCGGCTGCGATCGTATTGCTCAGTGGACGGGTCTCCAAAACGGGGCCGTTCTTGGCTTGTAAGTGTACTTGCCGGCAGCCCGCATTCTGCCACCGATGGCATCGCAGTCGCGCGAGATTCGGGCCGCAATCCCACTACGACTATCCCCGAAGCCCGCCCCCCAAAACCCTCCTGAGTCGGGGCTATCCCCTTTCTACAACTGAGAAATGTCCTGATTGTCAGGGATTCTGTCTTGTTGCAGGGGCGACTGTGATGGAAATCACATGCCGTTATCGCTTAAGCCTGTGAACCGGTTCGCAAAATGGGCCGGCAATTTAACTAATTCCTCCGGGAGGGGAAGTCAGATGCGCAAACTAGTCAAGGGATCCTGGGTACTCGTAGCCGCAATCACTGCCGCTGTTTCGGCGGTACGCGCCGACTCGACGGCGCAGCTCGCAGGTGATCCCGAAGTGCCGAAGCGACCGCTCATGCAGCTTGCCGGCGACCCCGAAGTGCCGAAGCGTCCGCTCATGCAGCTTGCCGGCGACCCCGAAGTGCCGAAGCGCCCGCTCATGCAGCTCGCGGGTGATCCCGAAGTGCCGAAGCGCCCGCTCATCGCGTGACGTCGGTTTGCGACTTCTGAACTGGAGAACCATTCATGAAAACTCGAATTGCAGTCGGCGCAGGCCTCTTGCTCACTCTCGGCACGGCGATGGCGGGAACGCTCATCTACGGCCAGGGCCTGGATCGCAGCGCAGCCGTGCAGCCTGAAGCAGCTTCGATCACGATCGCGGCAACGACCCAAGTCTCGCCCGAGATGATTGCGACGTGGCGCGCGACGGCCGCCTCGGAAGGCTACATCGCTCCGAAAGTACCGCTCTGAGCGTCGACGATGGCGCGTAACTGGGCTGTCTCGTGCCCAGTGCGCGCGGCACGTTCGCTGCGGTTGTCGTCACCTACCGACAGACCTGCGAACTGTGCGGTGAATCACAGGCGCGCCGAGGGCCGCTCGGCGCGTATCACACTTCGTTCGTTGACATATTTGCGCGCCGTATAGCACGCTAACCGCTGTTTTCTACGGGCAAACTCACCGAAAGGTGAGGACGCAAAGCCACCGGTCTACGGGAGCGTTCCTAGGACAGCGGGGTTGCCAGCGCGGCTCTCTCGCAGCTGTCGACCGCGCAGTCCATGTCCGCGGTCGACGAACACGAGTGATGCCACAGCTCATACAAGCTTCTCCGCCTTTGCGCGCTTCGCTGCGAGCGCGAACTGTCATCGCTTTGCTGGCGTGCGTCGGTACGCTGCTGTCTTCCGCTGCTTCCGCCGACATCGTCGGCCAACCCGCGCCCGACTTCGCGCTGCGCTCCATGAAGGGCTCGCCGGTGCGGCTGTCGGAGCATCTCGGCGAAGTCGTCGTCATCAATTTCTGGGCGACCTGGTGCGGACCGTGCCGTCAGGAGATGCCGCTGCTCGACGAGCTGTACGGCAAATATCAGCGCGCCGGCCTGATCCTGTTGAGCGTCAACATCGACGAGGCCGCCGGGCCCGCGATCGAGATGGCGCAGACGCTCAAGGTTTCGTATCCCGTGCTGTTCGACACGCGCAAGGAAGTGAGTCGCGCCTACGACGTCAGCGCCATGCCGGTGACCGTGCTGGTGGATCGCGCCGGCGTCGTGCGCTACGTGTCCGAGGGGTACAAGCCGGGCTACGAGAAGCGTTACACCGAGAAGCTGCGCGAGCTGCTGAACGAATAGAGGAAACCCGACATCATGTTCCGATCGCTGACCCTCCTGCTGCTCGCGTTGTGCGCGAGCGCTTCGGTTCCGGCCCAGGACGCCCCGGCGGCTGCCAGCGAGCCGGCGGCGGCGGCCGCACCCGCGGAGGACTTCAAGAGCCTCGACCAGGAAGTGCAGGCGCTCAAGAAGGAAGTGCTCGATCTCAACCGCGAGCTGTTCGTGCTCGAAGAGGACCTGCTGTTCCCGGCCAACACGCAGGTCGCGGTGTTCGTCTCGATGGACGTCGGTGAGTTCTTCGCACTGGATTCGGTGACGCTCAAGCTGGACAACAAGGAAGTCGCCAACTACCTCTACACCGAGCGCGAAGCGCAGGCGCTGCTCAAGGGCGGCGTGCATCGCGTCTACATCGGCAACCTCAAGGCCGGCGACCACGAGCTGCTCGCGCTGTTCACTGGCCAGGGTCCGCACACGCGCGACTATCGGCGCGGCGCGACCATCAAGCTGACCAAGGGCGTCGGCGCGAAGTACGTCGAGCTGAAGATCAGCGACCGTGCCGTGAAGGCCCAGCCGGAATTCGTCGTCAAGGAATGGGAGTGAGATGGTAGGGACGACCAGCCACTGGCTGCGCAAGGCCGGGCGGCGCGGGCTGCTGCTCGCCGCTGTCGCTGGCGCGTCGGCGCTGGCGGCCGGGCCTGCCGCTGCCCGCAGCGAACCCAAGGAGGAGAAGCCGCTGATCGGCACGCCGCAGGTCGTGCAGGATCTGCACTGGGGCGACGTCCTCTTCTATTTCTACCAGGGCGACTACATGCAGGCGCTGACGCGGCTCGGCGCCGCGCAGGACTTCAATCGCCTCACGCATCACACCGTCGAAGCCGAGCTGCTCAAGGGCGGTTTGTATCTCTCGCTCGGCGAGCACGATGAGGCAGGTCGCATCTTCCGCTCGCTGCTCAACGACAACGTGCCGCTCGATGTGCGCAACCGCGCCTGGTTCTACCTCGCGAAGGTCTGGTATCAGCGCGAGTACCTGCAGCAGGCAGCGGATGCGCTCGGGTCGATCAAGGGCGCGCTGCCCGGCGATCTCGAGCCCGAGCGCCACCTGCTGGAAGCGCAGGTGCTCATGTACCTGGACCGCTACGACGACGCGATTCGTGCGCTCGAGCGCTGGCAGCCCACAGGCGACGGCAAGGACGCGTGGTCCGCGTATGCGCGCTTCAACATCGGCGTCGCGCTCGTGCGCAAGGAGCGCCTGGACGACGCGGCGAAGCTGCTCGACGCGGTCGGTCAGATCGAAGCACCGACCGAGGAGCTCGCAGCGTTGCGCGACAAGGCGAACCTCGCACTCGGCTATGCGTGGCTGAAGGCGGGTCGCGCCAACGAAGCGAAAACGGTGCTGCAGCGTGTCCGTCTGGAAGGCCCGCAATCGAACAAGGCGCTGCTGGGCGCCGGCTGGGCCGACTCGGCCGAGCAGCGCTACACGAAGGCACTGGCGCCGTGGCTCGAGCTGCGCGGGCGAAACATGCTCGACGCTGCCGTGCAGGAGTCGTACCTGGCCGTTCCGTATGCGTATGCGAAGCTCGATGCGACCAAGCAGGCCGCGGACCAGTACATGTTCGCCGTCGAAGCGTTCGGACAGGAATCGCAGCGCATCGATCAGTCGATTACGGCGATCCGCAGCGGACATCTGCTGGACGCGATCGTCGCCAACGACAAGGCCGACAAGGTCGGCTGGTACTGGCAGCTGGCCTCGCTGCCGGACGCGCCCGAGACTCGCTATCTGTATCACCTGCTCGCGACGCACGAGTTCCAGGAAGGCCTGAAGAACTATCGCGACCTGCTGCTCATGCAGCGCAATCTCGCGACGTGGTCATTGAGCGTCACCGCGTTCGAAAGCATGGTCGATACGCGCCGCCGCGCGTTTCAGGAGCGCATGCCGGTCCTGCAACAGACGCTCGACACGGTCGATCTCGACGGGATGGAGAATCACAAGAACGAGCTGGAGTCCCGCCTGCAGGCGATCGAGCGCGACGAGGACATCGCCGGTCTCGCGACCGACCGCGAGCGCGAGCAGTGGGTGAAGATCGAGCGCATCGAGAAGGCGCTGGCGGGCGCCGATCAGAGCGACCCGCTCGTGCAGGAGATGCGCGAGAAGACGCGGCTGTTGCGCGGCCGCCTGCTGTGGGATTTCAACGCCAGCTACAAGGCGCGGCTGTGGCGCACGCGCAAGGAGCTGCGTGAGCTCGACGTCGCTTACAAAGAGGCGCGGCGCCGCTGGGTGCTGGTCGAGCGCGCGCGCGAGGACTATCCCGCGCGCACCGAGGAGTTCGCAGGTCGCGTCGCGAATCTGCAGCCGCGCATCGAGGCGCTGAGCGCCAAGCTCGCAGCGGCGGCACGGTCGCAGAACAGCTATCTGGCGTCGGTCGCGGTCAAGGAGCTCGAATCGCAGAAGGAGCGTCTTGCCGCATACCAGCTGCAGGCGCGCTACGCGCTGGCGTCGATCTACGATCGCGCGTCGAGCGGGAGCGGTAACAGCAAAGGGGGCGCGCAATGAACGCGCGCATCCTGATCGCGGCGCTCGCTTGCATCGGTGCGTTCGGTGTCGGCGCCGCGTCGGCGGCCGAGAAGAAGCCGGTGCGCACGATCAAGGATCTGGAGAACCGCGAAGTCCAGGTCTCGCCCGATCCGCCGAGCGACGTGAAGCCGCAGCAGGCGATCGAGCAGTACCGCCAGTTCCTGGAGCTGCAGTCGAAGAACGAGAAGATGCGCACCGAAGCGATGCGCCGCCTCGGCGATCTGCAGGTCGAAGTCGACGAAGCCGCGCGTGCCGCGGGCGTGGACTCCGGCGTCGAGGGTCTGGAGCTGAGAGAGGCGATCAAGCTGTACGAGGGACTGCTCGCGTCGCACCCCGACTATCCGCGCAACGATGCCGTGATGTACCAGTTGTCGCGCGCGCACGAAGCGCAGGCCAAGCCGGAGAAGGCGCTCGCGGTGCTCGATCAGCTGGTCAGGAAGTATCCGCAGAGCCAGTGGTATACCGAGGCGCAATTCCGCCGCGGCGAAATCCTGTTCAGCGCCAGCCGCTATCACGACGCCGAGCTTGCCTACGACGCGGTCATCAAGGCTGGTCCCGAAGGCGACTTCTACGCGCAGGGCCTGTACAAGCACGGCTGGTCGCTGTTCAAGCAGAGCCGCGGCGAGGAAAGCGTCGCCTCGTTCCTCAAGGTGCTCGACGGCGTGCTGGTGCGCGACGGCAAGCTGCGCGACCGCGATTCGCTCACCCGCCCGGAGCGCGAGCTCAGCGAAGACACGCTGCGCGTCATGGCGATCACGTTCTCCGATCTCGACGGTCCCGAGACGCTGGACGCATTGCTCAAGCAGCGCGGCAGCGATCCGGTATACGCGCACCTGCTGTACGAAGGGCTCGGCAATCTCTACATCACCAAAGAGCGCTTCCAGGACGCGGCGCTGGCGTTCGAGGCTTTCGCCAAGCGCCGTCCGGATGACCGCTATGCGCCGTCGCTGCAGATGCGCACGATCGAGGCGTATCAGAAGGGCGGCTTCGCCTCGCTGGTGCTGGACGGCAAGCAGGCGTTCGTCGAGCGCTATGCGTTCGGTTCGCCGTTCTGGCAGTCGCGCACGATTGCCGACGCGCCGGAAGTCGCCGCGCAGCTGCAGACCACGCAGAAGGACCTGGCCGAGTATTTCCACGCGAAGGCGCAGAAGAGCAAGGCCGTCGAGGACTACACCGCCGCGGCTCGCTGGTATCGCGCGATGCTGGATTCGTTCCCGCAGGATCCGGGAGCGCCCGCGACGCGCTACCTGCTCGGCGAAGTGCTGTTCGAGTCGGGACGTTTCGCGGAAGCCGCGCGCGAGTACGAGCGCACGGCGTACGACTATCCGCTGCACGCCAAGTCGTCCGACGCCGGTTATGCCGCGCTGATCGCTTACCAGAAGCACGAGGCCTCGCTCAGCGGCGAATCGAAGGCGCTCTGGCATCGGCAGGGCATCGAAAGCTCGCTGATGTTCGCGACCAGCTTCCCCGAGCACGCCGAGTCGGCTCGCGTGCTGACCAAGTCGGACGAAGAGCTGTTCGCGCTGAACGAGTTCGACCGCGTCATCGAAGTGTCGAAGCAGATCCTGGAGCGCAACCCGCCGGTCGAGCGCGGCTATCAGCGCACTGCGGCCACGCTGCTGGCGCATTCGCTCTTCGATCGCCAGCGCTACGTCGAAGCCGAGGCTGCTTACCTGCGCGCGCAGTCCTATCTGGCGGCGACCGATCCCGACCGGCCGGCGATCGAGGAGCGCATCGCGGCTTCCATCTACAAGCAGGCGGAAGCGAAGAAGACCGCGGGCGATGCCACCGGCGCCGTCGACGACTTCCTGCGCGTGGGTGCGCTGGCGCCGAACGCGAAGGTGCGCGCCAACGCGGAATTCGATGCAGCGAGCATTCTGGTGAACTCCAAGCAGTGGGACCGCGCCGCACAAGTGCTCGAAGGCTTCCGGCGCACCTATCCGAATCACGAGCTGATGCCCGAGGTCACGCGCAACCTGGCCGTCGCGTATCTCGAAACCGGTCGCTCGACGCAGGCGGCCGGCGAGTTCGAGCGCATCGCAGCGCGGACCGAGGAAACGGCGGACGTGCGCCGCGCAGCCCTGTGGCAGGCCGCGGAGCTGTACGAGAAGTCCGCGTCGCCGACCAACGCAGCGCGCCTGTACGCGAGCTACGTGCAGCAGTATCCGCTGCCACTCGATCCGGCGATGGATGCGCGACAGAAGCTCGCCGACATGGCGAAGGCGCAGAACGACTACAAGGCGCGGGCGCAATGGAACGAGGACATCATTCGCGCCGACGCGATGGCGGGCTCGGCCCGGACGGATCGCAGCAAGTACCTCGCGGCGAAGGCGACGCTCGAAGGCGTCGAGCCGCAGGTCGCGATGTTCAATGCGATCAAGCTGGTCGCGCCGCTCGACAAATCGCTGAAGTCGAAGCGCACGCAGATGGAGAAGGTACTGACTGCGTACGGCAAGGCGCTGGACTATCGTGTCGCCGAAGTGACGACGGCGGCGACCTACGGCATGGGCGAGCTGTATCGTCAGCTCGGCGCCGACCTGATGACTTCGGAACGTCCGAAGGGGCTGGATGCCGACGCCAAGGAACAGTACGACGTGCTGCTCGAGGAACAGGCTTTCCCGTTCGAGGAGAAGGCGATCGAGCTGCACGAGACCAACGCGCGGCGCACCGGCGACGGCGTGTACGACGCGTGGGTGCAGCGCAGCTTCGACGTGCTCGCAAAGCTCAAGCCGGCGCGCTACGCCAAGGGCGAGAAGAGTGAAGACTATGTACCGACACTACGCTAGCGTCGTCGCGATGCTGCTGCTTGCGGCGTGCGGATCGACGCCGCCGGCGCCCGAGCAAGTCGCGAAGAGCGACAAGGCTGCGACCGCCGATGCGGCCGGCGCGGCTGGAGCGACTGCGCCGGTCGAGGCTCCGTTGCCGCCGGAGGCCGTGCAGAAGTTCGACCAGGCCGTCGTGCACATGAGCGGCGGCGATGCTGCGAGCGCGGAGCGTGAGTTCCGGGCGCTCGCCGATGCGTATCCGACCTATTCCGGGCCGTTGCTCAATCTCGGCATCCTGCAGGTGAAGGCCAGCCGTTTCGAAGACGCCGAGAAGTCGCTGCGCGCCGCGGTCGATCGCAACGGCAACAACGCGCAGGCGTTCAATCAGCTCGGCATCGTCTATCGCAAACTCGGCCGCTTCAAGGAAGCGGACGTCGCGTATCAGCGCGCGGTGGAGATCGACCCTGACTACGCGATCGCCTATCTGAATCTTGGCGTGCTGTGCGATCTGTATCTGCAACAGCCGGAGCGCGCGCTCGAAGCGTACGAGCGCTACCTCGCGCTCGCCGGCGCGCCGGACGACAAGGTCAGCGGTTGGGTCACCGAGCTCAAGAAGCGTCTGGGCACCGAGCCGCGGGCGGCGAGGGCGCAATGATGTTCAGTCCGATCCGAATTGCATTGCCGGCTTTGCTGCTCACCGCGGCGACGGCGTTTGCCGCCGAGCCGGCGGCGGATAAGCCGCCTGCTGCGGCGAGCACACCGAAGGCGAGCACCGATGCCTCCCCGGCGGTCGATACGTCCGCGCCACAACCGGCAGCGGCAGACAGCAAACCTGCCGCATCCGGACGGCGCGCGCAGAACGATCGCCTCGACCTCGACACCACGATCGTGACCGGCAATCGCGAGCTGCCGAAGGTCCTGTACATCGTCCCGTGGAAGAAGGCGGATCTCGGCGACTTGCCGGCGCAACCGTTCAACACGCTGCTCGACGAGGTCCTGACGCCGGTCGATCGTGACGTTTTTCGTCGCGAAGTGACGTACTACGGTGTTGTCTCATCAGGCGGTAATGCTTCGCCTGCAACGCCGGCGTCGCCGGGCGCCGACCCTGCCGCGCCGCCTCGCGGCGATGAGAAGTAGGTCGCAGCATTGCAGTTTTACCTAATGACACTCTGGCTCATCGGATTTTACTGACACCCGACGCGCGCCAGCGCGCGCATCCGGCACGGCACTGCAGAGGAGACTACGTCGATGGAGTTCTATCATTTTGTCGTCAACTTCTTTCGCGACGGAGGCTTCTTCCTCTACCCGCTGGCGGCGATCTTCGTCGTCGGCGTGGCGATCGCGATCGAGCGCTTCATCTACCTGAGCATCGAGACAACGAGCAACCGCCGCCTGTGGAACCAGGTCGTGCCGCTGATCAACGCCGGCAACTTCAAGCAGGTGGTCGCGGTCACCTCGAAGTCGCGGGCGGCGATTGCGACCGTGCTGAACTACGGCATCGCACGCCTCGCAAGCGCGCGCCGGCGCGACGACGTCGAGAAGGCGATGGACGAGAGCCTGCTCGAGATCATTCCGCGCATGGAGAAGCGCACACATTACCTTTCGGCGCTCGCCAACATCGGCATGCTCACCGGTCTGCTCGGCACGGTCATCGGCCTGATCTCGGCCTTCGCCTCGATCGCGCAGGCGAACCCGGCCGAGAAGGCCAGCCTGCTCGCCGCCAGCATCTCGGTCGCCATGAACAACACGGCGTCGGGCCTGCTGTGCGCGATCACGCTGCTGCTGGCGCACATGTTCCTGGAAGCGAAGACCACCAAGCTGATCGACAGCCTGGAGATCGCCGCGGTCAAGTTCCTCAACTCGGTCGTGGAGCGTCGCCAGGAAGTGGACACGGGCGACGAGCACCCGGCGCCGCGCGGTCGCACCGCTCACGGCATCGCCTAACTCGCCGGCAGCCGCAGGAGCTAGCCCATGGCTCAGTCCAAGGTCGCGCGGCGGGTGTCGCGCAATCATGCGCGCTACCGCGGGCGCCATGACATCAACGTCGTGCCGATGATCGACATGATGATCATCCTGGTGTTTTTCCTGATCTTCACTGCGGTGTTCACCAAGACGAACATTCTCGAGCTCAACCTGCCCGGCGCGGACAGTGCCGTGCCCGATCTGCCGGAGGGGTTGAATCTCGAGGTGATCGTCCGTGCCGACAAGATCGAGGTCGCCGATCGCGGCACCGGCCTGCTGAAGAGCCTGCCCTCGCAGCAGGGCACGTACGATCTCAAGGGCCTGCAGGACTACCTGGCGCTGGTGAAGTCCAAGTACAACGAGAAGACCGACGCGACGATCCTGCTCGAGCAGGAAATCGCGTACGACACGCTCGTCAAGGTGATGGACACGGTGCGCGTGTTCCCGGTCCCCGGCTCGAAGTGGGACGTGGCGGAGCTGTTCCCGGATGTCTCGGTGGGAGACGCGCCGACATGACGCCTTATCGCATCAAGCGCCACCGCAAGCGCGGCAACAGCAAGGTCGAGGGCGGCAACCACATGACGCTGGTGCCGTTCATCGACATGCTGACGATCCTGGTGGTGTTCCTGCTCGTGCACACCTCCGACGTCGACGTGCTGCCGAACACCAAGAACATCTCCATCCCGGAATCGATCTCCGACAAGAAGCCGCGGCCGACGGTCGTGGTGATGATCACCAAGGACGACCTGCTGGTGGACGGCAAGTCGGTGGCGACGCTGGCACAGATCGAGGCTGCGCCGGGCGCGGTCATCCAGCCGCTGAAGCTGGCGCTGCAGAGCCAGGCGGACCGCGTGCTCGCCGGCGCGGCGAAGCAGGACATCAAGGATCGCGAAGTGACGATCCTCGGCGACCGCAACACTCCGTACAAAGTGCTGCGCAAGGTCATGGCGACGGCCACCGAAGCCGACTACGGCAAGGTGTCGCTCGCCGTCATCGAGCGCGAGACTGGCGGCGCGGCCCCAGCCACGGCGCGCACCGCGTCGCTGATCAACTGAGCCGGGTGTAACCAGACATGGTGCTCGCTCCTTACTATCGCCTGTACGATCTGCCCTGGTCGCCGACCGAGGAAGTCGAGCGGCGTTTCCGCAAGGTCGTGCGGAACGCCTTCATCGTCTTCGCGATCTTCGCGATCCTGATTCCGTTGCTGCCGGTGCGCGAGCGCGACCTGGCGAAGGCGCCGGAGATCCCCGACCGCATCGTCAAGCTGGTGCTCGAGAAGCCGGCCCCGCCGCCGCCTCCGCCGCCGCCGAAGATCGAGGAGAAGAAGCCGGAGCCGGAAAAGAAAGTCGAGCAGCCGAAGCCGCCGCCGCCGAAGCCGGACGCGCGCGAGCGCGCTCAGAACGCCGGCCTGCTCAAGCTCCAGGACCAGCTCGCGGATCTGCGCGACAACGCGGTCCTCGACAAGGCGGCGATGACCAAGAATCTCACCGGCAAGGTCGGCGAGACCACGAGCTCCGAGCGCTCGCTGATCACCTCGAAGGTCGGCGCGAGCAGCGGCGGCATCAACACCGCCAGCCTGAGCCGCGGCTACGGCGGCGGCGCCGGCTCGCTCACCGGTCATGCGACCACGCAAGTGTCCTCGGCGACGCTGGCAGCGCAAGGCACCAACAAGGTCGAGCACGGCGCCGGCAGCGGCAAGGCGTCGCGCAGCGAAGAGGAGATCGCGCTGGTCTTCGATCGCAACAAGGGCGCCATCTACGCGCTGTACACACGCGCGCTGCGCGACAAGCCTGATCTCCAGGGCAAGCTGGTGCTGGAGTTGACGATCGCCGCCGACGGCTCGGTCTCACGCTGCGAGGTGGTGTCGAGCGAGCTCAACGATCCGGAGCTGGAGCGCAAGCTCGTGGCGCGCGTCAAGCTGTTCCAGTTCGAGGCGAAGGACGTCGGCACGATCACCGTGACGAAGCCGATCGACTTCTTCCCGGCCTGATGTAGGTGGAGGTCGGGCCCTGGCCCGACTGCGTTTAACCGGCGCTTATACCTTTCGTCGGACCGCCCGCCGCCGGGCCCTTGCCATCGGGCCGCCGCGCGCTGATCATTCGCGGCAATGAATCTCGATTCCGAAATCCGGCATTTCGAGGACATGTCGTCGCTCGAGAAGTCGCGCCTGCTGGCGCGCTTCATGTACGAGATGACGCTCGAGGCGCGCAACTTCTACGGCGCCGGCGGCGAGCAGCCGATCGATCCGCACAAGCTGCGCTTCATCAACGAAGTGCAGCATCGCGTGACCCGGTTCATCGAGCAGATCCTGATCGACGATCCGGCGCGCTCTTCCGACGAAGTAATGCTGCGCCTGTTGCTCGCGCCGCGCGCCGAGAAGGCCATCGAAGGCCTCGTGCACTCCGCGTACACGCGCACGATCCAGGCGATCAGTTAGAAGATGAGTGACGAAGTGACGTCGTGACGCAGTGACGTCAGCCCGTCACCCGCGTCACCTCGTCACTCTTCGTCACTGTTTCCGTGTCCGACTCGAACAGCTGCTCCAGCTCGCGCGCGGCCTGTTGCGTGGACTGGATCAGCTTCTGCTCGTCGTCGCGGATCTCGCGCTGGATCTGCAGTTGCTTCTGGTCGTGCACGTCGAAGCGGCGGATGCTCTCGACTGCATCGGTGCGCGCCAGGCCGAGCGCCTCCAGCGTGTGCTGCGCCAGGTCGAGACTCGACAGATAGGTTTCGCGGATCAGGTAGCGCACGCCGAGGTCCATGAGACGTATGGCGTGCTGGCGGTTGCGCGCCCGCGCTATGATTTTCAGATGAGGGAAATGGCGGCGCACCAGCTCGGCAGTGCGCACCGATGCCTCGACGTCCTCGACCGCGAGCACAAACACTTCGGCGCGCGCGGCGCCCGCAGCCTGCAGGACCTCCAACCGCGACGCATCGCCGTAGTACACCTTGGTTCCAAAGCGGCGCACGACGTCGACCTGCTCGACGCTCGACTCCAGCGCCGTGAACGCAATCCTGCGCATGCGCAGGACCCGGCCGACGATCTGCCCGACGCGGCCGAAGCCAGCGACGATCACGCGGTTGTCCTGGCTCTCGACGCGGTCGAACTCGCGCCGCTCCGGCCGCGACAGCCGCGGCTCGATCACGTTCGTGTGCAGCGACATGAGCAACGGGCTCACGATCATCGAGATCGTGACGACGATCACCAGCATCTCCGCGAGCGACGGGTCCATGACGCGGTAGATCACGGCCAGCGAGAACAGCACGAAGCCGAATTCGCCCGCCTGCGGCAGAGCGAACGCCATGCCGCGCGCGCTTTCGGGCGGGTGTTTCGTCAGCCGTGCCAGCACCCACAACACCACGAACTTCACGACGAGCAGGCCGGTCACGAGCAATGCGATGCGCCCCGGGTGTTCGATCAGCAGTCCGAGGTTCGCCGCCATGCCGACCGACATGAAGAACAGCCCGAGCAACAGACCTTTGAAGGGCTCGATGTCGGCTTCGAGCTCGTGGCGATACTCGCTGTCGGCGAGCAGCAGGCCGGCGACGAAGGCTCCCAGCGCCATCGACATGCCGACAGCGTCGACGAGCAGTGCGGTGCCGAGGACTACGAACAGGGCCGCCGCGGTGAACGCTTCGCTGACTTTGGTCTCTGCCACGAGGCGTAGCACCGGGCGCAGCACGTAGCGGCCGCCGAAGACCAGCGCAGCGAGCACCGCGAGTCCCTTGAGTGCGCCCAGCAGCGCCGTCGACAGGTCGTGTGCTCCGCTGCCGAGCAGCGGCAGGATCGCCAGCATCGGCATCACAGCGATATCCTGAAACAGCAGGATCGCGAAGCTGGAACGGCCGTGATTCGTGTTGAGCTGCTGGCGCTCTGCGAGCAATTGCAGTACGAGCGGCGTCGAGGACAGCGACAGTGCGAAGGCCGTAATGAGCGCGGCGTTGGCCGGCAGACCGAACGCGAGCGCGATCAGCGTGAACACCGCCGTGGTCAGCACGACCTGCGCGAGCCCGAGCCCGAAGACCGCCTTGCGCATCGCGCGCAGCCGCGAAGGCTGCAGCTCCAGCCCGATGACGAACAGCAGCAGCACCACGCCGAACTCGGCGGTGTGCATCACGCCTTCGGTGTCCTGGACGATGCGCAGTCCCCAGGGTCCGATCACGACGCCCGCCGCGAGGTAGCCGAGGATCGAGCTGAGGCGCAACCGCCGGAACAGCGGGATCGCGAGCACCGTGGCGCCGAGGAACACGGTTATTTGAGCGATGAGGGACATGAGCGGGCCTCGGGAAGTGACGAGAGTGACGAAGTGACGAAGTGACGGGAGAGCTCGCCACTCCGTCACCCCGTCACTCCGTCACATCTTAGCAATCGTTCTGCTAGACTCGCGCGCACTCTGCGCTTACCCGCCCCATGCCTCGCTCCGACATCTCCTTTCCGCTGAAAGACGCCGAGCTGCGCGAAGACGTGCACATGCTCGGGGCGCTGGTCGGCGAGGTGATCCGCGAGCAGGGCGGCGATGCGCTGTTCGAAGCCGTGGAGAAGGACCGGCAGGCAGCGATCGCGCGCCGCGACGGCAGTGCTGAAGGCGCCCGCGAGCTCGCCTGCCTCACGTGCGACATTCCGGCCGCGCAGGCGCGCGACCTGGTACGCGCGTTCTCGCTGTGGTTCGAAATGGTCAACATGGCGGAGAAGGTGCATCGCATCCGCCGCCGCCGTCAGTATCTCAACGAGGGCACTACGCAGCCGGGCGGCATCGTCGAGGCGCTGACGCGGCTGCACTCGCAGGGGCTCGGGCTCGACGCGATCCGCCGGCTCATGATCGAGATCTGGATCGAGCCGGTGTTCACCGCGCACCCGACCGAATCGACGCGGCGAACGATCCTGCGCAAGCAGCAGAAGATCGCGCAGCTGCTGCTCGGCCGCCTCGGCCTGTCGCGCACTGCCGCGGAGACGCGCCAGATCTGGGACCGGGTCCGCAGCGAGATCACCGGCGGCTGGCAGACCGCGGAGAATTCGCGCGAACGGCTCAGCGTCGCGGACGAGCGCGAGCACGTGCTGTTCTTCATCGGCGAGATCCTGTTCCAGATCGTGCCGATCTTCTACGAAGAGATCGAAGCGGCGCTGGCGCAGGTTTACGGCGACGAAGCGCGCACCTTCGATCTGCCCGAGATCCTGCGCTTCGGCTCGTGGGTCGGCGGCGACATGGACGGCAATCCGGACGTGAACGCCAAGACGATCCGCGAGACGGTCGCGCGCCACCAGCAGATCATCGTCAACCGCTATTTCCTCGAGTGCCGCGGTCTCGCCGAGACGCTGTCGCAGAGCGCGGCGCGAGTGGGAATCTCCGCCACGCTGCAGGCTCGCATCGAGCAGTACACGACGCTGCTGCCGGGCGCCGGGACGCTCTCGCCCGCGCGGCACGATCGCATGCCTTACCGGGTGTTCCTCGGGCAGGTCATGGAGCGGCTGCGCGCCACCTACGATGCGCGCGCCAACCACTACGACTCGGCCAACGAATTTCTCCGCGACCTGAATCTCATCGCGGACAGCCTGCGCGCCAACAAGGGCGAGCATGCCGGTTTGTTCCAGGTGCGACGCCTCATCCGTCGCGTCCGCACGTTCGGCTTTCACCTCGCGACGCTCGACATCCGGCAGAACGCCGGCGCGCACCGTAGGGTCATCGCGCAGGGATTGGCGGATCCGCAGTGGCCTTCGCGCAGCAGCGAGGAGCGCACCGCGCGGCTGCGCGCAGCCCTGGAACGGGACGAGGCACCGGCCTGCGTGCTCGATCCGGGCGGCAAGCGCAGCCTGTGGGTCTTCGAAGCGCTGACTCACTGCCGGCATCGTTACGGGACCGATGCGATCGGGCCCTACGTCGTCAGCGCCGCGCGCGGCGTCGACGACATGCTTTCGGTGTTGTTGCTGTCGCGCTGGGCAGATACGACGGACAGCCGCTCGGGCGACGTGCCGACCGACGTAGCGCCGCTGTTCGAGTCCGCCGCGGCGCTGCGTGGCTGCGGCGAGATCATGACGCAGGTGTTCAACGAGCCCGCGTATCGCAAGCACCTGGTCGGTCGCGCCAATCACCAGTACGTGATGATCGGCTACTCGGCGAGCAACAAGGAAAGCGGCATCGTCATGTCGCGCTGGCTGCTGCGCAACGCGCAGGAGGCGCTGTTCGCCGCGGCCGATCAGGCGGGCATCGACCTGACGCTGTTCCACGGTCAGGGCGATGGCGGCTCCCGCGGCGGCGGCCGCACCGAGGTGCTGGTGCGCAGCGG
>DATEML010000220.1:0-2289 GCA_035275585.1 Steroidobacteraceae bacterium | reverse complement strand
TCGCGGATCGCCCACGGCAGGTCGTTGTGACCGTCGACGAGAATCGTCGACTGCAGCAACTTGCGCGCGTGCGCCAGCGCCGCATCGTCGGACGCATGCGCGGCCGTGACGAACGACAACCCCATCAGCAGTGCCCCACAGAAACGCTTGAGCATCACGATCTTTCCTCTCTTCATTGCAATCGGTCCGCACCGGGTACCAGCAGCGAGTCCCCGATGTTGGCGGTCTTGCGGCCGTTCACCAGGTCGTCGAGCCACTTCGTCAGCGCCACGTCGTCCACCTTCGCGGTGTAGAAGTCGGGCCGCGTCAGAACGGTATGCACCGCACCCGGCATGGTGTACGTGCGCAACTTCGGATCCGACTTGCGCAGGTCAGCGATGCTGGCGCTCAGCAGCGGCGCAAGCGACGTGACCTGGTTGCCGAGCTGCGCGAGGAAGAACAGCTGGGTGCGATCCTCGATGCTGTTGATCTGCCCCAGCTGCAGGTTCGGCACCGGCGCCGCCCGCGAATAGAAGTCTTCGAAGTTCGCGGTCTCGACGTCGAGATCGCGATACAACGGGTCGTGTTTCAGCGCGCGCGTCGCGCCCCACAGCTCCAGCCACTGCGCCAGACGCACCGTGCGGTAGCCGCCGGCGCCGTCGCCGAGCTGCACGACGTGCGCCTTCGTGTAATGCCGCGCGAGCTGCGAAGCGAAGATCGGCGATGGGATCGCGCCTGCGCTGCCGCCGCTCACGAAGATCGTCTTCGGCTCGGTGTACTGTTGCGTCACCCAGTCCATGACCCGTTGCGAGTTGGCGAGGCCGCGATACGACACGGTGAGGTTCTTGCCGTCGCTGGTCTCGTAGCGCACGGTGTCCACGCCCAGGTGCACGTCGGCCGTGCAATACGGTGCGAACACGATCGTGAATTCACGCAACGGATTGGCGGGGTTGCCGGGGTCGAGGATGCCGCCGACGCCCGGTCCCTTGAGCCATGGACGGTCGGTGTCGTCAATGCTGGGATCGAAGGTCCGCTGTCCGTCGAGGCCGCAGTTGTGGCTGTTCCAGCAGCCGCCTCCGCCCTGGAAATAGAGAGCGATGCGCCGCGGATCGCCTTCGTGAACATAGAACTCGTAGGGCGAGGCGTCGGTCGCACAGCCCGTGCCGTGCCCGCCCGCGACCGTTTTCCATCCGGCTGTATCCGCAGCCTTCGCCGGCTCGTCTGCGTGCGCAACGGCGCCCCAGGCGCTCGCACACAACACCGCCGCGAACCCGGCGAATTGCGCCCGTGCGCGCGCTGTTGAAGTCTTCGTCATGATGCTTACCCCCGCTTGGCGACGCATTGTATGCGACTCACTGATGCGGGTCAGGTTTTAGCCTGACACCTTCTGACAGCTTTGTCGGGTTCAATGTCGGCCTGCGCTGGAGCCGTGCGTCCTTGGGACAGTAACCACCCTTCATGGAGACATTGTCATGAAACGCTTCGTGCTCGTGCTTGCGCTCAGTGCCTTGGCCGCGTGCAGCCAGAAGGAGGCTCCACCCCAGGCTCAAACCGCACCTGCACAGGCAGCGCCGGCAGCGGCGGCAACCGAGCCCGCGGGCGAGCCCTCGGCGACAGCAGCGCACGCCCCGGACGTTCCGGCGGGCGATTACAAGCTCGACAAGCCGCACGCCACGCTGATCTTCCGCGTGAACCATCTGGGCTTCTCGAACTTCACGGCGCGCTTCCGCCGCTTCGACGCGCAGCTGCGCTTCGACCCGCGCAACCTCACCGCCACGCAGCTCACGGCAACGATCGACGCACACTCGATCGAGACGGACTATCCCGACCCGAAGTACGACTTCAACGGCGAGTTGCAGGGCGAGCCCTGGCTGAATGCCGGAAAATTCCCCGAAATCGCCTTTCGCACCACGCAGGTCGAGGAGCTCGGCAACGATGCCCTGCGCGTGCACGGTGAGCTGACCTTGCGTGGCGTCACCAAGCCGATCGTGCTCGATGCGAAGTACAACGGCGGTTATCTTCGCCATCCGATGGATCCCCAGGCGCGCGTGGGTTTCTCCGCTCATGGCGTGCTGCGTCGGAGCGACTTCGGTATCTCCGGCGGCATCCCGCCGGCGGGCAGCAACCTGGGGGTCGGCGACCAGGTCACCGTCATCATCGAGTCGGAATTCATTGGCCCGCCGGCGCCGCAGACGGAATCCAAGTGATGAGCACGCGTGCATGGTCGGCCGAGCGGCTGGCCCGCCTCCATCGGGTGATGGCGGGCTACGTCGAGAGCGGTGACGTCCCGGGGCTGGTGACATTGGTCAG
>DATEML010000219.1:0-2345 GCA_035275585.1 Steroidobacteraceae bacterium | reverse complement strand
CCAGCGCCACGCGGTTCTTCAGGTCAGGGAGCATCCGCTACCTCTTCACTCGCCGCTGCAGGAACACCAGATTCTGATGCTCGCCGTCGGCCAGCACCAGCTCATCGCCACGGACCTCGTAGTCGAACACCAGGTCGAGGTCGTCGATCTGGATCTGCCGGCGGTTCGCGCCGAACTCGGATTCATCCTCGATGACGTGCTCGCCTGCTTCCTTGCGGTACAGGCGGAACTGCGCGTCGGGCGTGAATTCCAGGCGCTCGGTCGGTCGCAGGCTCGAGCGACCCTGAACGCTGCGCACCTCCCACAGGCCCCAGAGTTTCGCGACCGGCGAGCGGCGCTGCCGTGGCTCGGACGAGTGACCGGACAGGAACGCAAAGCGTTCCTCGAGTGCGTAGACGAGCAGGCGCTCCTGGTCGAAGTCCGCGTTCCGATCGTTACCCAGTCGCGTCGCCAGTCCGTGAACGAGCTGATACGCGAGCTCCTGGTCGTTTTCGATGTAGTGCGCTGTGGTTGCCCGACGCAGCACGGTGAACTCATCGATGAGCGCGTGACCCAGCTTCATCGCGTCGCTGCGCTTCGCTAACGGTGGGAATGCATCGATGCGATGCGACTCCATGTTTCCCGACTCCGGCGTGTACTGGAGCTGCACGGCTGCCAGTGGCGCGCCGTCCGCGAGGGGGCGGGCCGGCAGGTCCGCGTCCTCGCTACTCCTGGCGAGCGCGACGAAGAGCGCGCCGCCTTTCGAGCTGAGAAAGACTGTCGGCAAAGTGACGGTCACGGTGCGCGCGTTCTGCCAGCCCATCAGAGCATCCGGCACGCCATAGATGCCCGAGATAGCGTAACCGGGTTGCGGCGAGATGCTGATCGTCAGGTCGTGCGCCAGCTCGCTCACCATGAAGTCGAACTCGTCGCGGAATACCTGCTTCACATCGTCGTCATCGCGCATGAAGAACAGGTTGCCGCCGCGGACGCTGCCGATCGTCGTTGCCAGCTCGGCATCGAATTGCACGCCCACGCCAATCGTCGTGAGGCCGATGCCGTCGTGCGAGGCGGCGCGCGCCATGGTCATGAAGCCCAGCTCTTCTGTGTTGCCGACGTTCGGGCGCTCGTCCGTGAACAGCATCAGGCGTGTGACGCCTGCGAACTGCTTGCTGCTCTGGCGGGCGACTTCATAGCCGAGCTCCAGGCCTTCCTCCATCGCCGTCGAGCCGGAGCTTTCAATCTCCGCGATACGTTCGCGCACGAGCTCGCGAGTGGCGACTGTGATGGCAATCGGATCGAGGTGTACGTGCGCGGTCTCACCGTACAGCACGATCGACAACTGATCGCCGTCGCGCAGGTGGTCGAGAGCGTTGGTGAGAGCGCTGCGCACGAGCGCCAACGGTTCGCCATCCATCGAGCCCGACTTGTCGACGACCGCGACCAGGTTCAGCGGCTTTCTGCGCCAGCCCTCGCGCTGCACATTGGTCGCAAAGCCGAGGCCGATGAGATAGCGGGCTTGCGGTTGTGCAATCAGATTGGCGTCGATGGAGTCCGCGACCAGGCAGAAGACCTGCGCACACGGCGCGGCGCTTGCGATGACGACGCTGTGCTCGCTGATCAGCCCTTCGGCTGTGAACGTGTCGGGATGCGGGATGCGCGCGTGCTCGACTTCGCCGCGCAGATAGTTGACGTCCTTCGCGCCGCCTTGGGTGACGAAGGAGCCGGTGACGATGACCTCCTGGATCTCGTCGTGGCGGTCGTGCTGCTGCGGAACCGCGCGGACGGCAGGAGAGGCGCTGAGGAAAACCGTGAGCGCCAGCGCCAGCGCAAGTGTGATGGACGTTCTCATGGTCGGCTCCCGTGTTGTTCGTTGAGGTAGCAACGTCGCGTCAACGATTGCAGCGTATGCCTCGGGGAGCGTGCACCGGGATCAGGAGAAGCAACCGATCCGAACAGGCTCGGCTGCTGCCGCGTTCAGTCACTGTTCACTACGGCAGTCTCTCTACTGTCGGGATCTTCTCCAGCGCGTCATCCCAATTCGCCCGGCTGGAGAAAAAGAGGTGCGCATTCGGGCGAATGAGAACCGGACTGTCGAGACTGCCCGCCGGGACCTTCAACAATTGGCCGTTCATCTGCACATCCGGCAGCGCCGACCCGCAGGTGGAGCAGAAACAGTGCCGGTGTCGGGTCGACGGCAGATTGAACACCCGGGCTTGGTCGGCTCCGCTGAGCCACTTCAGCCTGGCGGTCGACGAGAACAGATTCGCGGCATGAGCCGACCCGGTGTCCTTGCGGCAGTACTCGCAGTGGCAGAGATAGAACTGCTCGAAGTCGCCTTCGACTTCGAAGCGGACCGCCTCACA
>DATEML010000218.1:0-102429 GCA_035275585.1 Steroidobacteraceae bacterium | reverse complement strand
CGAGTCTGGCGCGCTGTTCACCGCTACGATCAGGGTGCTGGAAGACAAGCGGTCGGATCGGCTCGATCGGCTGCTCGCACTCGCAGCGGCCACACCGCAGAGCCAGTCGGGGCTGAAGGCGGCATTTGGCTGGATCGATTCGCAGGAGTTGCGAGGTGTAGTGTCCGCGCTCCTGGCGTCGACGGATCCATTCCGGAGGTTGATCGGCATCGCGGCGAGCGCGATGCATCGCGTCGATCCCGGGCTCGTCAGTGCACGCCGTCTAGAGGACCCAGAGCCTGCGGTGCGCGCCCGGGCGTTCCGAACTGCGGCGGAGCTTGGTAAGCGCGAGCTCGTTTCCTCCCTCGCAGCGTCCGTCAATGACGACGACCCCACCTGTCAGTTCTGGGCCGCGTGGTCCGCGGTCGTGCTCGGCGACCGCGAGAGCGCACTGGATGCGCTCCAGGCCGGAGCGGGATTGCCCGGCCCCATGCAGGAGCGCGCCTTCCACCTCGCGCTGCTCGCGATGCCGCTTGAGCGGGCACACGCAGCGCTGCGCCCGCTCGCTCCGCAGCCGGACCACGCTCGGTCCTTGATCACGGGTTCCGGCCTGGCGGGCGATCCAACCTATGTTCCCTGGCTGATTGGCCATATGGCCGATGACAAGCTGGCGCGCGTTGCGGGAGAGTCGTTCAGTCTGATCACGGGCGTCGACCTCGCCTGGCTCGACCTGGAGCGCAAGCCGCCCGAAGCGTTCGAATCCGGCCCGAATGACGATCCGCAGGATGCGGACATCGGGATGGATCCCGACGACGGACTGCCATGGCCGGAGCAGGCGAAGGTACAGATGTGGTGGAACGGCCATGGCGCTCGATTCACGGCCGGCATCCGACACTTCATGGGCGCCGCGTTGAGCCGGTCGCAGTGTGTCGAGGTGCTGAAAAGCGGCTATCAGCGCCAGCGGATCGCAGCGGCGTATCATCTGTGCCTGCTCGATCCAGGTGCACAGCTCTTCGAATGGCGCGCCCCCGCGTGGCGGCAGCAGCGCGAACTGGCCCGAATGTGAGCCCGGAACCTTATGAAAATGAATCCGTTGCGGCCGGCCGGAACGGGGCTGTACAGTGAAGATCCGATGCTTCTCACACTCGAAGTCGTCAGTGCGAACGGCGAATCGCTCGGTCCGAATCGACGCAAAACCGTCGGACCGGACGGCGCGCAGATCGGCCGTGCGAAAGACAATGACTGGGTCATCGCGGATCCGTACATCTCGAGGCTGCACGCGCGCATCCGCTACGTGAGCGGCGCTTTCTACGTCGAGGGCCTGGGGCGCAATCCGCTCGCGATCAACGACGCGCGCAACACGATCCAGAACAATGAGCCACAGCTGCTGCGCAGCGGCGATTGCTTCTTTCTGGATCAATACCAGATCAAGGCGACGCTGTCGGCCGGCGATACGGTTGCGGAGGACGATCCTTTCTCGCTCGAACCGGCTGCGCCGGCCAGAGCCGCGTCCAGGGTTCCAGACGCATGGGGCGACGCTTCAGCGCTGCGGGACATCGCGATTCACGACGGCGAAAGTCAGGAGGCGGGTAATCTCGATCCGCTGGAGGCACTGGGTGGGCGGACGCCGCGAGCTCCGGCAGCGCCGAAGCCCGTCGATCTGCATCAGCGCTCCGTGCTCGAGGACAACTATCGTCCGCAGCAGCCCGTTGCTCCCGACGATGGGGAGATCCCCGACACGTGGGACCCCTCCAAGCTCAGGGAGGCGGCACCTGGCCGAACGCCACCGACACCGGGCGTAACAGGGAAACGAAATGCGATGGCATCGCCGGGAGGCGCGAAGATCCCGGATGCCTGGGATCGTTCCGGGTTTACTCACATTGAGCAGCAGCAGCAGCGCCCGGCCGCTCGACCGGTGCCGCCAACGCCGCCTCCGGCCGCCAAATCGGCCGTGCCGCAGACCGTTCGTCGCCCAGCGGCAGCGCCGCGCGCTGACTCGCGCAAGTCAGTCGCTGAAGATCGCGCTCACGAGACACCCCCGCCAGCGATGCGCCCCGAAGCACCGCCCGCGCCCTCTGCGCCACAGACTTCCAGTCTCAGCCTGGAGCAACTGCTCCGTGCGGCAGGGGTGCCCGCTTCACAGATGACGCCGGAGATGGCGGCCGAGTTCGGCGAGGTATTCCGGATCGTCGTGCAGGGCGTGATGGAAGTGCTGCAGTCGCGAGCCGAGATCAAATCGCAGTTGCGCATGTCGACGACGCGCATGAAATCGACGGAGAACAATCCGCTCAAGTTCTCGCCGAACGTCGAAGCGGCGCTGCACACGCTGCTCGTGGAGCGCAATCGCGGGTATCTTCCGACGCTGCGCGCCTTCGAGGAGGCGTTCGCGGACATTCGCGATCACCAGATCGCAGTGTTGCAGGGGATTCGCGCGGCGTTCGATGCGATGCTCGAGCAGTTCGAGCCCGAGCGCATCGAAGAAGAGATGAATCGCAACAACTCGCGAGCGGGTGGGTTGCTGAATGTCGGCGTGAAATCGCGCTTCCGCGACTTCTACCTGGAACGATTCCAGCGTCTGACAGGCGATCGGGACGAGAGTTTCCGACGGCTGTTCGGCGAGCATTTCGCGCAGGCGTACGAGGAACAGATGGATCGCCTGAAGGCGATCGCGCGCACTTCGGGCGGCTGACCGGCGAGACGATCTCGGGCAACAACTACAATCAGGCGGCGGGCAGATGGGGTCAAGAACACTGTTGCTGGTCGCGTTGGCGGCCTCGATTTTCGTAGCGGCCTGCGGTTCGGCGCCGCCGAAGGCTGCGGCCGCGAAGGCGAAGATCACCGCTGCGAGCGACGTGAATCCGAACTCGGAGGGCCGTGCTTCGCCGATCCACGTGCGCATCTTCCAGCTCAAGGAAGACGGCGCGTTCATGAACGCCGATTTCTGGAGCCTGGTGGACAAGGAACAGGAAACGCTCGGACCCAGCCTGGTGCAGCGGCTCGAGCAGGACCTCGTGCCCGGCGAGACGAAGGAGTTCGAGCTCAAGATCGCACCCGACGCGCGCGTGCTCGGGGTCATGGCGGAATTCGCGAACTACCGCAACGCGCAGTGGCGCGTGATCGAAAAAGCGCCGAACAAGTCGCTGTTCGACATCGTGAAGAAGGACCGCGTCGCGATCGATATCGGAAAGGACAAAGCGACGATCACCGTCGGCGATTAGTTCATCAGTCAAGCGCCCCACAAGCCCCGAGCCCCCGCACGCATGTCCTCCAACAACAAAGTCGTCTGGTCCGAAGGCCTGTTCCTGCGGCCGCAGCACTTCCAGCAGCACGATCGCTATTTCGAGCGCTTCGTGGAGGGCCGCAGCGCGGCCCTGCGCAGTCATTCCTGGGGCTTCACGGAGCTCGTGATCGAGCGCGATCTGCTCGCGATCGGCAAGCTCGCCCTCAAGCGCGCCAGCGGGGTCTTTCCGGACGGCACGCCGTTCTCCATGCCGGAAGACGATCCGCTGCCCTCGCCGATCGAGCTGACCGCGCAGGTGCGCGACAAAGGCGTCGCGCTTGCAATCCCGGTGCGCAAGGACGGAGCGCGCGAGTTCGACCGCCGCGACGTCGTGGATGGCGTCGTGCGCTATCGTGTCCGCGATGCCGAGGCGCGGGATGTGTCCGGTGACGCAGGGGCGCTGCACGCCGTCGAGGTCGCCAGTCTGCGTTCGAAGCTGATGCTCGCCGACGAGCCTCGTGAGGACTATGCATGCATTCCGGCCGCGCACATCGTGGAGTGCCGCGCTGATCGCATGGTCGTGCTCGAGGAGCGCTTCATTCCGACGGTGCTCAACGCTCGCCAGGCGTCCATCCTGGCAACGTTCATGACCGAGTTGCAGGGACTGCTCCATCAGCGCGGCGAGGCGCTCGCGGCCCGCGCGGTCGCGAGCGGACGGAGCGGCTCGGCGGAGATCGCCGACTTCCTGATGCTGCAGACGATCAATCGCTACGAACCGGTGGTCGTGCACTGTGCGCAAGCCGGTCTCATGCATCCCGAAGATTTCTTCAGGCTGTGCCTCGAAATCCTCGGCGACCTGTCGACGCTCACCTCCGAAGCGCGGCGGCCCCCCAGGCTGCCCGTCTACCAGCACGAGAACCTGCGTGCCTCTTACGAGCCGCTGATGGCGGCGCTGCGCGCTTGCTTCGCGGTCGTTCTGAAACAGAATGCGATCCAGATTCCGCTCGAGAAGAAGCGCTTCAACATTTCAGTCGGCGCGGTCGGCGATCGCGCGCTGTTCGATGAAGCGGCGTTCGTGCTCGCAGCGCGCGCCGATGTTGCAAGCGAGGCTGTGCGGCGCGACTTCCCGGCGCAGGTGACGATCGCTTCGGTCGAGAAAATCGCGAAGCTCGTCAACGAGCACATTCCGGGCATTCCGCTGCAGCCGCTGGCGGCTGCGCCGCGACAGATTCCGTTCCATGCCGGGTTCACGTATTTCGAGATCGACCGCGCCAGTCCGTTGTTCCGCGAGTTGAAGAGCAGCGGCGGCATCGCACTGCACGTGCCGGATACGTTCCCCGGGCTGGCGATGGAAATGTGGGCGATCCGTGGCTAACGAGTTCGACGATCCGTTTGCACCGGCCGATGGCACCATCCTGCGGCCGCGGCCTGGCGGTGCACGCCGGGGCGCACCGGAGTTTCAGTCCGAGCCTGCACGCCCATCGGGCAGCGGCCGGCAGGAGCAGCACGCCGCGCCGTCAGCGAGCAATGTCGCCCTTTCGGATTTCCTGGTCGGCGGGCGCAATCCGATTCTGCAGGCCGCGGCGCCGCTGCTCACGATCGCATCGCGCTTGCAGTCGACAGTCGTGCAGGCGGATGTGGCTTCACTGCGCCATCAGGCGATGCAGGAAGTGCGCGTGTTCGATGATCGTCTGCGCGCTGCGGGCGTAACGCCCGAGGACGCTCTGGTCGCCCGCTATCTGCTGTGCACGTTCTTTGATTCCGCCGTGCTCAACACGCCGTGGGGTGCTCAGAGCGACTGGTCCGGGCAGTCGCTGCTCGTCATGTTTCACAAGGAGAAGTCGGGCGGCGAGAAGTTCTTCCAGATTCTCGAGCGCATTTCGGCGCAACCGGCACGCTACATCGACCTCATCGAGTTGCAGTACGTCTGTCTCGCGCTCGGCTACGAAGGCATGTATCGGATCGATGAGCGCGGCAAGTCGCGCCTCGCCGAGCTGCAGCACAATCTGCACCGGATCATTCGCGACGCGCGTAGCCTGCGCGATGAGGATCTCTCGGTGCACTGGAAGGGTGTGGAGGACCGTCGCAACCCCATCTTTCGCTACGTGCCCTGGTGGATCGTCGCCGCTGCGGGTGTGGCCGTGCTCGTTACCGCGTTCGTCGTCTACCACGTGCGCCTGAACGCCGCAGCGGAGCCGATCCAGCAGGCGCTGTCGCAGCCGAGCGTGAAGGTCGAGTACTCTGCGCCGGTCGCACGCGTCAATCGCTTGAAGGAATTGCTTGCACCGCAGGAGCAGGCAGGCCAGCTCACGGTCGAGGACTTCGGCGACAAGACGATCGTGACGCTCACGGCGAGCAACCTCTTCCGCTCCGGCAGCGCGCAGGTCAATACGCAGCATCAGTCGACGTTGCGCGCGATCGCGCAGGCGTTGAACGAGGTGCCCGGCAAGGTGGTCGTCATCGGTCACACCGACGACCAGCCGGTGCGTTCGTTGCAGTTCGCCGATAACTTCGAGCTCTCGCGCGAGCGCGCCGTGTCGGTCGCGAATCTGCTGAAGGGTACGATCGACAACTTCGGCCGCGTCGAATGGGTCGGTGTCGGCGCGACGCAGCCGCGTTATCAGCCGGTCGACACGACCGAAAACCGCGCCCGCAACCGGCGGGTCGAGATCGTGAGCGTCGGCGGGAGCGCGCCATGAAGGCGATCCTGAAGCTGTTCACGCAGTCCTGGTTCCTGGTGCTGCTCGGGCTCGCGCTGCTGTCCCTGGCAATCTGGAATGGCGGTCCGTACCTCGCGTTCGGCAGCATGAAGCCGCTCGAGAGCGTCGTCAGCCGCCTCATCGCGATTCTCGTGCTCGTCGTGCTCTGGACACTGTGGGTCCAGATCCGCCAGTACCGCGCGCGGAAGGCGGGAGATCAGCTGGCGAAGGACGTGGGCTTCGGGAAGGAAACGGTCAAGGCAGGACGTGCGGCCGAAGCGGGATCAGCGGACGCGGCACAACTGCGCGCGCGTTTCGAGGAAGCTATCGCGGCATTGCGCAGCTCGCAGGGGAAGTCCGTCAATCTGTACGAGTTGCCCTGGTACATCATCATCGGGCCGCCGGGCGCCGGCAAGACGACTGCGATCGCGAATTCAGGTCTGAACTTCCCGCTGTCGAAGAAGTTCGGCAAGGAAGCACTGCGGGGCGTGGGCGGCACGCGCAACTGCGACTGGTGGTTCACGCACGAAGCGATCCTGCTCGATACGGCGGGACGCTACACGACTCAGGATTCGGACGCCGAATCGGATCATGCAGGCTGGATCGAGTTCCTGAGCCTGCTGCGCAGGCACCGTAGTCGCCGGCCGATCAACGGCGTGATCGTCGCGATCAGCGCGCCCGATCTGTTGTCGGCGTCCGATAGCGAACGGCGCCGGCATGTCGAGGCCGTGCGGCGCCGGCTCGAGGAGCTGACGCGTGAGCTGCGCATCAGCCTGCCGGTGTACTTCGTCCTCACGAAGCTCGATCTCATCGCGGGTTTCACCGAGTTCTTCGACGACCTCAATCAGGAAGGTCGTGCGCAGGTCTGGGGTGCGACGTTCCCGATCGAAGTGTCGCGCTCGGGTGCTGCTGCGGACAGCATCGCCGCGGAGTTCGATCAGCTTCTCGAGCGCCTCAACGGACGGCTGATGCTGCGGATCGAGAGCGAGCGCGACGTGCGACGGCGCGCGCTCATTTTCACGTTCCCGCGGCAATTTGCGGCGTTGCGCCGCGCCTTGCTCGACTTCACCGGTGAAGCATTCGCGCACGATGAGGGCCGGGAACAGAAGGTGCAGCTGCGTGGCGTGTATTTCACGAGCGGCACGCAGGAAGGCACGCCGATCGACCGCATGCTGGGTGCGCTTGCACGCACTTTCGGCCTGAGCGTGCGCGGTGCGGTGGTTCAGCCGCAGCAGGGGCGCGCTTATTTCATTCAGCGCCTGCTGCGGGAAGTGCTGTTCCGAGAAAGCGGGCTCGCCGGCGTCAACCGGCGGATGGAGCTGCGGCAGGCGCTCGCGAACGGTGGAGCTTACATAGGCGTGTGTTTGCTGATCGTTCTCGGCATCGCCGCGTTGTCCATCAGCTACAAGCGCAATCACGACTATCTGGCGACGGTGGCGCAGGCGGCGGAGTCATTGAAGGCCGTGCCTGCGCACGAAGGGCCGGGCTCGCTCGTGCAAAGCCTGGATCGTCTCGAGGCACTGGGGAAGATCAAGGACGTGGCCGCACAGCCTGAGGCGTCGAGGTCGCTCAGCATGCGTTGGGGGCTCTACCAGGGGCGTTCGGTGACGAATGCCGTGCAGGATGCGTACGTGCGCGAGCTCAACGCCGGCCTTCTGCCGGCGGTGAGCGAGCACTTCGCGAACCGCCTCGCGAGCTTCGCCGGAGAGCCCGACAAGCTCTACGAGTACCTCAAGGCCTATCTCATGCTGAGCGAGCCCGAACATCTGGACCCGAAGCAGCTCGGCTTCATCGGCAATCTCGAGTGGCAGCGCGTGTTTGCCAACGATCCGACGACGCTCGAGCGCGTCGCGACTCACTTCAATGCGTTGATCGCCGAGCCAGAGCGCGTGCAGCCGCGGCAATACGACAGTGAGCTGGTCAAGCGCGCGCGCGTTTCACTGCAGCAGGCGTCCCTTCCCGTGCTGATGTACAGCCGCTTGAAGCTCAGCTACGCAGACGATGCGGAGCACGCGATCGATGTCGCGAGGGAGATCGGCCTCGGCGGCGACAGCATATTCGTGCGCAAGAGCGGTGCGAGTCTGTCGCAGCCGATTCCGGCGCTGTACACGAAGAGCGTGTTCAAGGACATCGCCGGGACGGGAAAACTTCAGCTGGTCGCCCAGTTCGTTTCCGAGAACTGGGTGCTGGGCGGCGAGCTCGCGGATCTCGCGAAATCGCCGCAGCTGGGCTCCCAGCTCATGGCGCTCTATGAGGACGATTACATCCGCGTATGGGATGCGCTGCTCGCTGATCTCACGCTGCGTCAGACCTCGGGCACGCAGGACGCCGCCGAGCTGTGGGGACTGCTGGCTGCTCCCACCTCGCCGTTCAAGCGGCTTCTGACGCTCGTCCAGGCGAATACGAAGCTGGTCGAGGCACCGGGCAAGCCAGGCGTCGGTGACAAGGCGAAGGCCGCGATCGGCGGCACGCTCGGATCGCTCACCAAGGTGCTCGGCGGGCAGCCGCAGCCTGCGGTCGCGGCGCCAGGCGCGAAGGTCACGAAGCATTTCGAAGCCCTGCACAAGTTGGCCGAGGGGTCACCCGCGCCGATCGATCTGACACTGCAGAAGTTCGGCACGATCCAGGGTGTCATGGCCGAGATCAGTGCGCTCGGGGGCACGCCGCCGCTCGAGACGGCCTCGCGCCTGTCGCTGGCACTCAAGGACCTGGCAACGCATGCCAAGACGTTGCCAGCGCCCATGAACGGCTTGGTGGAGCGTGCGACCGGCAAGGGCGCGTCGGACGCGGAAGTTACCATCCGCAGCGATCTCTCGGCGCGTTATCGTCAACAGGTCGTCGCCGAGTGCCAGGAGCTTGCGGCCGGCAGGTATCCGCTGCTCGTCGCGAGCGGCGTGGACCTGCCGCTCGCGGATTTCGCACGCCTGTTCGCGCCGAACGGCACGTTCGATGCCTTCCTGCGCAACACGATGCAGAGTTTCGTGGACACGAATCGCCCGGTGTGGCGCTGGAAGCCGGAGGCAGCTTCGATCGGGGGGCCGGCCACGGTCCCGGCACAATTCCAGCGCGCGAACCGCATCGCCCAGACCTATTTCGCTCCAGGCGCCACGATGCCGGAGGTGCGATTCACGGTCACGCCCGACTATCTCGATGCGGCCGCCGCGCGCATGGTGCTGGAGATCGACGGACAGACGCTCGAATACCGGCACGGTCCGACCCGCGCTGTTGCGATGACCTGGCCGGGTCCATCGCCGGGCCAGGCCGCGATCAGCCTCGAGGAGCGCGCCGGTGCACGCCCGAATATCGTCGAGCAGGGCCCGTGGGCACTGTTCCGCTTGCTCGGCAAGGCGCAGCTTCAGGCGCAGGGCGAGACGCGCTTTCTCGCCACGTTCACATTGGGCGAGCGAACGGTGCGCGTCGTCGTGCAGGCGAATTCCTCGCGCAATCCGTTCGCGCGCGATCTGCTGCACGGCTTCAATTGCCAGGGATGACGTCGACGTGCCGGGCGTCATGATCGGCTGGTATGGAAAGCTCCCGAGCCACGGAGACTTCCTGCAGCGACGGACCCCGGATGCTTTCGTCCGCACCTGGGATGCGTGGCTGCAGGAGTGCATCGCAAGGAGCCGCGAACAGCTCGCCGACGACTGGCTGCGGACCTACCTGACCAGCCCGGTGTGGCGCTTTTTCCTCAGCGACGGCGTGATCGGCGCGTCGAGCTGCGCCGGTGTGCTGCTGCCGAGCGTCGACCGCGTGGGCCGCTATTTCCCGCTCACGATCTTCGCGGAGCTGCCGGCCGACCTGCCGCCGATGGCCGTGGCGATTCACGGGCGCGAGTGGCTCAAGACCATCGAGGCGCTGGCGCTCGCCGCGCTCGAAAGCGAGGACTTCAGCATCGAGGAATTCGACGCTTCGCTGCTCGCCAGCGCCGAGGCCCTCGGCAGGATCGAGCAGTACTACGGCCTCGATCTCGGCGAAGCCTTCCCGGAGTCGGCGCGTGACTGGCGAGTGCCGATGACCTCCGCCGATCGCATGGCGGCTTCGTTGATCGACCCGCTCATGCATTCGCTCGCCCGGCGTCTGCGGCCGCTCACGGTCTGGTGGACAGACGGTTCCGAGCGCGTCGGCGCCAGCTGTCTGCTGTGCCAGGCGCTGCCGAGTCCCGAACGTTTCGTCGCAATGCTGGATGGCGGCTGGCAAGCGGCGGGCTGGACCGGTGAGTTCGGCGATCTGCACACGGCGACTCACGAGACATTCCGCTATCGCATCGAATCGGCGGCGGCGAGCGACACCGGTCCGGTGCGTGCCATGAATCAGGACCGCGCGTTGGAGCGGCCGGAAGCAGGACTGTGGGCGGTAGCCGACGGCATGGGCGGTCATAGTCGCGGTGACTATGCGAGCCAGCTTACGGTCGACGTGCTCGCGGGTGTCGAGCCGGCAGCAACTCTTGGCGCGGCGCTCGAGAGCGTTCGTACGGGACTCGAGCGAGCCAACGATGACCTGCAGCGTGCGGCGTTGGGAGTCGCGGCGAACGGGCGCACGGGCAGTACCATTGTTGTCCTGTGCATCCGCCACCAGGAGTGGGGTGTACTGTGGGCCGGCGACAGCCGGGCCTACCTGCTGCGCGATCGGGATCTGAGCGCGCTCACTCGCGATCACACGGCGGATGCGGAGCTGACCGAGAACTTCGATGCTGGCGCGCCGCCTCCGAGCTCCGGAGAGATCACGCGAGCTGTGGGAGGACATGAGACGCTGCTTCTCGACCGCATGACAGGGCACGTTCAGCTTGGCGACCGATTGCTACTATGCAGCGACGGCGTGCACGGTGTACTTGCGCACGAGCAGATTGCCGCGGCGCTGCGCGAAGAGGAGGCCGCCCAGGCGGCGGTGGCCCGATTGCTGAAGGCAGCGATCGAATCTGGATCGCGCGACAACGTGTCAGCCGTAGTGGTAGACATCCTGCCCGAGACGTAGCGCATGGATGAAGAAACACTGCTCCGGGCAAACGAAGCCGCAACCGAGCAGCGCACGGCGCCCTTGCCGACAGATGTGCGCGAGCGAGCCGCTGCTGTTGATGCGGGCAGCGACGCGGCGCGCTCGCTCTCGCCAGGCACTTGCTTGCGCAACCGCTATCTGCTCGAAACGGCGATCGGTCGCGGTGCAATGGGCGAGGTCTGGAAGGCCAAGGATCTCCTGATCGAAGAGGCGCACGACCGCAATCCCTATGTCGCGATCAAGGTCCTGCTCGCCGACATCGAGCGCCATCCGCAGTCCTTCGCCACGATGCATCGCGAAGCGAGCCGCACGCAAAAGCTCGCGCACCCGAACATCGTCACCGTATTCACGCTGGATCGCGACGATCGTACGGGCCGCGCGTTCATCGCCATGGAGCTGCTCGACGGCGAACCGCTCGACAAGTTCATCCGGCGCTACCGGGAACGGCCGATGGCCGCGAAGGAGCTATGGCCAATCATCAAGGGCATGGCCGAAGGACTCGCATATGCGCATCGGCGCGGGATCGTGCACTCGGACTTCAAGCCCGGCAACGTCTTCCTGACGCGGGAAGGTGTGCCGAAAATTCTGGACTTCGGCATCGCGCGCGCCGTCAGAGAGGAAGGCGCGGCGGGTGCACGCGATGACGATGACAGCGTCGTGAGCGGCTACACGGAGGCGTATGCCGCACCCGAAGTTCTCGCCGGCGAAGGCCCGCACCGAGCAGACGATGTGTTTGCGCTCGGCCTTGTCGCCTATGAGCTGCTGACCGGTGAACGGGCATTGGGCCGCTGCACCTCGAGCGAGGCGCAGCAGGCCGGTCTCAAACTGCAGCCGATCAAGACGATTCGCCGCAGCGAATGGCGGGTGATCGAGCAGGCGCTGGCGTTCGAACGGCGCGAACGTTGGCCGGATGCGGGCAAGTTTCTCGAAGCACTGCAGCGTCGTGTGCGATTGCAGATCGCGCTGGCCGCCTCGCTCGTGGCGCTGATCGCGACCGCCGGCGGACTGTCTTACAAGAACCATCTCGATGCGTTGCCCGCGGTGCCGTTCGAACAGTTGCCCGCCGATCAGCGTGCCGAGGTACAGAGGTACTTGTCAGAGGGCCAGCAGGCGCTCGATCTCGTTCGCCAGGGCGGGGTCGTGGAAGCGTCCGCGGACGCAGCGGAGATGTTTGCACGGGCGTACGCGCTACACGAACGCAATCCCGACGCGGTGAAGGGACTCGAAGAAGCAGCGGCGGATTTCATCGAGTACTGGCAGAGCAATCCGCAACGGGATCGCGCGGTCGAGGAGCTGAGAAAGTTTCAGGCGAAGAGCGCGTACTACAAGGGTTACGCTCCGCTCGAACAGGCTATCGAGGATTCATCCCGCTGACCTCGATCCTCAGCTCGACACGCGCTGTGCGACGACCAGATAGCCGACGACATCCCGCAAGCACTCCCTGCGCAGCGCTTCGCGGCCGATCTGCAGGACACTGAATCCCGCCTGCTCGAGCGCCCTGCGCGCGTAAGCCTCGCGATGCGCGTAACGGCCGTGCACGTTCAGCCGATAGTCGTCTGCTGCTTCGTCGAGTAGCGCTTCCAGCGTAAAGACGAGCAGACCGCCGTCGCGCAGCGTTGCGTGCGCAGCAGCGCATGCTTCCTCCAGGGCGCCGAAGTAGACCAGCGTATCGGCCGACACGACCGCATCGAACTGTGCCGGGTGCGAACGCATGAAGGCGCACAACTCTCCGACCGCGAGCTCGTCATAGCCGCCGCGTTCGCGGGCGTGTTCGAGCATGCGCGCCGAAAGGTCCACGCCCGTCAGGCGATGCCGCAACGGTTGTAGCAGCGGCCCGCACAGACCCGTACCGCAACCCGCATCGAGAATCTCGAGCGATGCCGAGCCGTCGAAGTGCTGCGCGAGCGCGCAGCTGACGAGCTCCGGCGCGCGATAACCGAGTTGCTTGAGATTGCTGTCGAAGTGGTACGCGTGCTTGTCGAACAGCCGCGCAATGTACTTTTCGTCCGCCCGTACGGGTACGTTGAGTCCGGAAGTCGCAGCTGCCATGTGGCGCGCGACGGGATTGTCCGGCTCACGCGCTGCCCACACCCGATAAACCTCGGCCGCTTGCGGAATCTCGCCGAGCCGGTAGTGCAGCATGCCGAGCGATTCGTACGCGCGCGAGAAATCGGGCTGCCGACCGATGGCCTCGCCAAAGTAGTACACGGCCTCGTGGAATTTGCCGTCATCGCGCAGCAGCAGCGCGAGGTTGTACCACGGTTGCACCAGCGCCGGTTCGAGCTCGGTGACGCGGCGATAGGCTCCTTGAGCCTCGGCGCGCCGGTTCCACAGGAACAGGATGTTTCCCAGGTTGTTCCAGACGTGCGGGTTGTCGGGCGCCTGCACGAGCGCCTGCTCGATCAGCTCGACCGCTTTGTCGTTGTTGCCGCGATGAAAGTACAGCAGCCCGAGAAAGTGCAGTGCGTCGGGATCAGCGGGGCGCTCGCGCAGGGCCTGCTCGTAGCCGGCCTGCGCTTCTTCGAGTCGCCCCGCCTGGTGCGCGGCGATGGCATGGACCAGCGGCGTGTCCGATTCTGACACTTGCGTGATACCGTCGTGGATCACTTGACAGGTTACACGCCTCCGGTGTGAACTGAAACGAGACGAAAGAACAAGAAGCCCGGATCACCCTCGCTCGCCGGCGTCGTGAGCCGTATGAGTCGCAGCATCGACGATTCCATCGCACTGGGTAAAGCAAGCAGACTACAGGCAGCCAAAGAGGAGGGCGGCAAGTCTGCGCTGATGGTGGCGGCATGCTGGATCTGGTCGTCGCGCATCGACCTGCGCTCCGACTGCAGCGGTTTTGCCAAAGCGGTTGGCGAGTTGCTAGGCATAACGCTGAGCGGCGATGCCGACGCGATCTATTCGGCCATCGCCCAGGAAGGATCCATCTGGACCCCACTCGGGGTTGGACAAGCAGCAGCTGTTCGCGCTGCCGGAAAGGCGGACATGGGTTACTTCGTTCTGGCGGCGACCCCCGGCTGCCTATCCGCGCCATCGAAGAGCGACGACAAGCAACATGGCCACGTGGCCGTCGTGCTCGGTCGGCAACTCGTGCGTCAGATCGATGAGCAGGGCAAGCCGGTTGGTTTGCAATTCGACGTGTTCGCGTTCGACGAGAAGAAGCGCGGGTGGCAGAACGAGGCAACCGGCCGAGCGTATACGCCCAAGGGAAAGGACGGTCCAAGCGGTCAAAAGCTGATCCTGGCAGACAGTCATCGGCCGGGTGCGGCATGGGGACAATTTGGCGGCAGCGCCGCGAAATCCGGAGCCTTCGGCGACAAGCTCTCGAATTCATTCTCGTCCACTAAGGCGTACAACCCGGAGCTCGGAACGGATGAGAAAGTTGCGGAGGAAAAGTCCCGTTACGGGCTAACTCGCTATGCCTATGCAGCTGTGCCGGGGGTCAGCTACGGGTGATCTGAGACTGGCGGCGCCTACTCGATCCAACGCGATCGGTTAGCGGCGGCATTCACGTAGCTGTCGCTGCTTCTTACAGTGTCACAAGGTCTACTTGACACGCGTGCCGCAGCATGTGTGAAGTACCGTCCAACTATAAGAAGGTATGGTCGCAGCGGGATGCGCGGAGACTGCTCGGCGGTCCGGCGCGCTGTCATCATCCTCGAATGGAGCTGGCCAATGCGTCTATTTGCTTGCGGCATTGTCGTGAGTCTTGCGCTATGCGGTACGGCCGGCGCGCAGCAGGTGACCGGGAGCCTCGTGGATGCCGCCGAGGCATTCGACTTCAACCTGCTCGAGCGTGCTGCGGCACGCGCCAACCAGGCGACCTACAACGTGCTCGTTGGTCCTTGTGAGGTCCAGCAGACCTGCAGCGCGTCGGACCTCGTCGTATTCGAGAAAACGCGCGAGCTCGTCGAAACCGCGAACGAACTGCTCGGTGCAGGTTCGAGTCGGTTCAGCCTGGGGCTCGATTCGGAAGGACTGGGATTTGCTCTGCGCTGGACTGCCGCCGAGGAAATGGCGGGGCAGGGGTCTTCGCAGACAAAATTCACGGCAAGCCAGCTTTCCGCGCTTGCGACCCGCCTTTCCGTCCTGCGCTGGGGCGTCAGTGGACTGCGTCGGGTCGACAACTACAGCGGCGATGACGGCGAAGTGCTGCTCGCGGACGGTGGGCACGCTCGTGGTGGCGGTGCGAGCTCCGACGGGCTCGCGGAAAGTCACCGCTGGGGATCGTTCATCGATGGGAGCTTCGGCTACGGCTCGAAGGAGCCGACCGCTCTCGAGGATGCCTTCGACTTCGACGGTCAGGAAGTCACGATCGGCCTCGATTACCGCTTCAGTCCCGCCTTCGTCGCCGGCGCCATCTTCGGCTACTCCGACAAGGAGATCGATTTCGACTCGTCGCTGAGCATCGTTGACGGCGGCATTGTCTCCGACGGCTATAGCGGCATTCTCTTCGGAATGCTCGAAGGCGAACACGGGTACCTGACCGCATCGCTCGGCTATCAGACGCTCAGTCACGATACGACGCGGCGGATCACGTATCCCTCCCTCAATGTGACCGTCCCTTCGGTCGACAGCACCGCGACCAGCAGTGCGGACAGCTCAGCGTTCCTGGCGACGGCCAGCGGCGGCTACGCCTTCCGCCTGGGCACGTTCGCGATCGAGCCCAGCGTCGACGTTACGTATTCCGATACGACGGTGGATGCGTTCACTGAGTCATCGGTCGACACACTGAACGGGGTGCCCAATGATCCGTTCAACATGCGGGTCGGCAAGCAGTCTATCGAGTCGCTCGATGTGGCACCGGCGCTCAAGCTGCAGTACGTGTTCACGCCACGCTTCGGCGCAATCATTCCCTATGTGATCGGCCGCTATCACCTGCAGCTGTCCGATGATGCACGCGCGATCTCAGCGCGCTATGCGGATGCGATCAGCGAACTCGCCGGCGTGGCCGGAACGGATTTTGCCGTCAGTACGGACGAGCCGGATGAGGAGTACTACACCGCAGCCGGCGGCATCACCCTGGTGTTCGGTAGCGGTCTCAATGGCTATCTGCAGTACCTCAAAGTGTTCGACCTCGATCACTACGACGACGCGGTCATCACAGGCGGGTTCCGTTACGAGTTCTAGCCCGCTCGCAATGAGACGAGACCATCCGGATAAGAAAGATGCGCAACAAAGAAATCTCGCTCGGTTGGTGGACGATCGCGACATGCGTCGCACTGGCGCTGGCCGGCTGCGACGGACTGAGCAAGGTCGGCGAACAGGAAAGCGATAACGCATCGCCGCCGCAAGCTGTAGTCACGGTAATCGGGCAGCCCTCGACGGTCTCCGGCGACAAAGTTACGGTCACGATGCGTTCGGGCGCAGAGCTCACCTTGAGCGGCAAGGATAGCCGTGAAACGGTGGTGCCCATTCTGACCTTCGACTTTCAGCCGCAGAACGAGGCTGCAGAAGGGCTCAAGATCGTACAGCGCAGCAAGAGCACGATTTCCTTCCAGATCCCGCAGGCCGCCGCGCAGACCCGTTATCAGTTTCGGCTCGTCGTAACCGATTCCAATGACGCAACCGACTCCCAGGATGTCGAGGTCGTGGCCGAGGCTGTTCCGGATCCCAATCAGTTCCTCAGCTACCTGGGAGCGCCGGCAACGTTTGAGGTCGTTGCTGTAACTCGCGAGGACCTGCCGCCGTGTACGGCGCCAGGACAAACAGGCTGTCTGGGCCAGGACGTGCCCTTCGTCATCACGGTCGACACGGAAGCGCGGTACTGGGATATCGACGGTGGATTCAACGGCCCGGGCGGGGCGCACTCGGCAGTACCGATCGGCACCACGCGAACTCTCCCAGGGGCGTGGCTCGCTTCACTCGGATCGAGCAAAGCATGCAGCGGCGCTACTGGCCAGAATCCGCGCTACTTCGTGCCCATTCCCGGTCTCGATGCGGATGACATCGCCGCGGCCGTGCAGAAGTCGGCATCTGGAAGGGTGCTCGATCCTTCGCGCATTGATGAGGCGCAACTCTGGGTGACGGTACGAATTTCGCAACCGGACGACGAGGTTTTGCCGGTCGACAGTGTTCAAGTCTGTGTGCGGGACTTTGAAGAGACGCAGTCCCTGGTTGCCGGCCTAAGCCGAAAGACGGGACTGCGGCCGCAGCTTGCACCGGACGGCGCTGCCATGGAAGTTCAATTCACGACCGACGAATTGCTCTCGACGCGGATGCGCCGCGAGGCAGAGGATGCCGCGCAAGCGACCGCGACTCAGGATACCAAGGAGTCGGCGGCTGCGTATTACAGGGCGATCGATATTCCGGACGACGCAAGCAAGAAGAGCACGTTCCTTGGCTGGCTCAAGGCAAATGCGTTCCTGCCCGATACGCCCGGTGGCGCGATCGACTGGGCAGCCGTCGCGTCCGGTTCCGATGCCCATGCGACCTACGTCAACAACTTCGACCTGGGTTTCGGCCGCGACATGTATGTGCGCAAGACCCGTTGTCAAGGAAACGACTGCGACCTCGCGAGCGTGGTGATCAACTACGGCAGCCTGGAAGCTGCCGCCAAGAAGCTGGGCCCGCAGCTCGCGGTGGCGATGGAATATAGCCGCCGAGGCGACACCGGTCCGCGCTTCGTCAAGTTTTACACATACGCGCCGGATGTCCGGTGCGATCCTCGCAACGATCCCGATTGCTCGCAGTTCCACCGAGTATCGAGCGCGAATCTGGACGGTCGAGGCGAGAAGTACCTGCCGGGCGCATGCACCATCTGCCACGGCGGTACGCCGCTGAAGTTCAACAATGCGAACGTCGATGAGCAGTATGGACAGCGAAGTGCAGAGGCCGCACGGGGTGACGTCAATGCCGCCTTCCTGCCATGGGATTTGAAGTCCTTCCTGTTCTCGGACGATGCGTCGGCCGGTTTCGTCGACGATGCCGCCAACGCGAGTCACCATCAGCTCTGGGAAGCGACGCGTCGCGCGACCCAGGCACCTTCGATCAAGGCATTGAATCAACTCGTGGCGACCACTTATGTCGATCCGCAGGATCAACCCAATCGCTACGCTTTGTTGCGAGAGCTCGTGGCAGGGTGGTACGAGGGAGCGGATTTTAACGCCTCGTTCGTTCCCGAGCTGTGGGATGCCGATGAGGATCAGCGGTCGCTCTATCTCGACGTGTTCGCGCAGCATTGCCGCACCTGCCACGTCGCGCATGTGCCAAACGTCGATCCTTTCCAGAAGTGCGATGCGCAGAGTGCGGAACCGGGCTATTCCGGCACGAATCATCAGATCGCATTCGCGTGCTATCACCAGTTCGTCAATGCGAACCAGCTTGCGGAGCGGCTCGGCGGAGCGGTGATGCCAGCGGCGCGTCTGACGATGGATCGGTTCTGGGTCGGCGCGGATGGGAGGAGGGAATCCTCGGCTGCGGAGCAGTTGCGCACTCACCTGGCGAACTTCAAGCCGACGAAGGCATTCGCTCCTCCCGCACCAGTCGCACACTTTACCGGACTGGCCACGCGTCCTTTGATCGGCGAGTCGCTGCCGCTCGATGGCAGCAGCAGCGTATTGGCCACCTCGTACACATGGAGTCTGGAAAAGCCCAATGGCAGCGCTGCTCATCTGGTCTTTGCCGACACCGCCTTTCCGATCCTGCGGGACGTCGATCTGAAAGGAGAGTACGCGGTGAGCCTGTCCGTTGATGGGTCGCCCCCGGAGCGGCGCGCTCAGCTCCGTGCCGACCAGGAGGTGCTGCCACCGACGGAGACGCCGCGGCCAGGGGTTGTGCTTGGCCAACCACCTCGCACCGTGAATGCACTCGCAGGATTTTCCGGCGGTGATAGGCAGCTGCATCTCGTTCAGGGCACCGTGCACAGTGCCGATGACACTGTTGTCGGCGCTGAGCAAGTCGGCGACCAGATTCAGTTGACCGCGCTGTCGGCTGCCGACGCTGATGTGGCAGTCACTTTCAGTGTCGCCGACGTCGACAACGACACGAAACCTGGACAGCTGCTCGTGAGTGTGGAGGCCAGCCTGAGCGCCAACCCGGTAGACGATGCCGTAGCAAACGTGCGACGCACCGGTACGAACGTTGCGCCGACCACCATTGAGATCCTGCCGGCCGTCACTCGGGTCGGCGCGGAGCCAGTGGTGTTCTGCTTGCTGCAGAATGGCGACGAGTGCGAGGAAGACAACCAGATTGGCCCGATCGCAGGCCTGCGCGGTACGGCGCGACTAACGAGTGTCGCCAACGGAACGGTTGAGTACACGCCTCCTGCAGGAGTAATGACCCGCTTCTTCCCCGTGGGTTCGACGAACTCCGTCGACCTGGGGGACGCGGACACGTTCCGCTATCGCGTCTGCTATGAGAATGACCAGAGGGCGACGAGCTGTCGTAGCAACACGGTACAGGTCGAGATCGAAGGTCGTGCATCCGCGGACCCGGAGACCGACGCCGAAAGCGCTATCAGCTTCGCGCAGCTGTTCGACGACTCCGAAACCGTTCACTCGTTCACGGCGCAATGCAGCGGTTGTCATGCGAGTGTCGACTGGCTGACTGTCAATAATCCGAAAGACACGTTCTGCAACCTCACGAGTGGACGAGATGAAGTCCGGCCCTTCAATTCGCTGGTCACCTACGTAAACAGGACCAGCCCTGAAGCGAGTGCGCTGCATCTCAAGCCGACAGGCGGACTGCGTCATCAGCAACCTGCCGACGCAGGAAACGGCACCGCCGCGGGCACGGGCTCATTGCATGCCCGGATCCTCCGATGGATCGAGCAGGGCGCCTACTACACAACAGAGATGGATCAGTCATGTGAGCCTTGAAGGCGTTTTCTGCGCCGCGCGCTTGCCTGGGGAATAGACAATGTCGGAAGCAGAAGACAGCGAGCTTTTCTACAAGCTGATCAAGGTCAGTGGCAAGCAAGCCGTGAAGTACGGCTCCAGCAAGACAGGACTTCCCGACGACGTCTCGAAGTTTCTGGCTGGGCAACTGTCCTTTGCCTTCGATCTCATCAAGAAGGGTAGCAAGATAACGCCTGGTTACCTTGCCGTCTTACTGGCGCAAAAGGGGTTGGGCATAGCGGATCTGGCCGTGTCACAGCGCTACGACTGTGCCATTACAGTACTCCTGCTCGGCACTTCGCTGACCAAGTCGATCGCGCTGACGACGTTTACCGGACCGGCGCACTTCGCGGTGACCGCCGCAGAACTTCTGGCGGAGTGCTATAGCGTCGACAAGAGCTGCGGGGTCTCAGACGCGATTAGCCAGCAGATCGACGAAGTGACGCTCCCAGCAGCGATGTGGCTCGAGCAGGGAGTCATGCAGTGGATATCCCGAGGCGGGCGCTGACTAGCCCATCACGTTGAGAGCTGGGCCAGAGCGTAGCGGACGCGCGGATCACGGGCGAGGTTGCGCCATGAGTTCTGAGAACAAGCCGGAAATGAATATTGGGTTGCGGCTGGTCTTTGTCTGCATCGCTGCACTCGTTTCGGCATGCAATGATCTCAGCGACGTCGGCAAACAGAACAACGACAGTTCACCGCCGATTGCAGACGCAGTCCTCCTCAATCATCCGTTCACGAAGGATGCTTCGGGCAATGTCACGGCGCGCGTCCGATCCGGCTCCGAAGTCTTCCTGAGCGGCAAAGACAGCGATGGGACCGTCGCACCGGTGTTGCGCTTCGACTGGAGCCTCGTGACCCAGGGCGGCGTCGCGAGCCACGTGAACCTCATCACCCGCAACGAAAACACTCGCAGCTTCACGGCGCCGGACGTGGCGCAGGACGCCGATCTGCAGTTTCGCCTGACCGTCACGGACGCCAATGGCCAGACTGCGCAGAAGGACGTGAACCTCACGGTCGTCGCGATTCCGGACGCCGATCACTTCTTCTCGTACAACCTCGACGATCTGCGCAAGTTGAAGATCGTCGCCGTGACCAGCAGCGATGTTGCGTCCGGCCAGATGCAGGGCGGCGATGTGGGATTCGAGATCACGGTCCGCCGCTTCGTCGACTATACGGCTCCGGGCGTCGATGGTCCGTACCTCGAGCTCGACTCGCAGGTGCTGACGGGCAAGTGGCTTGCCGCTTATGGGTCGCGCAGCGCGTGTGACGCTGTACAGAATCCGGCCTTCCAGGTCGGCGTGCCCGCGCTCGATGTCGACGACATACTCGCCAAGATCGACGTGCGCAATCCGGATCTCGAGCCGAATGCTGCGCTCATCGATTCGTTCAACGTCAAGGTCCAGATCTCGATCCGTCTGCTCGCGGCTGCGGACGCACCAGGGTCGCTCCCGTCGGGTGTGACAGCAGATGTCTGCGCCGAGCGAGTTGCGGCGCCGGCTGCTGCTACGGCCGGGCAGAGGATCTCGCTCAACGGCAAGCGCACGTTTGCGAAGACGAGTGCGGCAGCAGACACGATCGAGCTGGACCTGGCAGACCTGATCGGGCCGCCGGATTCGACCGTGGACACGCTGCAGTCGGCTCGAGCTTATTACGCTGCAGTCGATGCGGCTGGCGAGCGCAAGACATTCAGCAACTGGCTCAAGGTCAACGGTTTCCTGGGCTCGGACACTACTTCGTTCTCCTGGCGCGACCTGGAAGCGAGCGCCGGCGCGCATGGGACGTATACGAACAATTTCGACCTGGGCTTCGGTCGCGACATGTATTCGCGCATCGTCCGCTGCGACGGCGCCGCTCCGCAGCTTGGTCAGGCGATTCCGCGGTCCGCGGTCGGCAGCTGCGACATCGCTGCAGTCGTCGTGAACTACGCGAGTCTCGAAGCGGCCAGCAAGAAGCTGAACCCGGTGCTGATCGTGGCAATGGAGTATTCGCAGCCGCGCGACGGCGATCATCGCTTCGTGCAGTTCTACACCTATGCGCCCGACTCAGTGTCGGGCCAATTCGAGCAGGTGCTGAGCGCGAACCTGGATGGGCGCGGCGAGAAGTACATGCCGCAGGTCTGCACCGTGTGTCATGGCGGGACGCCGGGTGGGCTCACAGCGGGGGGCGCGTACCAGAATGGCGGTGACCTGCACGCGACATTCCTGCCCTGGGACCTCGACTCGTTCCTGTTCTCGGATACGGAAGGCCGCAACGCCGATCGCTCCTATGCCGATCAGTCGCTGCGACAGTTCTATACACGCAGCGCTCAGGCGGAGCCGTTGCGCAAGCTCAACCAGCTCGCATATCTGACCTACCACGATGCGACGCGCGCGAACCGCTTCGTGCTCCCGACGCAGCTCATCGAGGGATGGTACGGCGCCGATGCCACCTCTGCGTTCACGAGCCCGACTTTTAACAGCGACTACGTGCCGGCCGGCTGGAGCGCGAACGGGATAGACGGCATTGCGGGCACTGCGGACGACAATCCCACCGACGCTCCGACGCTCTACAAGGATGTATTCGGGCGAAGCTGTCGCATGTGCCATGTCGCCCATATGCCAGCAACGGGAGCGTCGGGCGATCATCTCGAGACACTGGTGACCGCAGGCGGTACGTTCAACACCTGCGACCGCGAGCTGACGAATGATGGATCCGGACAGATCATCGAGCCGACCAGCATCGGCGCGGCGCGACAGGATCCCTTCGCTTGCTACCGACAGTTCTTCAATGCGCCGTCGCTGCCGCAGCGCTTGTCGGGCGGCCTGATGCCGTTTGCGCGCCTGACGATGGATCGATTCTGGGTCGGCGACGGATCGGCATCGCAGCCGGGCGGGCGCGTGCTCTTCGATCATCTCGCGGCTCGCTACACGGCCGACAATGATACCGAGCGCCTGGCCGCATTGCAGACGCCGGGGACACCGGCGGCGACGGTCCAGCTCACGGCCGCGTCGCCGGCAGACATCGGCTCCATGGTCTCGCTCGATGGCACTCGCAGCCGCTTTGCCCGCGACTTCGCATGGTCGCTCGAGCGATGCAACACGGAACCCGCGGTCGCACCGGTGTGTCGTCCGACTGTTCCTGCCACGCCGGCCGTCAATTCGCTGGTGTGCGCCCACGCCAGCGAGCCGATAGTCGGCGAGCATGCGGCGCTCGCCGGATTCCAGGTCCAGCAGACCGGCTTTTATCGCGCCAATCTCGCAGTGAACAGTCTTGCTTCGGCGGCCTCGAGCTCGCTCACTGTCCCCGACTGGGAGCCGTGTCTGAAGAATCCCGGAGTCGTCACTCGCAGCGCGACGGTAGGCAATGGTCTGCTGATGGATGCGGAAACGCTCTTTTCGCTCGGCAATGGCGAGCTTGCGAAGCACAGGCTCGTCGCCGGCGCGTCGGGCCTGGTGACGATCGCGCCGGCTTGTCTGGGGGCCGAAGGCTGTCCGGCAGATACGGAGATGACATTCACGCCGGGCGGTGTCGGCGCGAACGACATTACGGTCACGTTGCGCGACCAAGACGGGGAGGACGTAATGGCCACCGTCCGGCTCACAGGCACTTCGTCGCTCAGCGCGGCGCCGCTCGTCCGTACCGTCAATGCGAATGCGTCCACTTCGGTGGACCTGCTCGCGCTGAACGGCAACCTGCCGAACGTGACGTTCGAAATTCTGTCGCAGAATTGTCCGAACGGCGGCGTCGACGATGCGTGTTTGCGAAATGACGCGGGCGTCCGCGCAACGCTGACTCCGACGGCTACCGGTTTCACGTACGCGCCGCCTGCGAACTTCTCGACTCACGACGCCGGCGGCGGTGCACGCTTCGGTGGAAACCGCTTCCTCGAGCAGATTCAGTATCGGCTCGTGCGCACGGACAATGCGAACGACTTCTCGGAGCCCGCGACCGTCGGCATCCCGGTCCGCGCGCTGACGACCTTTACCGCAGCCGCGAGCACGTGGACGACTACGAGCCTCGAGTGTCAGAGCTGTCACGTCAGCGGTAGCGGGGGCGCCCCGACGTACCTCGCATCCGGTGATTACGCTCAGCTGCGCAATGGCAACCTCACCAACCTTGCAGGTCGTGCCAAGGTCAGTCTCACGAGCGTGGATGCCAGCGGCCTGTTGTGCTATCCGTTGGAGACTTGCGTAGGCTCCCACGGCGGTGACGCTCGCACGGCAGCCGAAATGGCGAACGTGCGCAACTGGATCAGAAGTGGCGCGAACAATTACTAGACATCGAAGATCAACAGCGACTGCATGCACGCTGCTCGTCGTGCTCATGGCGTGGCCTGCCTTTGCGGCAGCGCCCCCCGCCGGCACCCGGCGCGACCTCGAAATCGTCGAGTGCCTGCTTCCTGGCCAGGTTCGCATCGTGGGCGGACGCACGTATTTGAGCTCGCGCCGTCCGACCCGGACGACCGCGCAGGATTGCCGCGTGCGCGGCGGCGAATATGTCGCCTACGACCGGGCGAACCTGGAAACTGCCCTGAAGTTCTGGATGGAGTCCGCGCAGCAGGGCGATCCCGAGGCCCAGGTGACCGTCGGCGAAATCTACGAGCGCGGGCTCGGCGCGCAGCCGAACTACGAAGCGGCGCTGATCTGGTACAAGAAGGCGGCGGATCAGGGGTACTCACGCGCCCTGTTCAATCTCGGCACGCTGTACGAACAGGGCCTCGGTGTCGAGGCCGATAAGCTCAAGGCGCTCAATCTCTATCGTCAGGCATGGGGAATTCCCGATGACAACCTGACGTACGAGCGCGCGGCGAATCAGCAGATTACGCAGTTGCGCACGGAGCTGGAGAAGCAGGTCGCCGATCGCGACGAGCAGATCAGTGCGCTCACTGAGCAGGTCGAGCAGCTCAAGGCGCAATTGCAGAAACAGACAGCGAGTGCGGCGGGGGGTGCGAAGGGGACGAACGCCGAGCTTGCGCGTCAGGCCGAGACCCTGGGGCGCCTGGTCGCTCAGCTGCGCGCCGAACGCGAGAAGGATCAGCAACGCCTCGGTGCACTGCCGCAGACACGCGAGCCCGCCAAGACGCCGGAAACGCCGCCGCTCGATCCGAAGGCCTTCGAGCGATTCGTGAAGGGACTCAACTTTGGGCGCTACTACGCCATCATCATCGGCAACCAAAACTATCAGCTGCTCGAGGATCTGCAGACGCCGCACTACGACGCGACGCGCGCGGCCAGGATCCTGAGCGTCAAGTACGGCTTCAACGTGCAGATGATCGAGGACGCCGACGACGTCGCGATGCTGCGAGCGCTCAACGATCTGGCAAAGGTCGTGAAGGAGAACGACAACGTCCTCATCTACTACGCCGGGCACGGCACGCGGCTGAAGACGGTGGACCGGGAGGCCGGCTACTGGCTGCCGACGAACGCACAACGTCCGCCTGACGACACTTACTGGGTCCCGAACGAGCAGATCAGCGCCCATCTTGGACGTTTGCCGGCCAAACGTGTCCTGGTCGTCGCGGATTCGTGTTACGCGGGGCTCCTGTCCACGGATCCGGGCGTGAACGTATTTGGCCGACAGGTTTCGGTCGAATACTTGAAGTACAAGCTTCCGAAGCGCTCGCGCCTGTTGCTCGCTTCCGGTGGAGATGAGCCGGTGCTCGACACCGGCGGCGGCGGCAATTCGGTATTTGCTCGCGCTTTCCTGGACGTACTCGAGGCCAATGACGACGTGTTGCCTACACCGTCGCTCTTCGAGCGTATTCAGGACCGCGTGAAGGCTGCGGCTGCCCAGAATAAGTTCACTCAGGTGCCCGAATTCCGCTCGATCAAGAGCGCCGGCCACGATGTAGGCGACTTCTTTTTCGTGCCCGTCAAAGGCTAGGGCACAATAGACCTCATTGACTCCATCGCGCATCTGTAGCTGAATCGGCCCGACGCCCGACGAGAACAAGCAAATGGCGGTGATCGACCTCGAAGTGCTGCTGAAGCCGGTATCGGCAGAGGCGCCCTGCGGGCCCAATCTCGAGTACGAGCCTCCGTTCCTGACGCTGCAGGAACTCGCGCGCGGCAAGCCGGAACAGGTGGTCGGCGATCGCGTGAAGCCGGCGCAGGATCCGGCCTGGCCGAACGTCCGCCAGAGTGCGGAGCAGTTGCTGGGCTCGACCAAGGATCTGCGGGTTGCCGGCATCCTGCACCTGTCGCTCGTCAAGACGACCGGCATCGCCGGCCTCGATGCAGGCCTTTGTCTGATCCGGCGAATGCTCGAGCAGCACTGGGAGCACCTGCATCCGCAACTCGACGCCGAAGAGGGCAACGACCCGACTTTTCGCGTCAATTCGCTCCTGGCTGCGCTGGTGAGCGAGGAAGCGCTTGCGACGGTCCGCGCCGCGCCGCTGGTCGAATCGCGTCAGTTCGGCAAACATTCCCTACGCCATCATCGTATTGCTACGGGCGTCCTCACACCGGGAGATGGCCAGACGGGCGATGCACAGCAGGAGCTGGCGAGGATCGACGCTGCCTTCGCGGACGCTCCCATCGAGGCGCTGTCGCAGACCGCTGCGCTGGTCGGATCGGCTGCCGACCATTTGAACGGGATTCAGCATGTCCTGCTGGACAAGGCCGACGGTATTCCTGAGGACCTTAAGGCGTTATCGGCCGACCTGCGGGACATGAGATCACTGTTCGAGGCGCAGCTGGCGAAGCGGGGGGTCACGTCGGGCATCCAGGCAGAAGGCGAGATGGCATCCGGGGCCGTTGGAGACGAGGCCCGGCAGGGTCCGAGCGGAACGCTCCGCAATCGGTCGGACGTCATAACGACGATCGACAGAATATGCGAGTACTATGCCCGGGCCGAGCCGTCGAGTCCGGTGCCGCTGCTGTTGCAGCGAGCAAAGCGGCTCGTAAACATGGATTTCATGGGGATTGTCCGCGACCTCACCCCGTCCGGCGTGACGGAAGCGGAAACCATTGGCGGGATTGACAAGAGGAACGCCTGAGGCAATAACCGATAGCAGCGGGTCCGGTGAGAGGTTAGCCGGCAACAGCGAAGAACAAAGCCGGTGAACCGGAAACGCGCGAACACTTCGATGGGAGAAGCAGCGTGGGCAAAGAGAGCGGTCAGAAGTTCATCGCGCGCAATCGCGCGCCTCGCGTCCAGATCGAATATGACCTGGAAACCAATGGGGCGATGCAAAAGAAGCAGATCCCCTTCGTGATGGGGGTGCTGGCGGACCTGTCCGGAAAGTCCACCGAGGAGTTGCCCGAGATCGAGCAGCGCAAGGCGCTCGAGATCGACATGGACAACTTCGACAGTCGCCTCAAGGCCATGAAGCCGCGCGTGTCGTTCGCGGTTCCGAACAAGCTGACCGGCGAAGGCCAGCTCGGAGTCGATATCACTTTCGAGAGCATGGACGATTTTTCTCCGGCGGCCATTGCGAAGAAGGTCGAGCCGCTGGCCAAGCTTCTCGAAGCGCGCACGCAGTTGTCGAATCTCGTGACGTACATGGACGGCAAGGCAGGCGCCGAGAAACTGATCACTCAGGCGTTACAGGATCCCGCGCTCCTGGCATCGCTTGCCGCTGCGCCGAAGGCCGCCGAATAGCGGCGCCGTTCCGATCGAATTCTTGCAGGAGTCCACGCATGGCCGAAGCCAAGAGCGCCGAGCAGCAACAAGTCAAGACTCTCGAAGTCGGTGATTTCCAGTCGTTGCTCAAGAAAGAATTCCGCCCCAAGACCGATCGTGCGCGCGAGCAGGTCGAGGCGGCCGTCCGCACGCTCGCCGAACAGGTGCTGCAGGATCAGGACCTCATCGCCGAGGACGCAGTCAACTCCGTCAACGCCATCGTCGCCGAGATCGACAAGAAGCTGACGGACCAGATCAACGAGATCCTGCATCACGCTGACTTCCAGCAGATGGAAGGCAGCTGGCGGGGCCTCAAGCATCTGGTCTTCAACACCGAGGTCAGCGAGACGCTGAAGATCAAGGTGTTCAACGTGACGAAGAAGGAGCTCGGCAAGACCCTCAAGCGCTATCCCGGCACCTCATGGGACCAGAGTCCGATATTCAAGAAGGTGTACGAGGAGGAGTATGGAACCATCGGCGGTGATCCCTTCGGGTGTCTGGTGGGCGACTTCTACTTCGATCACAGTCCGCAGGATGTCGAGCTGCTGCGCGGGATCTCGCAGATTGCCGCCGCAGCGCACGCACCGTTCATTGCTGCTGCCGCCCCTACGCTGATGGGTTTCGATTCGTGGCAGGAGCTGTCGAATCCTCGCGATCTGACGAAGATCTTCGGCACGGCCGAATACGCTGCCTGGCGCTCGCTGCGCGACTCGGATGATGCACGCTATGTGGGGCTGACCATGCCGCGCTTCCTGTCGCGACTGCCTTATGGAGCGAAGACCGAACCCGTCGAGGAATTCGCCTTCGAGGAAGATACGGCTGGCGCGAATTCCTCGAAGTACGCTTGGTCGAACGCGGCCTACGCCATGGCCACGAACATCAACAAGGCGTTCGCGCTGTATGGCTGGTGCACGCGCATTCGCGGTGTGGAGTCGGGCGGCACGGTCGCAGGGCTGCCGTGTCACACGTTCCCCTCGGATGATGGCGGCGTCGACATGAAGTGCCCGACTGAGATCTCCATCACCGATCGGCGCGAGGCGGAGTTGGCGAAGAACGGGCTGATGCCGCTGCTTCACCGCAAGAATTCCGATGAGGCCGTGTTCATCGGCGCGCAGTCGCTGCAGAAGCCGCCTGAATTCGAGCAAGCCGAGGCTACTGCAAACGCGGCGCTGTCGGCGCGGCTGCCTTACATCTTTGCCTGCTCGCGCTTCGCTCACTACCTGAAGTGCATCGTGCGCGACAAGATCGGCTCCTTCAAGGAGCGCTCCGACATGGAACGGTGGCTGTCAGACTGGATCCTGAACTACGTCGATGGCGACCCCGCGAATTCATCGGAAGAGATCAAGGCACGCAAGCCCCTGGCCGGCGCCCAGGTCGAAGTGAAGGACGTCGAAGGCAAGCCCGGTTACTACTCGGCGGTGTTCAGGCTGCGTCCCCACTATCAGCTCGAAGGCCTGACCGTTTCGCTGCGGCTGGTGTCGCGCTTGGCGGGTGGCAAGTAATCGGCACGAGAAACGCTAAAGGGGTTCGCGTAACGGTTCAGTGGCGCGACATATGCTAGCGGCACGCTCCGAGCAGCGGAGCGCCGTCGAGACAAACTTCCACATGACATCGAATGAAGGGGAGCAGCGCAAATGGCGGTAGATACCTTTCTCAAACTCGGCGATCTCAAGGGCGAATCCCAGGTCAAGGGGTTCGAGGATCTGATCCAGGTCCTGGCCTGGAGCTGGGGCATGAGCCAGACCGGCACGACGCATCACGGCTCGGGCGGCGGCGCAGGCAAGGTGAACGTGCAGGATCTGAGCTTCACTCACTATGTGGATTCGGCCTCGCCGGCGCTCATCTTGGCCTGCTGCAAGGGCACGCATTACCCGGAAGCCACGCTGACGGCACGAAAGGCGGGCGGGGATCCGCTGCCATACCTGACAGTCAAGCTCACCGACCTCATCGTGACCTCCGTGTCCGATGGCGGCAGTGGCGGCGAGGATCAGCAGACGCAGAACGTGACGCTGAATTTTTCAGCCTTCGAAGTCAGCTATCAGCCGCAGGACAACAAAGGCGCGAAGAAGGGCGGGGCGATCACAGTCAAATACGACATAGCGAAGAACGCCTGAAACGTTGGGGCGACTGGACGTGAGGTCCCGTCGCTCCACGGCGTCCGGCCAAGTTTTCAATGCATACGGCGACTTCACCCGAGGAAAGCGTGCGAGCCGGCGAGCTTGCGCAGGCGCTGCACGAGTTGCAGTCGCGCGTGCGCGCGCGTCCAGCCGACGCAAAAGATCGGGTCTTTCTCTTCCAACTACTGGCCGTCCTCGGACAGTGGGATCGTGCCTTGACGCAGCTCAACGTGGCCGGCGACCTCGATGCGAGCGCGCTCGTGCTGCGGCAGCTTTATCGGCAGGCACTCGAGGGTGAAGCCGTGCGTAGAGACGTCTTCACGTCCGGGACGCCACCTGTCGTACTCGGCGAGCCGGCTGCGTGGATGGCTGGTCTGCTCGAGGCGCTGCGTCTGACGGCGCAAGGTCACTTTGAGAAGGCGGCGGAGCTGCGTGCCCAGGCGCTGGAAGCAGCACCGACGACCGCCGGCAGCATTGATGGCCAAAGATTCGAGTGGATCGCCGATGCGGACTCCCGCATCGGTCCGTGTCTCGAGATCATCGTCGACGGGAAGTACATGTGGGCGCCGTTCGATCGTGTTCAGTCCATTCAGATGGAAGCTCCGACGGATCTGCGCGACATGGTCTGGACGCAGGCGATCGTCACGTGGGCAAACGGCGGTCGAACGCCGGCGCTCATACCCACACGGTACACCGACACCGAATCTGCTCAGGACGGGACGCTGCTGATGTCCCGCCGCACGCAGTGGCTGGAGAAACCCGGCGGGACCTATCTCGGCTCGGGGCAGAGAATGTTTGCGACCGATGCAGGCGAATACCCGCTCCTGGAAGTCCGGGAGATCTCGCTCGAGCCCGCCGCCGCGGCGGACTGAGGACTCGAGCGAGGCACGATGGCTGAACTTCTCCCACAGGAAAGGTTGCAGCCCTCGCTGCTCGACCGGCTGACCGACGACACTCCGGAGTCGAAAGAGGAGGCTCGTGACAAGCGCGTGCTCAATCTGACGCAGCTGCGCGCCAGCGTGATGCGCGACGTATCGTGGCTCCTCAATACGGTCCACCTGCAGGCGAGCCAGGATCTGAGCGCCTGGCCCGAGGCGGCGACCTCAACGATCAACTACGGCATTCCGGATCTCGCCGGCAGTACTGCTCTCAGCCGGAACACACTGCTGCTCGAACGAGCCGTCCGCCAGGCCGTGCTGAATTTCGAGCCGCGCATCCTCGCGGACAGCCTGAAGGTCGCAGTACGCGTGGAACCGGAGCAGATGGACCGGCATGCGATGGTGTTCATCATCGAAGGGAAGCTCTGGGCTCAGCCGCTGCCGCTCAGCCTGTATCTCAAGACGGAGCTCGATCTGGAAACCGGCGCCGTCACCATAGCTGAATCTTCGCGCTGACGCATGGACCCGAGAATTCTCAGATATTACAACCGCGAGTTGCAGCACGTGCGCGAGATGGGCGCCGAGTTCGCGCGTGAGTATCCGAAGATCGCAGGTCGCCTCGGCCTCGAGGGCATCGAATGCGCCGATCCCTACGTCGAGCGCCTGCTGGAAGGATTCGCCTATCTGAGCGCGCGCGTGCAGCTGAAGGTCGATGCTGAGTTTCCGACTTTCACGCAGCATCTGCTGCAGCTCGTATATCCGCATTATCTGGCGCCGACGCCGTCGATGGCGATCGTGCAGTTTCAGCCGGATCTCAACGAAGCGGGCCTCGCGCAGGGCTACACGATTCCGCGCCACACTGCCCTGCGCTCGATGGTTGGCAAGGACGATCGGACGCCGTGCGACTACCGCACTGCCCACGACACGCAATTGTGGCCGCTCGAGGTTCGCGAGGCGAAGTACTATGGGTCAACGGCGGGACTTGCCGCCATCGGTGTGACGCCGGGCGACGGTGTCCGCGCCGGGCTGCGTCTCACATTGCGCACGACGGCTGGAGTACCGCTCGCCGGGTTGAGCCTCGATCGCCTGACCATCCATCTTGGCGGCGCGGACGAGCTGCCGGCAACGTTGTACGAAACGATTCTGGCGTCGGGCGCCGGGTTCATCGTACGCAGCACCGCGGCGCGTGGGAAATATCGCGTGTGCGACCGCAGTGAAATACAGCGCTGCGGGTTCGCGGATTCGGAAGCCCTGATTCCCTATACGCGCCGCTCGTTCCAGGGCTATCGCTTGCTGCACGAGTATTTCGCCTTTCCGGAGCGGTTTCTGTTCTTCTCGCTCGGCGGTCTGCGGCGAGCGTTCGCATCGCTGCCGGGCCAGGAGGTCGAAATCGTCCTGCTGTTCAATCGCAGCGTCGCCTCGCTCGAAGGCGCCGTCTCGGCGGACAACTTCAGGCTGTTCTGTTCGCCAGTCATCAATTTGGTGGAGAAGCGCGCCGACCGCATTCATCTCGACGGCGTGCAGCACGAATACCAGGTCATCGCCGACCGCACGCGACCGCTCGATTTCGAGATCTACGATGTGTCGCGCGCGGAAGGGTTCGGCGCAGGCAGCGAGCCGGAAGTTGTGTTCGAGCCGTTCTACGCCGCCACGGAGGCCACTTGGCATGGGCGCCAGAAGGCATTCTTCACGGTGCGGCGTGAGCCGCGTCTGCTGTCCTCGCGGCAGCGACAGCATGGACCGCGCTCGAGCTATGTCGGATCGGAGGTGTTCGTGTCGCTCGTCGACGCGGATCAGGCGCCGTATTCGAGCAATCTTCGCCAGCTGGGACTACAGGTCACTTGCACGAATCGCGACCTGCCGCTGCACATGCCGATCGCCAAAGGAGCGACCGATTTTGCCGCCGACATCGGCGCGCCGCTCACGGGCATCCGCTGCGTTGCCGGCCCAACCAAGCCGCGGCCATCCCACGTGCAGGGAGAGTACGCGTGGCGGCTGCTGAGTCATCTCTCGCTCAACTACCTGTCTCTGATCGAATCATCTGCGAAGGAGGGCGCCGCCGCGCTGCGCGAGATGCTGCTGCTGTATGGCGATGCGAATGACGCGGCGGTGCAGCGGCAGATCGACGGCGTACGGGACGTTTCGGCACAGCCGGCGACCGGGCGATTACCTGTCAGCGATCATGTGTCCTATGTGCGCGGCCTGGACATTCAGCTGACCTGCGACGATGCATCGTTCTCCGGGCAGGGTGCTTTCGTACTCGGCGCCGTTCTCGAGGAGTTCTTTCGTAGATATGCGTCTCTCAACAGCTTTACCCGGCTGACGTTGCGGACGTTGAATCGGGGCGAGGTGATGCGATGGCCAGCGAGACTGGGCCAGCGCCAAATCCTCTAGCTGCGCTGCAGTCGCTGCTCGAGCAGCCGCGGTCCTTCGATTTCTTCGAGGCACTGCGCAGAGTCGAATGCGCATGGTCTTCCTCACCGCGCCTCGCCACTGCGGCACGCCCGGCCGATGAGCCAGTCAGGCTGGGGCAGACGCCTTCGCTCGCTTTCGCGCCGACGATGCTCGAGAGCGCCGAGGCCACGGAGGGCGGCGGGCTGAAGATTCGCGGCTACTTCCTGGGGCTGTACGGCCCGCATGGCCCGTTGCCCCTGCATCTGACCGAGTACGTACACGACCGGCTCACCAACGGGCGCGACGGAACGCTCGCCGCGTTCTCCGACATCTTTCATCACCGCATGCTGTCGATGTTCTATCGCGCCTGGGCCGATGCGCGCCCGACGGTGCACTTCGACCGGCCGGACAGCGACCAGTTCGCGACTTACGTGGCTGCGCTGATCGGCCTGGCGTTGCCCGCGTTGCGCAATCGGGATGAGTGGCCGGATCGAGCCAAGCTGTTTTTCGCCGGCACGCTGGCGGCGGGCACGAAAACGCGCGCCGGGCTCGAGTCGATACTTCGCGAATATCTGAATCTGCCGGTGGACGTCATTGAATGCGTCGGTGAATGGCTGAGCATCACGCAACCGGAACGGCTGCGGCTCGGTCATCGCGAAACGGCGGTACTCGGCACGAGCGTGCTGGGCGAGCGCGTGTGGAGCATGCAGCACAAAGTGCGGATCGTCATCGGGCCGCTCGACGTCGGCGACCTCCTGCAGTATCTGCCCGGCGGCGCGAGTCTGCGTCGGCTGCGCGCCGCTGTCATGAACTATCTCGGTTTCGAATACGCATGGGATCTGCAGTTCGTGGTACGGCGGCAGCGCGTGCCAGCCGTCAGGCTCGGTCAGTTCGGTCATCTGGGCTGGACGAGCTGGCTCGCGCCGCAGCGCGAGGGAGCCGATGCGGGTGACGTGATCATTGATGTCGCGGATCTGCCGGCCGCGGCATGAGCTTCAGGGGGTTCGAAAATGACTCACTTTACTGCAGAAGCGCTGTTCGGAAAGCTCAACAAGCTCGCGTATCGCTCGATCGAGAGCGCCACGAGCTTCTGCAAGCTGCGCGGCAATCCGCAGGTCGAGCTGGTGCACTGGATCAACCAGATCCTGCAACTCCAGGATTCGGATCTGCGCCGCATCCTGCAGCATTTTGGCTGCGATGCCAGTCGCGTCGCTGAAGGTCTGACCGCGGCCCTCGAGGTGTTGCCGCGCGGCGCGCGCGCGCTCGATTTTTCGGAGGATCTGGGCGAGGCGACGCAGCAGGGATGGCTGTACGCGACGCTCCGCTTCGGCGAAACGCAGGTGCGGACCGGGTACCTGCTGATCGGCATCCTCAACTCGCGGCAGCTCAGGAGCGCGCTGGTGCGTATCTCCAAGGAGTTCGACCAGATCAAGCTGGAAGCGTTGACCGACGACTTTGCGAAGATCGTCGCCGGCTCGCCGGAAGATGGGCAGTCGGCGAGCGACAATTTCAAGCTCGGCTCGGCCGCCGCGCCCGGCGAAGCGAGCGGCGCGATTCCTCCGGCGCAACTCGGCAAGCAGGAAGCGCTCAAACAGTTCACCGTCGATCTCACCGAGCAGGCGCGCCAGGGCAAGATCGATCCGATCGTCGGGCGCGATGGCGAGATCCGTCAGGTCGTCGACATCCTGATGCGCCGGCGGCAGAACAATCCGATCCTGACGGGCGAGGCGGGGGTCGGCAAGACGGCGGTCGTCGAGGGCTTCGCGCTCAAGATCGCGCAGGGCGACGTGCCGCCTCCGCTTCGCGATGTCACTCTGCGCGCGCTCGATGTCGGGCTCCTGCAGGCAGGCGCGAGCATGAAGGGCGAGTTCGAGCAGCGCCTGCGATCGGTAATCGAGGAAGTACAGGCTTCACCCAAGCCAATCATCCTGTTCATCGACGAAGCGCACACACTCGTCGGTGCGGGCGGCGCCGCGGGGACCGGCGATGCCGCGAACTTGCTCAAGCCCGCGCTCGCGCGCGGCAACCTGCGCACCGTCGCTGCGACAACCTGGGCGGAATACAAGAAGCACATCGAGAAGGATCCGGCGCTGACCCGCCGCTTCCAGGTTGTGCAGGTGGATGAACCCGGTGAGGAGAAAGCAATCCTGATGATGCGCGGGGTTGCTTCGACCATGGAGAAGCATCATCGCGTACAGGTTCTGGATGAGGCGCTGGAGGCGGCCGTGCGGCTGTCCCATCGCTACATCCCGGCCCGGCAGCTTCCGGACAAGTCGGTCAGTCTGCTCGATACGGCTTGCGCGCGCGTCGCTATCAGCCAGCATGCCGTGCCAGCCGAGGTCGATGACAGCCGCAAGCGAATCTCCGCCCTGGATACCGAGCTTGCGATCATCGGGCGGGAGAAGACGGTCGGCGTGGACGTGGCTTCGCGCGAGCAGCAGGCAAGCGAAAAGCTCGCCGCGGAGAACGACAATCTCGCGGGCCTGGAAGCGGCGTGGCAGAAGGAGAAGGAGATCGTCGACAAGATACTTGAGCTGCGCGCGAAGCTGCGCGGTGTCGCGCAAAAGGTCGAGGGCACGGGCAGCAAGCTGGAGGCTGGTGCTCAGGCCGAGGCGCCGCCGGCTTTGAGCGCGGAGGAGCGGGCTAAGCTGCTCGTAGAGTTGCGTTCACTGCAGGCGGACTTGAGCGAAATTCAGGGCGAGCGGCCGCTGATCCTGCCCAGCGTCGACTATCAGGCCGTCGCTGCCGTCGTGGGAGACTGGACCGGCATCCCCGTGGGCCGCATGGCGCGCAACGAGATCGACACGGTCATGCGCCTCGCCGATATCCTCAGTCAGCGCGTCATCGGTCAGAAGCACGCCCACGAGATGATCGCCAAGCGCGTGCAGACCTCGCGCGCTTCACTCGACAACCCCAACAAGCCCATCGGTGTCTTCATGCTTGCGGGACCGTCGGGCGTCGGCAAGACGGAGACCGCGCTCGCACTGGCCGAAGCGCTGTACGGCGGTGAGCAGAACGTCGTCACCATCAATATGAGCGAGTTCCAGGAGGCGCACACGGTCTCGACGCTAAAGGGCGCACCGCCCGGGTATGTCGGCTATGGCGAAGGCGGTGTGCTCACGGAAGCTGTGCGCAGGAAGCCGTACAGCGTGGTACTGCTCGATGAAGTGGAGAAGGCGCATCCCGACGTGCACGAGATCTTCTTCCAGGTGTTCGACAAGGGAATGATGGAGGACGGCGAAGGGCGCCTGATCAACTTCAAGAATACGTTGATCCTGCTCACGACGAATGTCGGCTCGGAGCTGATCATCAACATGTGCAAGGATCCGGAGCTCGTGCCCGATCCGGACAACATCGCGAAGGCGCTGCGCGCGCCCCTGCTGAAGACTTTTCCGGCGGCCCTGCTCGGACGCATCGTGACGATTCCGTTTTATCCGCTCTCCGATGTGATGCTGCACCAGATCATCCGGCTGCAACTCGGGCGCATCCAGAAGCGCATCGCGCAGAATCACAAGATCCCGTTCTCGTATTCCGACGACGTGCTGAAGCTCGTGGCGAGCCGTTGCACGGAGCTCGAAAGCGGCGGTCGAATGATCGATGCGATCCTGACGAACACCGTCCTGCCGCGCATCAGCCAGGAAATCCTGAGCAGGCTGATGCAGGGCAAGCAGCCGTCGCGCGTTTCCGTCGGTGTGAAGGATGGGGATTTCAGCTACGCGTTCGAATGAGGAAGGGTCGGGGGCGCATCGATCTAAATCACGACCGAATCTCGGAGATTGACCTCCAGGCTGGACTCGACAATTGCCATTTCGACGTGGGCGACGTCCTTTTTCTTCCAATCGCCGCCCCACGCCAAGCCGTTGGCCTTGGCAAATGCTCCCAGGTCCTTCCAGAACTGATGGCTCTTGCTAGCGGCCTCACCGCCCCAAGCCCAGCGTGCATCAATGATGTCAGCAGCGTAGAGCTCAACGACTTGTGCTCGAAGTGACTTGTGTACGTCCCTTCTGTGCCAGCTGTTGACTATCCCATCGCCCTCCCTGGCGTTCTTCTTCGCTTGCGCCTCGGTGCGCGTCTTTCCCTGATGTATGTAAGCATGCCATCCCTTGCTTCGGAGTTGACTGATCACGATCTTGATCTTCGCGGCGAAGACCGGATGGAAAGAATCCAGCGCCTTTTCGTGTCGCGCTTTTTGCGACGCGGTCATCCTGTAAGCCACGACATTCACTCCTTGCGCTCGGGGCTTGAGCGTGCTCACTAGGGACAGTCTGCTACTGCGCAACGCCTGCGATCAAGACGTCCAGGACACTGCCCGGAGTCTTTGCTGCGCCGCTTGATGGTCGGTCGGTCGGCATGCGCAGCAGACGTATACGTTTTATTACGAACCTGCGTCCGCTTGACTGCGCAACGGCGCGGCGTACGCTGCGATGCTCCAGGCGTTTCTGTCGCGCGTTCTCATTTCGCGCCAGAGTGAGAGTGCCGCATGAGTGCGTTCAGCACGGCGTTTTCCGATTTTTGCGACGGCCATGCCGCCCTGCCGCAATTGATCGCGGTGCTGCGCGATGACCTGCTGCGCGGGCAGCAGGCCGCGTTCGACGATGCGAGTCTGATCGATCGAGCATGGCGGTCAGGACGTGTCGATCGTGAGGTGTACGAGACGCTGCGGGACACGATCACGAATTTCGACATTTCTGCGTCGCGCCCCGGCGTGAATGACTCGAACTGGGAAGAGATTCGCGTAAGCCGCGATGACTGGCACATGGATGCGCTCGATCCCGTGCGCACCGACGACGATGCAACTCTGTTGCGGCCATCGCTGAACTCCCCCATTGTCACCGGCGGGCGGCAGTCCACGCCGTGGCCTTCGTCGCCGTCGCACCCGGCATCGTGGTCGCCGACGCCTGCGCAGCCTTCATCGAGCACAGGTTCGCCGCATTGGTCGGATGCGCCCGCAAGGGAGGTCGGTACCGGTACGGTGCTCAAGGAGCGCTTTGTACTGGAGGAAATCATCGGCCGCGGCGGAATGGGCACGGTCTTCAAGGCGCTCGACATCCGCAAAGAAGAGGCTCAGGACCGCCATCCGTACGTCGCGGTGAAGGTGCTCAACGAGGATTTTCGACGACATCCGGAAGCCTTCAAGGCCCTGCAGCGCGAAGCGAAGAAATCGCAGTCCCTGGCGCATCCCAATGTCGCGTCCGTGCACGATTTCGATCGCGATGGCGCGACCGTGTTCCTGGTCATGGAACTGCTGGAGGGAGAGTCGCTCGAGACGCTCATCCGCAACCGCGCCGGGCGTGGGCTGCCGTCGCCGGAAGTGATGCGCATCGTGCGCGGTGCCGGCGCCGCGCTCGCGTACGCGCACCAGAAGGGCGTGGTGCATTCCGATTTCAAGCCTGCGAATGTCATCCGCACGCGGGATGGCACCATCAAGGTTCTCGACTTCGGCATCGCGCGCGCGACCGCACGTCCATCCGGCCCATCCGATGGGCGACTGGAAACCACACGTTTCAACGTGGCGAGTCTGCATGCGCTGACGCCTGCGTACGCAAGTTGCGAGATGCTCATGGGCGACCAGGCACATCCGAGCGACGACGTATTCGCGCTGGCCTGCGTGACTTATGAGCTGCTCGCAGGGCGACACCCGTTCGGACAACAGCCGGCCCTGCTCGCGGAACGCCGTGGCATCAAACCCATTCCCATCGAGCGGATTGGCCGCCGCACCTGGCGAGCACTTGCAGCCGGACTGGCCTTTTCCCGCGCCGAGCGTACTCCTTCCGTCGAAGCGTTCCTGCGCGCGCTCGAGGTGAAGCGGCGCGTCAATCACGCCCTGGCTGCGGGCGCGGTGACTGTGGCTGTTTCGGTAGTCGGCATCTTCATGTTGTTCCCATCTCTGCCCGACCTGAATCCCCTGACGCTCTTGCCGAGCTTTCGGGGAACCCCACCAGGCACTGCTGAGACAACCAGGGAGAAATCGGCGGTGCCGACAAGATCGGAGCAGCTGGCGCCGCCGGACCCGCTTCCGCCAGCGGCACCCCTCACAGCGGAAGTTGCACCGAAGCGCATTGAGACAGGGCAGAGCGATGCACACGAAGTCGGCAAGGGACAGCCGACCATCGCGCCGCCTGCCGTCGAGGAATCTGTGCCGCGTGTCGCCCCGCCACCCCGTCCCGCAGAGCCGCGAGCGTTTTCAGTTGATCAGTTGAAGGCACGCGTAATCGCCTTTGCCAGAGTGGAAGAGGTGCCAGATGCGCTTGCGACGTACCGCGAGCTCCAGGAAAAGCTCGGGCCGGACGATGACTTCGTTCGTCGCGATGCACCGCAAGAGATTGCGCAGGCATACGCTCGTCTGAGCGAGCGTCAGTTCCAGTCGGGCAATTACCCCGCCGCATCTGCGTTGCTCGAGCGCGCACAGGAGATGGTGCCGGATTCCACCGCGTATGCGGAACGCCGCAATCAGATACGCGAGGTCGCAAAACTCGAGCAGCAGCTTGCCGAGGCGCCGGTCCTGTCGGCTGGAGTGATCCAGCAACAGTTGACCGAAATTCGACAGCGCGAGGGGTCGCAATACATCACGATCCGCTCGCGGCTGGCGGGGGTCCTCGCCCAGCGCATTCAGTCGCTGCAGGAGTCGCAGCCAGGGCAGGCCAATCAGTTGCTCGAGGTCGGTCATGAAGCCTTTGCCGGATCTTCCGCCATCGAATCTCTGGCACCGATCGAGACGGGTGATGAGGCATCCAGCACCGAGCCGGGCGCGCACGAGGAGCGAAACGAATCGCGACTCTAGTCGTCGTCCCAGCACATGTTCTCGGCACAAGTGTTTCGACGATCCATTGAGACCGCCAACACTCTCCGAAAACTCGGGGACGGCGGGATAGCCGTTCGACGGACCAGGACAAGGCGGTCATCAGTGCAATCTAAATGCGCGTCGTCTCATGTCTTGCAATCGCCTCAGCGAGGTCATTGCGGGAGCTCGTACACCCGCACTAGCCCGTCGAAAACAGGATGGGCGGTAGTGACTCCAGGGCAAGCGATGAGCGCAACTGTGCCGCCGATCGACAACCTGATATCGCCAGTACAAGCTCCCGCCGGTTCGGGAACGCAACCATCCGGCGTTGACCGATCCGCGCGATGTCGGCGCATTGCTTCGCGGAATCGACGCATATAGTGGCTACCCGGCAACCCAGGCGGTATTCAAGCTCGCGCCGATTCTCTTCTCGCGCCCGAAAGAGCTGAGAAAGGCGAGGTGGGACGAGTTTGATCTTGAGGCTAAGGCGCCTGCGTGGCGCGTGCCGCAGCGGACAACAAAGATGCGTATTGCGCACATCGTTCCACTTCCGGCGCAGGCGGTCGCCATCCTGAAGGATCTTCGTTCGCTGATTGGTCCAGATGGGTATCTGTTTCCACAGATGAAGGATCCGTCGCGGCCTCTATCAGAGAATGCGTTGACGATGGCGCTGCGGCGGATGGGTTACCAAGGCGAACACTCTTGGCACGGGTTTCGCGCCACAGCGAGCACACTGCTGCGCGAGATCGGATGGGACAGCGAGCTCATCGAACGCCAGCTTGCCCACGATGTAGGTAGCGACGTGCAGCGTGCCTGTGACAAGTCGACGCTCTTGTTGCAGGAGGAAGGGCGCAGCCGCACTATTTCTTCTTCTCTTCTTTCTCCGGCTCCTTGCCGGTCGGACCGCCAACGGCCGCTTCGTAGTTCGCTTTCAGATAGTTGGCCATCAGCTCCGCGGTTCGGCCGAGCATCGCCTTGTCCGTGCCGCCGAATGAGTACGCCGCCCCCATCGCGTTGGCATGCTGGTAGAACTCAGGCTCCGCGATCACCTCGCCTGTCGCAGCATCGCTGAGCTTCACCGTCATGAGCACCGCTGTGCCACCAGCGAATGCGCCTCCCCAGAAGCGCGCCTTGCCGCTGACGAACTTCACGTGTCGGATGAGCGGCTCGATCTTCAGCGTGCGCGGCGGTGAGTGCTTGGGCTCCGCGTCGTTCCAGACGCTGATGATCGCGGGGACTCGCTCATCGACATATCCCTGCAGGCGCGTCTTTGCCTGCTCGTTGGCGGGCTGGCCGGCATACGGCGCAGCCATCTCGATTGGCGAGACCTGGAAGCGATCGAACGCATTCAGCGCGGTCGACGGCGGCGGATTCGTGACCTCCTTGGCAGAAACATAGCCCACTGGCTCATCTGCGGACCCTACCGCTGGCTGCAAGGTTGCAAGCGCAAGCCCCAACAGAAAACCACGTTTGATCGACATCGCGCCTCCAATACTTGGGGAGCAACCGGCGAATTGCGGTCCGCCATGCCCGAAGCTCCACATATACATTATATGTACGCAGTTGCAGTGCCTCGCGCGTAACGCGGATGTCCTACTGCGCAAGGCGCTGGGGCGGGTGCGCGACTCTAACCTCAAACGTACTCAGCGCCGGATGCACCGCTGGGCGTCGTCACCGCTGCGCTTGCTCCTGCGTCGGCAACTGCTCTCTGACGCAGTTGCGGCCAGCGCGCTTTGCTTCGTACAGCGCAGCATCCGCACGCTACAGCATGTGACTCGGCGTATCGCCGGAAGGTCTTGACACGGTCAGACCGATACTCACGGTGAGGCAGCGATCCGCGAGCCAGCGGCGCGTGTCGATCGTCATCACGCTCTCGCGGAATTGTTCGGCGAGCTGTCGTCCTGTTTGCGCGTTCGAATCCGGCGCCACTACCACAAACCCCTCTCCACCCAGACGGCCGATGAACGCAGGGTCATGCACCTGCGCGCGCAGGAGTGCAGCAACGAGTTTTAGCGCCTCATCGCCTTCCGGATGGCCGTGCTGGTCGTTGATGCTCTTGAAGTGGTCGATGTCGATGATCAGCATCGCATGGGTTCGTCCGTTCGGGCTTTCGACCAATGGCGCGAGCCAGCGGCTCGCCTTGCTCGGCTCGCAGCAGCAAGGTGAGTATGTATGTATACTATCATCGTGTACGCGTTCAATGTCGCAGGTGAGATGCCGCATGCCGCAACCCAGCGTCGAGCAACCCTTGTCCGGAATTCGCATCCTGGATCTCGGCACGTTCATCGCGGCGCCTTTTGCGGCGACGGTGCTCAGCGAATTCGGCGCCGAGGTCATCAAGGTCGAGCAGCCGGGGCGCGGCGATCCTCTGCGCAACTTCGGGACGCCCTCGCGTGGCAGCGACACGCTGTGCTGGATGAGCGAGGCGCGTAACAAGCGGTCGATCACCCTGGACCTGCGGCAGCCACAGGGCGCCGCGATTCTGCGCGAGCTGGTGCGCCGCTGCGACGTGCTCTGCGAGAGCTTCAGGCCCGGAACGCTCGAGGAATGGGGGCTGGGGTTCGACGCGTTGCTGCGGGAGAACCCGAAGCTCACGATGCTGAGGGTCTCCGGATTCGGGCAGACGGGGCCGCTCAGGGATCGACCAGGATTCGCGCGCATCGCGCACGCATTCGCTGGCCTGGCACATCTCACGGGCATGCCGGGCGAAGCGCCGCTCACGCCGGGCTCGACGTCGCTCGCGGACTATGTTTCCGGACTCTACGGCGCCATCGGCATTCTGCTGGCCCTGCGTGTGCGCGACCGGGTCGGCGGCCAGTGCATCGATCTGGCGCTCTTCGAATCGATCTTCAGAATCCTCGATGACCTTGCGCCGGCCTACGGCCAGAACGGCACGGTGCGCGGCAGGCAGGGGATGGGAACGAGCGCTGCCTGTCCGCACGGGCACTTCCTCTGTGGGGATGACCGGTGGATTGCGCTCGCCTGCTCGAGCGACAAGTTGTTTGCCCGGTTTGCGCGGATGATCGGCCGTCCCGAGCTGGCCGCACCCGAGGCGTACGGGCGAGTAGAGCAACGTCTGACTGCGCGAGAACTCATCGACACGGTGACGCGCGATTGGGCAGCTTCACGCACGATGGCTGAGGCCGTAGATGCATGCAACAGTGTCGGTGTTCCTTGCGCTCCAGTGCAGACAGTGGCCGACATATTTGCGAACGAGCAGTTTGCCGAGCGTGAGGTTCTGCTCACCCTGGCTGATCCGCGAGTGGGAGACGTTGTCGTCCCGAACGCCTTACCGAAGCTCTCCCGCACACCCGGCAGCGTCAGGCATCTGGGTCCCACGCTGGGTGAAGCCAACCACTATGTCTATCGCAGCCTCCTCGGCATGAGCGAGGAGCGCGTGCGAGATCTGCAGCGGGCCGCGATCATCTGATCAGAATCGCGCCGTGAAGTTGACTCCCAGCGTCCGCGGCTTGTTTCGATAGCGTCCGCCGAAGTTGTCGTCCGCCAGTTCGGCTACGACGTCCTGGGCGTTGTTGAGGAATACGTACGCACCATAGCGATCACTCTCGGCTCCGGCACGCAGATTCACGAGCGTATAGGCATCGAGTCGGTTGTCCCCGAAGCCGAACGCTTCGTTGACGCCCGGTTCGAGGCGGCTGACGCTGTCACCGACGCGGCTGACATCGCCGTGCAAGACGCCGCGAAACTGGCTTCCGGCGATCGGAAACGCATAGTCCGCGGCCAGCGCGAATTTGTACTTCGACGTGAAGGGCAAGCGGGCGCCTTTCTCGACGACGCCACCGCTCGAGCCCTGAAAACTGGTATCGGTCTCGGATTCCTGCAGCGTGCCGGACGCGCGCAGCGTCAGGGAGTCGTACGGTTGAGCCGTGAGCTCGACTTCGACACCGGCGGAGTGCGCCTGGCCGAGATTGCTGATGAACGCGACGCTCAACGCCTGGCTGAACTCTTCGATCTGAAAGTCCTGCCAGTCGATGTAATACAGCGCCGCATTGAGCTGCACACGTCCGCCCGCCGAGGCGACCTTGACGCCGCCCTCGTAGTTGATCGTTTCATCGGCGTCGTAGTGCGACGGAATGCCCGGCAGCAGCGTCAGCGCATTGACGCCTCCTGAGCGGAAGCCCGAAGAGACGGACGTGTAGAGCAGCAGCGAGGGGTTCACCTTGAACGAAAGCGAGCCGCGGTACGTGACGCCCGAATCGGAGTTGTCGCCGACGAAGGGCGCGGGCGTGAACACCCCGTTCGTGAAGCCGACGAATGCGCCGCTCGAGCCGCGCACTGCGTCCTGCGTTTCCTCGAACCAGCGTGCGCCGAGACTGCCGTCCAGCCGGTCGGTGAGCGCATAGGTGATTTCGCCGAAGACAGCGACGTTTCTGAAGTCGGTGTGCGATTCGTTCGAGAGGATGCCGCCCGGCACCTCCGCGCCAGCAGGCTGGCCATACGGATTGCCGGCGCCGAAGGTCATCGTCGGCGTCGTGATGCGAACGGACGGTGCGTCCGCGTCGATGTCGCGGTAGAAGCCACCAGCGATCCAGCGCAGACGGCTCTCGGAATTGGACACCAGGCGGACTTCCTGGGTGAACGCTTTAGTGTTCGCCGAGGAGATCGCGAGCGAGCGGGTAACGGGCTCGCTGCCGAGGAGCGAGCCGACGAAATTGATGGTGCCGAGCGTCGCCGCGGGATCGCTGGCGATACTGTCGGCCTGCCGGTCGACGTACGATGACGCGGACGTCAGCGTAAACGCATCGAAACGATAGTCGGCGGTCAGGTTGTAGAGGTCGTAGTCGTCCACGCGGCTCGTCAAGCCCTGGCCCGCGAAATCCGTGCCGGAATTGATGACGTTCGCATTGTCGACGTCGAGACGGTTGACGAACATCGTTCCGGTCAAAGTGAAGCGTTCCGTCGGCGTGTACATCAGCGACAAGCGCCCGCCGCGGGTCCGGGACGAGTTGGTGTCCTCCTGCTCGAAGCCCGGTGCGACGTTGTCGATCCAGCCGCCCTCGTCGCGATAGATGCCGACGACCCGCACCGCGAGCTTGCCGGGCACCAGCGGCACGTTGAGCATTGCGTTGGCCGAGTACTCCGGCTCGCCGTCGCGGATCGAGCCATAGCCGAGCTCGGTCGAGCCGGCGAAGTTGTCCGCGTCCGGTTTGTTCGTGATGACGCGAACCGTGCCGCCGAGCGAGCCCTCGCCGTAGATCGTGCCTTGCGGGCCGCGCAGCACTTCCACGCGATGGATGTCGTAGAGCTTGAAATCCGGCTGACCCGTCTGCAGCGGCGAGGTGATGGCGATCTCGTCGACGTAGTAACTGACTGTCGGTACGCCGACGGTCAGCTCGTTGGAAACGCCGCGGATCGTGATGCGCGTCTGCCCGGGCGAGAACTCGGCGAACTCCAGGCCCGGCACGAATCGCGCGTAGTCGGAGAACTGGTCCGCGCCGAGGTCCGCGAGGAAGGAATCGGGCAGGGCGGAGATCGCCTGCGGCACGTCCATCAAGGACTCTGCCCGGCGGTTCGCGGTGACGACGACCTCCTCGAGCACGAGCGTCTGCTGGCTCTGGGCCGCGACCGGCTGCGCGGCGACGCCGGCGAGCGCGAGCGCCGGAGCGAGCAGCGCGTGACGGGTGGACTGGTGCTTCGTGAACGCCATGAGCTCGATCTCCCCGGTAGTGCGTCGTCTGGATAACGTCGTGATGATCGTATACTTACATACTGACCTAAAGCAAATCCCGGCGGCGGACGCTGCGCCGGCGCGCGTTGACAGCGCACGACACGGACTTATGATGCGTTGCCGGTCAAGAACCCTATGTGAGCAGGCGGCGCCGTTGCGTAAGCCCATTTCCAGAACCGTTCCCTTCTATCACCAGGTGGCCGGGACGATTCGCGACCGGATCACCACCGGAACGTACGATGTCGGCAGCTGCGTGCCTTCGTCGATCGAGCTCGAGCGCGAGTTCGGAGTCAGCAACATCACGATCCGCAAGGCGCTGAATCTGCTCAAGGAAGAGGGGCGCGTGAAGACGCAGCTCGGCGTCGGCACGATGGTCATCGCCGGCCGCGCCCCCGACGTGGTGGACATCAAGTTCTCCGGGAAATTTACCGAGTGGCTCGAGTGGGCTTCGGGCAAGAACCAGGACGTGCGGCAGGACGTGCTGAGCGTCGAGCGGGTGCGCGGCGCCACGGAGATCCGCGGCAAGCTCGGGCTCAAGGAGGACGAGCGCGTTTGGCAGATGCGGCGCATCCGCAGGTTGCGCAACGAGCCGATCTCGTATCACGTCAGCTACGGGCGCGAGGAGCTCTACAAGCTGATCCGCAAGAAGGACCTGCAGGGGTCGGGCAGCTTCATCGAGCAGTTGCAGAAGTGCTACCCGCGCAAGGTGAAGCGTATCGAGCAGCACGTGGAAGCCGCGATCGCCAACATGGACCTCGCCAACATGCTGGGTATCCAGTTCGGCAGCCCAATCTTTTTCATGGAGCACCTGTACATCGGCGAGCGCGGCGAAGTCATTGCAATCACGCAGCTGTTCATGCGGGCGGACCGCTATCGCTACAGCACGTCCATCGATCTCGAGATGGGCAAGCTCGGCTGAGCAGTCGGCCACGGTTGCGCCGCTTCGATCTCGTACGCCAGCTCGAGCAGCGTTGCCTCACCGCCGTATTTCGCGGCGAACATCGCCCCGGTCGGCAAGCCGCGCGGATCGAAACCTGCAGGAATCGACATCGCCGGCGCGCCCACCAGGTTGTGCAGGGGTGTGTAGGAAACGTAGTCGAAGACAGCCCGCAGCAGCTCATCGAACTGCCGCGTCGGCGCGTGCGTGCCGAGCAGCGGCGTGGCGGTCCTGACCACCGGGCTCAATACCACATCGACCGAATCGAACGTTCGACGGTACGACGTCTGCAGCCGCCCGAGCGCGTCCAGCGCGAGTGCCAGCGCGGCCGGATCGGACCGCCGGTAGTGCTCGGCGAGCTGCAAGGTCCAGGGCTCGAGCTCGCCGGCCGACGCTGCCGCAGCGGCCGCGAACTCGTGTGCGATTCGGCTCCAGATGATCACGAAGTGATCGAGCACCGGCGCGCCCTGGAAGGGCCAGGTCGATTCACGCACTTCGTGCCCTAAATCACGGCACAGCGCGGCCATGCGCTCGACGGCCGTACGCACCGGATCGTCCGGCTCGGCGCCGCGCAGATTGCGCAGGTTGAGGCCGATCACCAGGCGTTTTAGCGATGGCCCCTTGATCCGGCCGAGCGGTGCGCAGTCATCCTCGATGATTGCAACCATCGCCGCGGCATCGCGCACCGAGCGCGTCAGGGGCAGGTCCGCAACCAGCAGATCCTCCAGCCAATGCGAATCGCGTATCGGCGTCTGGCGACCGCGCGACAGCTTGAGCCCGAACACGCCGCAACAGGAGGCCGGAATCCGGATCGAGCCGCCGCCATCGCTGGCCTGGGCGAGCGGTGCCATGCCGCAGCTCACGGCAATCGCTGCGCCACCGCTGGATCCGCCGCTCGAGAACGCCGGATTCCAGGGATTGCGCGCCGCGCCGAGCAGCAGTCCTTCAGTGCTCGGCAGCAGGCCGCCTTCCGGCATGTTCGACTTGCCGATGACGATGAGTCCGGCATCTTCGAGTCGTTTGACGAGTTCCGGCCGCCGTTGTCCGCGCCGCTGCGCAAACGCGCGGCTACCGCCGCGCCAGCCGAGGCCGGGATACTCGGTCGAGTCCTTGAGCACGATCGGGACGCCGGCGAACGGCAGCTTTCGGTCGATACCGCGCGCCCGTGCGAGGGCGCGCTCGAAATCCCGCTCCGAGATCGCGTTGACGCGGGGATTCCAGCGCTCCACGCGCGCGAGTGCCGCGAGAATCAGCTCTTCGGGCGAGCACTGGCCTGTTGCCACGCTCGCTGCCTGTGCATGGGCGTCGAGGTCGGCCAGGACATCGAGGTCGGTGGCGGTGGGCATGCGATACCGAGCTCAGCTCAGGCGCTCGACATAGCCGAACAACCCCGGTGTCCCGCCCGTGTGCAGGAACAGCACCGTGTCTTTCGGCCCGAAGCGGCCGCGCTGAATCTGATGAATGAGGCCTGCGAGTGCGACACCGGTGTAGATCGGATCGAGCAGGATACCCTCGGTGCTCGCCATGATCCTGACCGCCTCGATGCTTGCATCCTGTGCCACGCCGTAGACGCCACCGTAGTAGTCGCTGTTGGCGCGCACGTCTGCGCGCGAGGGCCTGGCGACGGACTGCAAGAGATCCGCTGTCTCAGTTACAAGCGACCACACCAGCTCTTCCTGTTCGTCGCGGTCGAGATGTGTAGTGAAGCCCGTGACTGGCGTCACATTTCCGAGCGCGCGCAGACCGGCCAACAGACCGGCCTGCGTGCTGCCGCTCCCCGTTGCATGCACGATGCTGTCGAGATGGATTTCGGTATCGTCGACCTGTGCGATCAGCTCTTCGGCAGCCGCGACATAGCCCAGACATCCCACCGCGGTTGCGCCGCCGATGGGAATGAAGAAGGGCTTGCGCCCGGCGGCGCGCAGCTCTGCTTCGACGCGCTCCCGCGCTTCGGCGATTTCCTGGTTCACTGCCAGGATGCGCACGTCGGCGTGCAACAGCTTGTCGAGAAGCACGTTGCCGGAACGCAGAAAGCTCCGATCATCGGGCTGGATGTTCTGGCGCAGCAGTAGCACGCATGCGAGTCCGAGTTTCGCTGCTGCCGCGGCGGTCTGGCGCGCGTGGTTGGACTGCGCGCCACCAACGGTGACGATCGTATCGGCGCCCGCGGCCAGCGCCTCAGCCAACAAGAATTCCAGCTTCCGTGTCTTGTTGCCGCCGAGCGCGAGGCCCGTGCAATCGTCGCGCTTGATGTACAGGGTCGGTCCGCCGAGATGTTGTGTCAGAGCGCGCAGCGGCTCGATGCGCGTCGGCAGGTGCGCCAGCTGCACGCGCGGAAATCGAGCGACAAGCGATGCAGTACCGGCGCTCATCGCCACTCCCTCCCGAATCGCTTGAAGGGCGGCGGATCGAGCGGCCACACGGGCCGACCCAGGTGCTCATACGGCAGGCGGCGATAGTCATTGGTCACGACACCCGGCGCATCCACATACAGCACAGCGCGCGCGCGAGGCGCGAAGTGCTGGTAGAAATGCTGGGCGGATTTGACGACGACATACCTGCTGGACCAGGGATCGAGTCCGAGCGCAGTGAAGCACGCCGGATCGACGACCTGCTGCCGCACTGAGTTGACGACGATCCGGATGCCTCCAGCTTCGATCGCGACCGCCTCACCCAAGGCCAGATCGCCGCCAAATATCTTCTGCTTGGCGTCGGTGCGGTGTGCCAGCACGGTCGCTTCGAGATCCAGGGGCTGCCCGGAATGCGGTCCGATCTTGCCGCCGAGTCGCAGCGGCAGCGTCGCTCCAACGCCGGCCTTGGCGGCCTGCGCCACGGCGGGTGGGTCCCAGAGCATGCCGAACACAGCATCGGTCGTCCCGCGATCCAGCATTGCTCGCAGCAGATGCGTCGAGTCTCCCGCGGCGCCGCCGCCCGGATTGTCCGAAGAGTCCGCTATCACGACCGGACCGGGCAGCGATGCAGCTTGCAGAAGGCACTCCTCGATCGACAGCGAAGGCGGCACGATTCTGTCGCGAAGCGCGAACCACTCCTCGGCAAGCCGGTCCGCAAGGTCGCCACAGAGCGCCGGATCGCCGCTGCCGACGACCACGACCGCTGCGCCGGCCTCTGCGATGTCGGAGTATCCGAAGCCGTGCGTGAGGCCGATGGACAGGACTTCGGGGGTTCGCTCCAGCTCCTTGATGCTGGCGACAAAGCTGCGCATCGGCTCGCGAGTGGTGTGGAAGTTGCCGATCATCGGCACGCGCCTGGTCACCATGAACGGCGCGATCCGGCCGCTCGCGGCTCCTTCGACGATGTCGAGCAGCTCGGCGGCGCGCGGTGCGAAGTCGGAATGCGGATATTCCTTGCAGGGGACCAGCGCGGTTGCGTTCGTAACCATGGCGTCCGTGAGGTTGCAATGCAGATCGAGCTCGACGCCGATCGGGACGCGTGGGCCGACCAGCGCGCGGACGTGTGCGAGCAGGTCGCCTTCGCAGTCGTCGTAACCGTCCGCAAGTTGCGCACCGTGGAGAAACAGCAGGACAGCGTCGACCGGCATGGCCTGACGCAGGCTGTCGAGGATTTCTCCGCGCAGATACTCGTAGGTCTGCCGAGAGGCCGGGCGACTCGGCGCAGCGACCGCCATCGGTCCCAGGATGACCTCGTGCCCCCGCTCGCGACTCAGGCGCAGCAGGCTGAAATCATCCGGGAGATTCTGCTCGTCGAGCAGTTCCGCCTCGCATCCGCGCAGTGGCCAGCCGCCGCGCACCGTGCCGAAGCTGGCGATGTCGGTCGGAATAGGGGAGAAGCGGCTGCTCTCGTGGGCAAGATAGGAAAAAAAGACGCGCATCGATCAATTCCACGCTCGGCCGAACGCCTGAAAGGGCGGTGTGTCGATCGGCCAGACCGGTCGCGTGATGCGCCGATAGGGCAATGCACGGAAGTCTCGCTGCACGACTCCCGGCGGGCACGAGTAGATGACCTCGCTCGCGAAGGGGCCGAAAGTCTGGAAGAAGTGCTGATGCGACTTCACGACGACGATCCGCTTGTCGCGCGGCTCGATGCCGAAGGCGGTGAAGCAGGCAGGATCGAACACCTGCTGGCGCAGAGAGTTGATGACGATCTCGATGCCGTTGACGCGAAGTGCGGCAGCTCGGCCGAGAGGTGCGTTGCGACCCTGAGCATCCTGGGTGGCGTCGTCACGAAGCCGGATGACTTTGGCGCTTACGTCGACCGGCTGACCGGAAAGCGGGCAGGCCTTGCCGCCGATCCGTAGTGGCATCTCCGCGCCTTCTCCAGCGCTTCGCGCCAGCTCGACTGCAATCGGATCCCAGATCATGCCGAGCGCGGCGTTCGTGACTCCGCGTTCGAGCAAGCCGCGCAAGAGAAAAGTGGAGTCTCCCGGGGCGCCGCCGCCGGGATTGTCAGTGGTGTCGGCAATGACGACCGGGCCTCGCTTCGAGCGCAGCGCGCGGTCGAGCGCCTCCTGCGTGCCGACCTTTTCGACCACGATCTGCTCGCGAAGCGCGAAGAACTCGCCCGCAATGTGCTGCGCAAGTTGCTCCGCGTGCCCGCGTCGTCCGTCGGACACGACAACGACGGCCGCGCCCGCCTCGGGGATGTCCGCCCACGGGAAGCCATGAATGAGGCTCACCGAGAGAATGCCATCCTGTCCCTGTCGCGCGAGCGTGCGGTCGACGAAATCGCGCATGGGTTGCCGCGTCGTATAGAAGCTGCCGAAGATCGGCACGCGCACCAGGGCGATCTCAGGCCTGATCCGACCGGCGACGGTGCGCTCCAGCAGGTCGAGCATGTGCGCGGCGCGGTCGGCAAAGTCCACGTGCGGGTACTCCTGGCTCGACACGAGAATCGAAGTGTTCTCCACCATGCGCGGCGTGACGTTGGCGTGGGGGTCGATCTCTACCGCGATAGGGGTCGCATCGCCGACGATCTCACGAACGTGCGCGATGAGATCGCCCTCGCAATCCTCGTAGCCGCGCGCCACCTGTGCTCCATGCAGAAACAGCGCGACGGCGTCGACGGGTAGAGCGCCGCGCAGGCCGTCGACTACCTCCTGGCGCAGCCGCTCGTAGTCGGCGCGCCGCAGCGGTGCGCTCGGTTCGGCGGAGGCCATGAGGCCATCGACGACACTGTGACCGCGCGAGCGCGCGAGCATGCCGATGTTGACGCCTTCGAACGGCTGGTCGACGAGCTCGCGTCCCTGGCCGGTGGAAGGCAGGTACAGAGCGATGTCCAGAAAGCTCGCGAGGTCGGTCTGAATCGGCGAGAACGTGTTCGTCTCGTGAATCATGCTGGCGCAAAAGAGTTTCATCGCGATCTCCGTCAGGCAGCGTCGCGACGAACGAAAGCCCGGTCGCTGGCATGCAGGCAGCGGGGACGACCCGCGCCGTCAAAATCGAAAAAGTGCACTGGAACGTGCGCCTGGGCGATCGCGGCCACGAAGCGATCGCCGCTGAGCGGCGCGAGCTCGAACACGACGTCGGACAAACCGACGTACTCGCCGTGCAGGCGGGCGCGCAGGCGCTGTCCATCACGACGCAGGTCGATCGTTTGACCGTGACGGTGGTATGTGCCGGCATAGAGCGCCAGGTCAACGAGGTCCGTCGGGTGGCCGGGCATCGTGAGCGTCGTCGGCGGCTCGATGCCCGCCAGCTCATGCAGTCGTCGCTCGAAGAGGTCGCGATATACAGGCATGCCGCGCTCGGAGTTGACGAGCAATGCGACGACGATGCGTTGGGCAGGCAGGACGCGCAGGAATGCGCAGTTGCCCGCAGCGCCTCCATCGTGACCAAACATCTTCTCGGCTGCGTCGTCGAACACCATCCAGCCGAGGCCCCAGCCCCGATACTTGTGGCTGAACGGGTTCGCGACCTGCAGCGTGCGCATGGCCGAGATCGATGCCGGCGCCAGGATGGGCTCGCCCCTGGCGCTGAGGCCGCCATCCAGGTGCATGCGGCCAAAGGCGACCAGATCGCGTGCGGCGCACGCCATCGTCATCCCCGAAGGTCCGTTTGACCGGGGTGCGAACGGACGCTCCACCAACTCGGGCTTGCCGGCGACACCCGGCACGTGCCCGATCGCGACTCGATGCCGGAGCGCTTCGTCCGCGCTCGTCACGGTATGCCCGAGACCCAGTGGCTCGAGCAATCTTTCGCGCAGCAGGTCGTCCCAGATCCGTCCGCTCGCGACTTCCAGCGCACGGCCGAGGATGTTGTAGCCGAGATTGCAGTACGAGAACCACGCGCCAGGGGGATGCAGCTGGCGCACGCAGCCGAGGGTTTCCGTCAATCGCGCCAAGGCATCGTCGTCACGGCCGGTGTCGGTCAAGAGGTCGCCATCGATGCCGCTCGTATGCGCGAGGAGGTGGCGCAGCGTGATCGAGCGCAGCGCATCTTCATCGCCGATGCGCAATCCCGGCAGGTATTCGCCGATTGGAGCGTCGAGGTGCAAGGTTCCTCGCTCAACGAGCTGCATCGCGAGGGTTGCCGTGAAGCTCTTGGTGATCGATCCGATCTGGAAGATCGTGTCCGGCGTCGACGCTACGCCGGTTCGCACATTCGCCACTCCGTTGCTGAACTCGAAAACCGATCCGTCGACCCACGCGGCGACGCTGGCTCCTGGAACGCCGTGCCGCTGGATGCTCGTTGTGAGCTCGTGGGGCAGGCGATCGAGAAGGTCGCTGGCGATCGCATGCGGCTGCTGGCTCATCGATGCGGCCTCAGGCGACGCGCCGGTGGAGGCGGCCGATCGACAAGTACCCGGGGCGACCGTCGCTATCGGCTTCCAGGAAGGCCACGACAATCGGCTCTTCGCCCGGCGTGAGATGGGCAGCGAACCGTCCATCCGCGAGCGCGACGAGCGGGAAATCGGGCGGCGGAGCGGGCAACTGCAGATGCTCGCCGACGACGCGCAGACGGCGCTGCTCAACGCTGACTGTGAGTCGCATGCCTACGTTTTCGTACACGCCTGCAAATGGAGTGAGGTCGAGCGGTGTCGAGCGCACAGGAGGCTGTGCCGGCGCGGACCACTGGCCGAGCTCGGCGAGTGCGCGCGTCACGAGAAGTCGTTGCAGCAACGCGCTGTGTCCGCCGTTGTGAACCACTGCCACGGCGAGTTTGCGCGCCGGTATGCCCCACAGGAACGCGCCTTGTCCGGCTGCTCCGCCGTCGTGTCCCACGAGTCGGACCCCGCCTGAATCGCTCAGCTTCCAGCCCAGCCCCCACATCGACCCATCGGGGAGCGCGACACTGGGCTCGCGCATGGCCACCGCAGAACGCTCGCTGATGAGTCGCGATCTGCCGGCGACTTCGCCGCCAGCAAAGTGCGCCAGCATGAACTCGAGCAAGCCGACGGCGGTCATTGACAATGTGAAGCCCGCTGGCCCCAGGGACCGTGGCAGCGTGATCCGATCGGCGATCCGCGCTCCTGCTCCATCGGGCAGCAATTGATGTCCGACGGCGGCGCGCAGCCGTACGGCTTCTTCGGCAAGCGTCGCTGACTCGGTGGCTCCTATGGGACGCAGGATGCGGTCTCGCAATGCCTGGTCCCACGGACTCGCGGTCATCACCTCGACCAGCCGACCGAGGATCGAGTAGCCGGCGTTGCAGTAGGAGAAGTATTTGCCCGGCGGGCCGAGGAACGGCAGGGCAGCGCACCGTGCCACGTATTTCTCGAGTGCATCGTCGTTGCGGCCGGTGTCGAGAAAGAAATCGCCGTCGAGGCCGCTCGTGTGGTCCAGAAGGTGGCGCACCAGCACGGAGCGCGGTGCCGGTGCTGCGTCGAGCTGCAGTTGCGGCAAGTAGCTCACGACCGGGGCGTCCAGTTCCACGAGGTCCTGATCGACCAATTGCATGACGAGCGTGGCCGTCAACGCCTTGGTGACCGAGCCGATCTGAAAGACCGATTCTGGTGTCACGCCGACACGGGTCGCGACATTGAGCACGCCGGCCGCGGCGACATGGCGGCGATCGCCGTGCTGGATGGCGATCACGGCGCCGGGAACGGCACTAGCGGCGATCGCACGGTCGAGGGCGCCTTGCAGGTCGTCGAGCAGCGCAGTGCCAGGGTTTACTGCCATGTCCGACATCGGCTCAGTTCATCGCGGTTCCGGTATGCACGGCACGCGCCGCGCGCTGCTCGATGCGTCGTCGCAAAATGGCGTGGCGGCGGCCATCGAGCGGAAACGTCCACACCAACAGGAAGACGGCCAGGCACAGGATGGCGGGAAACACGCCCATGGCGAACATCAGCGCGAAGATCGAGTCGCGTGTCATCGCCTTCGCGTCGGGATCGAATCCCAGCCAGACGAGCAGGAACAGCGCGATCGCGCCACCCAGGCCGCCCACGGCCTTCTCCGTCAGACCGAGGAACGCGTAGTAGTTGCCGGCCCGGTTGCCGCCGGTCTTCCAGGTATCGTAGTCGACGATGTCGGCGAGGATTGCCCGCGGCGCGATCGTGAGCGCCGCACCGCCGGCTCCGAGTAGAACGATCCAGCCGACGAACAGCGCAAATGCATGCGGGCCAGGGCGGATCAGCAGCAGCAGCGGATACAGCACCATCTGAAACAGCGCCGCGACCGCCAGCGCCTTGTGCTTGCCGATGCGGCCGATCACTTTGAGCCACAGCGGAATCGCCGCCATCATGGCCAGCATGTTGACGATGAAGATCAGCGATACGCGCTCGCCGTGCCCCAGATAGTTGTCGAGGTAGAAAAGCACGAGTGTCGCGACCACGCCGAGAGAGATCGCTGCGATCAGCGCATACGCGATGAACCACCAGAACAGCACGTTGCCCTTGAACGAGCGCAGCAGTCCGAGCAGGCTCGGCTTCTCGGTGGCCAGGTTCTGCCCGCTCTTCGTCAGTAGCGCCGGCAGCAGACAGCACAGCGGTGCGAGAACGACGATCGTCCATCCCATGAAAGACATGCTTGCCGGCGTGATGTTCGAGCTTGCGAATAGCGGCAGCAAGGGCATGGCGAACATCACGATCACGCCGATCGGGCCCGCTGCCGCCATCAGGCTGAAGATCTTGGATCGCTCGAGGTAGTCGCCCGTCAACTCGCAAGCCCAGGCCGAATGCGGCACCGATATCATCGTCCAGCCGATGTAGTAGATCGACAGCGAAGCATAGAGGAACGTGGCTGAGGGAGCCGCTGGCGGATTGAACAGAAACGCAGCGGCGCCCATGCACAGCAGCGCGCCAGCCAGCAGCCACGGCTTGCGTGTGCCGAAGCGCGCGACGCTGAGGTCGGACAGGTAGCCGACGACCTGATCGGCGATCGCATCGAGAATGCGTGTCACGAGCAGCACGGTGCCGATCGTCGTCAACGTCAGTGTCGTGTACTTTGCATAGAAGGTCGGGAGGATCGCGCCCACCGGCGCCGCCATCAGCCCGATCACGAAACTCGGCAACAGGAAGGCGGCGAGCGCTGCCGGCGCCAGCACGGGCGTGGGTTTCGACACCGATGCTCCGGCCGCGGCACTCAGCGTGGCGGATATCGTGCGCAACGATGTCCTCATTGCGCGGGAGCCTTCTTGATGTGGTTGGCAAGCAGCTCGACGTCGATATTCGAGCCGCACACGAGAACGCAAACGCACTTGCCCTTGCAAGCCTCGTTCAAGGGCCCGAGCAGGCCCGCGGTCGCGGCGGCGCCGGCGGGCTCGACGGCGAGTTTCATCTCGGCATAGAGCAACGCCATCGCCCGGCGCAACTCGTCATCCGATACCAGCTCGACGCCGTCGAGGAACTGTCGGCACAATGCGAAACTGTAGGGCAGCGCGCAAGGCGAGGCCAGGCTGTCAGCGATGGTGTCCGTGCGGCTCAATGCGACCGGCTCGCCCCGTTCGAGACTCTGTCGCATCGACGGCGCGCCGGCGGGCTCGATCCCATAGACCCGACATCGTGGATTCAACTGCTTGATGGCGCAAGCGACGCCGGCCGCCAGGCCGCCGCCGCCCACCGGCACGATGACGACATCGGCGGACGAGAGCTGCTCGTGGATTTCGAGCCCCAGCGTTCCCGTGCCGAGGGCGATCTGCCGCCCCTCGAACGGATGAATGATTGCGCGCTGTTCGGTGGCGGCAATGGTCTCGATGCGCGCAAAGCACTCGTGGATGGTATCCGCGAGGATGACCTCCGCGCCGTAGGAGGCACACAGGTCGCGGCGCACCGGGCTCGCGGTCCTGGGCATGACGACTTTGGCGCTGACGCGATGTTGTTGGGCCGCATAAGCGACCGCAATCGCATGGTTGCCGCCGCTCATAGCGGCGACACCGCGCGCGTGCTCGGCGGGCGAGAGTGCAGCGACGCCGAGCAGTGCGCCGCGCAGCTTGAACGTGCCGGTATGCTGGAAGAGCTCCAGCTTCAGATGCACTTCGGTGTCGCTGCCGATGTACCTGGCGAGCCAGTCGCCGCGCCACCGCACGAGCGGAGTTCGTACGACGCGCGCGGCGAGCGCAGCGTGCGCCGCGGAGATTTCTGCAGTGGACGGGATGCTGATATCCATGAGCGCGGTGCCTGCGGCCCCTTGCGGCGGTCCGCCGGGCATTGTACAAAGTCGTATGTCAGTATACACATATACATACCATGAATTACGCGGGCGCGCCTGCCCGGTGCGCGTCCGCTCGCCGCGCCACTGCCTGAGCGAGCATTGCTCGACGGAAAGGGTTAACGTCGAGCGCGCTGCGGACCTGCCGGCGCAGCGTTCCGTCATTCCGAAGAGGCCTGATCATGTCCGTGCATTCGGCCGCAAGCCCGCATACCCCGCAACTGGATCCGCAATCAGCGGCGGCGCGCGACATCGCGCATGTCCTGCATCCGACGACGAACCTGGCCCGCCACCGTGCCGAGGGCGCGCTCATCATCGAGCGTGGCGAGGGAATTCGCGTCTTCGACGTGCACGGACGCAGCTACATCGAGGGGCTGGCGGGCTTGTGGTGCGCCGGCTTCGGCTTCAGCGAGGGCGAGCTGGTCGAGGCCGCCGTGGCGCAGTTGCGCCGGCTACCGTTCTATCACGGGTTCGGCAACAAAGCCGTGCTGCCGACCATCGATCTGGCGGAGCGCCTGAAGGCGATCGCGCCATTCCCGGCCTCGAAGGTGTTCTTCACCAACTCGGGCTCGGAAGCGAACGACACGCAACTCAAGCTCATCTGGTACTACAACAATGCCATCGGCCGGCCGGAGAAGAAGAAGATCATCGCGCGCAAGCGCGGCTATCACGGAGTCACGGTCGCGACCGCCTGCCTGACGGGGCTGCCCGCATTCCGCAACGGCTTCGATCTGCCGCTCACTGGCGTGCTGCATGCCGACTGCCCCCACTACTACCGCGAGGCATTGCCGGACGAGAGCGAAGACGCGTTCGTTGCGCGGCTCGTCGACAACCTCGAGCAGTTGATCCTGGCGAACGGCCCGGAGACGATCGCCGCGTTCATCGCCGAACCCGTGATGGCGGGCGGCGGCGTCATCGTGCCGCCCGCGATGTATTTCGAGAAGGTGCAGCGCCTGCTCGCTCATTACGACATCGTTTGCATCGATGATGAAGTCGTCTGCGGCTTCGGCCGCACGGGCCATATGTTCGGCTGCGAGAGCGTCGGCATGCGCCCCGACACGATGACTGTCGCAAAGCAGCTGTCTGCTGCCTACATGCCCATCGCGGCCGTGCTGCTTCCAGAGAGGATGTACGAAGTGCTGGTCCAGGAAAGCGAGCGGCGGGCGGTGTTCGGGCACGGCTTCACGTATGGCGGGCATCCTGTGAGCGCGGCGGTCGCGCTGCGGAACCTGGAGCTCTTCGAGGAGCGGCGCATGCTGGACCACATCCGCAGCGTCGCACCGCATTTTCAGAGCCGTTTGCGTGGCTTCGCCGATCATCCGCTGGTGGGCGAGACGCGCGGCGTCGGCCTGATCGGCGCGATCGAGCTGGTGGCCCACAAGGGCAGTCGCCGCCCGTTCGAAGCGGCACTGGGCGTCGGCAGTCGCTGCGCCGAGTATTGCATCGAGCAAGGGCTGATCACGCGGGCATCCGCGGACTCAATTCTCTTCTGTCCGCCGCAGATCATCACCGCACTGGAGATCGATGAGATGTTCGATCGCTTCGGTGAGGCGCTCGATCGAACCGCGCATTGGCTGCGCAGCATCGGGCAGCATCCATGAGCACCGACTCCGGGAAGTCTCTTCTCTACATTGACGGGCGATGGTGCGATCCCGCAGGCGGCGAGTGGCTCGACTCCATCGATCCCTGTTCGGGGCGCACGTGGTGCAGGATTCCTCGCGGTACCGTGCAGGACGTCGAGCGGGCAGTCGAGGCGGCGCAACGGGCGTTTACCGATTCGGCGTGGTCGCGGATGTCGCCGACGCAACGGGGTGCATTGCTGCGTCGGTTGGGCGACCTGATCGCGGCGGACGCCGATCGACTGGCCGAGATCGAAACCCGCGACAACGGCAAGCTCCTGGCGGAGATGCGCACGCAGGTGCGCTACGTGCCGCAGTGGTTCTATTACTTCGGCGGGCTTGCCGACAAGCTCGAAGGCGCGGTGTTTCCGATCGACAAGCCCGACATGCTGACGTTCAGTCAACGTGAGCCGTATGGAGTCGTGGCTGCGATCACTGCGTGGAACTCGCCGCTCCTGCTCGCGGCATACAAGCTCGCACCGGCGCTCGCGGCTGGCAATACGGTGGTGCTCAAGCCGTCCGAGCACGCTTCGGCATCGTCGCTCGCGTTCGCGCAGCTCGTTGCTCGAGCGGATTTCCCGCCGGGCGTCGTCAATGTCGTGACGGGATTGGGCAGCGAGATCGGCGATGCGCTGACCGGACATCGCGACGTTGCCAAGATCGCCTTTACCGGAAGCGAAGCGACGGGTCGGCGCATCAACCAGGTGGCGGCAACTGACTTCAAGAGCGTAACGCTCGAGCTCGGCGGCAAGTCCGCCAATATCGTGTTCGCAGATGCCAATCTCGACAACGCGGCCAACGGCGCCATTGCCGCGATTTTCGCCGCAAGCGGACAAAGTTGCGTCGCAGGATCGCGCCTGCTCGTGCAGGACGCGATCTATGACGAATTCCTGGCCCGGCTGCTGGCTTTCGCGAGGACCATCAGGGTGGGCGACCCCATGGATCCCGCCACTCACGTCGGCCCGGTGGCGACACACGGGCAGTTCGAGAAGGTCAGGTCATATCTGGAGATTGCGCGAAGGGAAGGGGCGCGATGCCTCCTCGGCGGCAGCTCGTGCACGCCGCAGGGGTTCGAGCAAGGCTGGTTCATCGAGCCGACGATCTTCGGCGACGTCGACAATCGCATGCGCATCGCCCAGGAGGAAATCTTCGGACCCGTGCTCAGCGTGGTTCGATTCAAGGACGAGGACGAGGCGATAGCGATCGCCAACGACTCGCGCTACGGCCTCGCAGCGGGCGTATGGACCGAGGACGTGCGGCGTGCCATGCGCATCTCGCGCCAGCTGCAGGTGGGTACGGTATGGGTGAACACCTATCGTGCGATCAGCTATATGACGCCGTTCGGCGGTCGGAGGATGAGCGGTATGGGGCGGGAGAACGGCGCGGACGCCGTCAACGAATACCTGCAGGTGAAGAGCGTCTGGCTCAACTGCGCCGACCAGTTCACGAATCCGTTCACGATCCGATGAGGTCACTTCACTCGAGAGCGCTGCGCCTGCAGCGATCGGTATTGGCGGTGCCGGCGACATCGGAGCGCTTCGTTGCCAGTGCGGCGCGCAGTGCGGCTGACGCGATCTTCCTCGACCTCGAGGATGCAGTGGTGGCATCCAGGAAGGTCGAGGCGCGGGCGCTCGCGATCCGGGCGCTTACGCAGCTCGACTGGGGCGACCGTATCGTGAGCGTGCGCATCAACGATATCAGCTCGGCTTGGGGCTATCGCGACATCATCGAAGTGGCTGCACAGTGCCCGCGTCTCGACACCGTCCTCGTTCCCAAGGTCAGCGATTCCGAGCAAATCCGTTTCGTCGAGCGGTTGCTCGCGAGCGTCGAGGCCGATGTCGGCCGTGAGGCGCCCATCGGCATCGAGGCCATCGTCGAGACGCCCCAGGGCGTCGCCAACGTGGAGCACATTGCGTCCGCATCCGCGCGGCTCGAGAGCCTGGCGTTCGGTACCGGCGACTATTCGCTCGCGATGCACGTTCCGCAAACTCGGTATGGTAGCCCCGACCCTGACTACGGAGTGCTCGGCAGCCGTTCGGACGGGACAGCGAGCGCGTTCCACTGGAACGACCAATGGCACTTTGCGCTGGCGCGTATCGCGAATGCTTGCCGCGCCAACGCTCTGCGGCCGCTGGACGGTCCATTCACGGCAATCGATGAGCCGGCAGGCTATGAAGCCTCCGCTCGCAAGGCGCGCGCGCTGGGATTCGAGGGCAAATGGGCGATTCATCCCAGTCAGATCGAGAGCGCCAATCGAATCTTCATACCGACGCCGGCGGAGCTGACCTGGGCGCTGCGTGTGCGCGATGCCATGTCGTCGGCAGCAGAGGCGGGGCAGGGAGCGACCAAGCTCGACGGTGCAATGATCGATCTGGCACACGTCAAGCATGCCGAGGTCATTCGGTCGCGGCAGCGCCTGGTCGATGCGAGATGCCCGCGCGGCCGCAAGCTGGAGCGCGTATGAAAGCGGTCGGACGGACCATGAAGCGCGCCATCGTGGCTGCGGCGTGCCTGGTAGCGGCGATGGCACACGCGCAGGAGCCAGCAGCTCTGAACGCTGCGGATGTCGATCCGATCTTCGCGGCGTGGAACCGGGCCGATTCGGCCGGCATGGCGGTCACTGTGATCGAGCGCGGGGTCACTACCTTCAGCAAGGGATACGGCAGCGCGCAACTGGAACACGACATTCCGATCACCGACCGCACGGTATTCCATGCCGCGTCGATCTCGAAGCAGTTCACTGCGATGGCGATTCTCCTGCTCGAACAGGAGGGCAAACTGTCTCTGGACGCGACCGTCGGCCAGTACCTCGATTGGGCGCCGCACACCACACACGCGATCACCGTGAGGCAGCTCATTTTTCATACGAGCGGGCTGCGGGACATGACCGACCTGCTGAAGGTCGCGGGATGGCACGATGGCGACGTGGTGACTCAGCAGCAAGTGCGTTACCTGGTCAGTCGGCAGCGAGAGCTCAACTTCACGCCCGGCTCGCGCCACGAGTACACCAATTCCGGGTATTTCCTGCTTGCCGAAATCGTGGCGGCTGTTTCCGGGCAGTCGCTGCGCGAGTTCGCCGAGCAACGGATCTTCAAGCCGCTCGGCATGCACGATACGCACTTCCACGATGATCCAACGATGATCGTGCGCAATCGCGCCTACTCGTACGAGACCGCGCCGGACGGCCACGTTCGGGACGCGCTGCTGAACTATGCAACGGTCGGATCGACCGGGTTGTTGACTACGAGCCGCGACTTGGCGCTCTGGCTCGACAATTTCCGCACCGCGCGTGTCGGCGGGCGCGCTGTGATCGAGAAGATGCAGCAGACTGGGGTGCTCAACGACGGCACCCGCATCGACTATGCATACGGGATAACGGTCGGTGACTTCCTCGGCCGCAAAGTGCTCTGGCACGGCGGTCTCGATGCAGGCTTCCGCAGCATCGTGCTGTGGTTTCCCGAAAGCGACACGGGTCTGGTCCTGCTCAGCAATCTCGCGGATGTAGTGCCGGCAACACCGATCGCAAAGCTCGCCGGCTTGCTATTTCCAGCCGCGCCGGCCAGTGCGACGGCAGCAGTTGTGTCTTCGGGCGCCGAACAGGGAGAGCGCGAGCCCTATGCCGACTTCGCGGGCGAGTATCTGACGGACCTGGGTGAGCCGATCCGCATCAGAAGCGAACACGGGTTGCTGTCGATGCGCTTTCAGGATCGTTGGCACGAGCTGACGCCAGTCGGACCGAACGAGTTCGTGGCAGCTGCTGCCAACGTGCAGCTGAAGTTTCCGGAGGCGGGAAGCTCGGACGACGCGCGCTTCATCTACGTTGGCCATCCGTTACGCGCGCGGCGCATCGAGCGGATCGCGCCACCACCGCAAGCGGCGCTTGCGGCGCTCGAGGGAATCTATTTCAGTCCGGAGATCGACACATATTATAGGGTCTGCATCGGTGCTGGCCGCGGGCAACTCGCGCTGCAAGGCGGCCGCATCGGTTCGCTGCCGCTCAGCTACTTCGATCCCGACTTGTTCGTGTCGGACTACTTCCAGCAAGTTCGTTTCGTCCGCAATCAGGCAGGCACGCCGACAGCGCTGCGGATCGCGATCGGAAGAATGCCGGCTGGCATTGAGTTCCGGCGCGTCGCGATCGACGGCGCCTGCCAGTGATGATCACCGAGCCCCTGATCTGCAATCGAACAGCCTGGTGCGTTCGTCATGTGTGAGTCCGCCGACCGCAGCGATGACCCACTGCGAGCCTGGCGATTCGACAATGCTTACGCCCGCATCCAGGCTAACGCACTTGCACTGAACCTCCATGTAGTTGCGCGAACTCGCGTACGAGCGCGAGGCCGGTGCAGTCGCTATAGCTGCACGATCCGAAAATTCGTGCTGCCCTGCTGGCGGACGCTGCGCGCCATTTCCTTCGCGATCTCTAGATCCGCGGGTGCGATGCGCGCGGCAACGTTCGCCTGGATCCAGCCGAACGGCATCAGCAGGCGTCCGCCGTCGTCGTAGAAAACTCCGATGTCGAAAAAATCACCCGGCGGTAATCCGCTCACGCTGCCGGCTGCGAGCCATGCAACCACCACATCGCCCGCGCGCGGGTACGACGTAGCGTTTTCGGCGGGGACGGGAGTCATATCCACGCCTTTCGGCAGCGTCGAGGCCGGCAGCGGCACGGACAGCTCTGGTCCAGTCCAGATCGCGTGATTGACTGTGCACTCCGCGGCTTTGCCCGCGAGGCTCCACAGGAATGCGGCCGAGTGTGGTGCAAGCTCGTCCTGCAACGTACAGGGCAGCATCGTTCCGATGCGATCCATGCAGAAGGCGATGTGGCGCGGCACAGCTTCTCTCCTATAGCGAACCGAAGAACTCGTCCATGCGATCCAGGGCTTCCGACAGTCGCTCCATCGTCTGCGAGCCGAAGCTGATACGCAGGTGTCCGCGACCCGACGGTCCGTAGAAGCCGCCATCTTCGACCACTACACGCGTCTTCTCGAGCAGCGCGTCCGTGATCGCGCTCGACTCGCGGCCCGTGCCCTCGATGTTGGCGAGCGCGTAAATCGTGCCCTCGGGCGCGTTGCATTTGACGCCGCGCATCTTGTTGAGCCGCTCGACGACCAGGTCACGCTTGCGCTCGTCTTCGGCGATCATGCCACGCAACGCCTCGGGTGGACCGGTCACGGCGGCGATACCGCCGTACTGGATGAACGTGTTCACGTGTGTCACGTCGTTCATCGAGATCTTCAGCATCGCGGGCAGCATGTGCGCGGGCGCGGTCAGGTAACCCAGGCGCCAGCCATCCATCGCATACGCCTTCGTGAACGCGAACATCGTCAAGGTGCGCTCCGCCATGCCAGGCAGCGTGGCGATGCTGATGTGACGATTGTCATCGTACAGGACCTGATCGTACACCTCGTCTGCAACGACGAGCAGATTGTGGCGGATCGCGACGCTGGCGAGCGCTTCCAGCTCGCGGCGCGTATAGACGCGGCCCGTCGGGTTCGCGGGATTGACGAGCACGATCATGCGCGTGCGTCGCGTGACGTGTCGTTCAATGAGGTCCGCTCGAATGGCGAAGTTTTCCTCGCGTGCGAGCGAGGCGATGACCGGCACGCCGCCCGCCAGCTCGATCTTGTTCAGATGCTGCGGATAGTAGGGATCGAGCAGCACGACCTCGTCGCCCGGATCGAGCGCCGCCATGAATGCGAGATACGACGCGTGCGTGAGACCGTTCGTGACGATCACGTCGTCCGCGGTCGCGGCAATGCCGTTGTAGTCGCGCAGCTTCTGGGCTAGCGCGGCGCGCAAAGCGGGCTCGCCGCGAACGTCGCTGTAGTGCACCTTGCCTGCGCGCAGCGCCGCGATAGTCGCTTCTTTGATGTGCGCGGGCGTGTCGAAGATCGGTTGGCCGACCTCGAGGTGAATGAGATCGGTGACGCCGCTCCGCATCGCCTTCTCGTACATGCCGAAGGTCTTCTGCGACGTCTTGGCAATGCGGTCAGCGGGCCACTTCATGGAGAGCTCCGGAAATTGTCAGGTTGCGGTTTGCGGCACGGACGCTTCGCGCGCGCGGCGGCGTTTCATGACCGCGACGAAGATCACGCAGGCGAACATGCCGACGAACGTGTTGATGATCATCGGCAGCGACATGTCGGTGCGGCCGAGGATTGTGACGGCGACGTAGATGGCGGTCGCCTCCTGGCGGATCAGGTGCTCGATCGTGATCGCTATGCGCTCCTCGCGCGACACGCGACCGACGCGCGACAGTACCAGCGCGATCGTGAGATTCGCGGCGTTCATGCCGACGACCATCCCGAGCACGATGCCGAACGAGCTGCGCAGCGTATCGAGATTGTCGACGACGATCAGGCCGAAGATGATGCATAGCGCGATGGTCGAGCCCTGCTTGATGTACGGCAGCGCCGCTAGCGACAGCTGCGGGCGCCAGGCGCGAGCGATCATCCCGCAGGCAATCGGCAGCACCGTGACGCGCAGGATTTCCCACAGCGAGGAGCCGAACGGCACTGCGATCGTGCGGGACTCCGCGAACACGAATTGCACTCCATAGTGGGCGATGAACGGCAGCGTGAAGATATAGACCACGCTCGTCGACAGGCTGAGCGACACGGACAGGGCCAGGTCGCCGCGCGACAGGCTCGTCAGCAGGTTCGACAGCAGACCGCCGGGACAGGTCGCGAGCAGCATGAAGCCCATCATGAGCGCCGGCGTCGGCGCGAACGTGGTCGCGATCACCACACCGACGAGCGGGACGATGATGAGCATGCTGACCATGCCGAGGTAATACGCGCGCCGGTTGTCGAGAATCCGGCGGAAGTCTGCCGGCACCAGCGACAGTCCCATCGAGAACATCACGAGCCACAGCGACAACGGCAGCAGATAGTGATCGACGATGGGCATTATGGCCTGCATGGTCACTCTTTCCCGGTGGAGCTTCGTGGGAGCACTGCGCGACGCAGCTGCCGCGCAGCCAGCGTTGCCTTCATCAAGAGGGTGGGCAGATAGCGCGCGAACACGTAACCTGGAATCGCGCGCGGTTGCTCGATCGGAATAGCGCAGACTTCTCTCGCGCCGCCGGCGAGCCATGTGCCGAACTCGTGGCCGATAGCCGTGCTGAGCGCGATGCCGCGGCCGTTGCAAGCCTGCACGGCGAACAACCCTTCATCGAGCCGCACGATGCGCGGCAGCAGATCGCTGTTCAACCACGCAACGCCGGTCCACGCGTGCTCGAGCGGCGTTGCGCGAAAGCCGGGGAGCAGCATCGTCAGGCGGCGGTTGGCGAGCTCGTTCAACCGGCCGGGTTTGCGCAGCCGCTCGCTCATCGGGTACGCCGTGATCAATCGACCGTGCGGATCGAAGCGAATGGAGAACACATCACGCTCGACGTCGGTCATGGCGTGACCGTGCGGAAGAATCGTGCGACGCGCTTGCGCATCCAGTGGCAGCGTCGCCATCTGACATACCTGCAGCGGCAGCACCGAGCGCCGCAACGCGGGCGCAAGCTCGGCATTGCCGCCGTTCGCGCAGAGCACGACCTGATGGGCAATGACCGTTCCGCCCGGGCACACGACCCGCCACAGCGATCCCGCGCGCTCGACGGACGAAGCCGCGCTGTGCAGGAAAATCACGGCGCCCGCGTTCTCGGCATCTGCGGCAAGCAATTCCGCAAAAGCCGTCGGATTGAGCGAGCCGCCCGTTGGATCGAGCAATGCGCTCGCGTAGCCGACTGCGCCGGTCAGCGCTCGTGTCTCTTCCGCGTCCAACAGCTTCAGATCGGTGCGAAACCGCTGCCATTGCTCGACTGTTGCAGCAAGGCGGCGGGCACCCGCCGTCGTGCGCACTGGCGCGATGAAGCCGGCGTCGCTTGCGCCGACGTCGCGCTTGCGCTCGCCGAGCAGCTCGAACGTTCGCTTGCCCGCGCCGGCGAGCAGCTTTAGGAAGCGCTCCGCCTGTGCGGCTCCGAGTCGCTTCGCTACGTCGTCAGGCGATTTGTGAATCAGCTGCGGCGCAACGATGCCGGCGCTCGCACCCGTCGCACCGTCGCACAGCTGCTGAGCTTCGATGAGCACGACGCGCTTGCCGAGACTCGACAGTTCGCGTGCGAGCGACAAGCCTTCGAGCCCGCCGCCGACGATTGCGATCTCCGCCTCGACCTTGCCGACGAGCGTCGGTCGCGGGCGCTGCTGATGCACTTTCCACAGCGGACGCCACAGGTCGGCGCCCGGCTGACTGTCCGCGGCTGGCACGTCCGTCGCCTGATTGGATTGTGGATCCGATTTTGGAAGATATGACAAGGCAGTGCTGAGCTGGATGAGGAGGGCGGCGCGGTGTGCGGGCTAGCCAGGAATGCGAAACAGCCTGCGCGCCGTTCGATGCATCACGTTCTGCGCCATGGCGGTGATGTCGTCCTGGCGCCAGCCGAACGACTCGCGATATTCGCTGAGCACTTTGGCGAGGACGGCGCGCGTGTTCCAGGCGCAATAGCCGATTTCTTCCGGCACCGAGTTCGCGTCGCTCCCATGCATGATCTTGTTGGACGGTCCGAGCGCCAGCAGGCTGCGATAGATCTGCAGCAGCGCGCCCGGGTACTTCGAGTAGAACGAGACGTCGGTGTAGACGTTCGCAAACTGACTGATGAAGGCCGCGACGACATCCGTGCTCGGATAGCCGGCGTGGATCAGGATGAAATCCGTGCGCGCACGCTGCATGTCGGGGTCGGAGAATACCGCGGCGAGCGGGCGCGGATCGTTGAAATCGACGCGCAGCGAGGGGTGCAGTGCGACTGCCGAATGAATGATCATGGGGCGCTCGAGTGCGCCGGCCTTCGCGAATACGTGCCGGAACAGAAAATCCTCGTAGGTCTTGAGCGCGGCATTGGTCGCGGCGTCGGCGTAGATCGGCTGGTTCTGCACACCAGTCGATTGCGGAGTGGCCGCCAGTACGCGCGTCATCGCCGCTTCCGCTTCCGACGCGGTCGGCTTCGACACTGCGAGCGGTCGATAGTAGGCTGCCATGCTCTTGAAGCCGCGGCAGCCCCGTTCTACGGCCGCTTCCATCGTCTTGTCGATTGCCGCGCGCACGTCGGCGAGCGTCGTGAGTCCTCGCTCCTGCGCCCAGCCGATGCGCGTCAGCTCCGAGGCGACGGTCGTCCACACGTAACGGTCCGCGGGGATCAACGTCGCGGGAGCTGAGGGCGCAGGCTCCGCGGCCTGCAGCACGACAGTGGCGATCTTCTCGCGCGCGAAGATCGCGGTGATGTAGCGCACGAAGTCCTGGTCCGAGCCGATGTGCTGCTTCGTCACCGAGTCGAAGCCTTCGATCGTCGCCGGCACTCCGTAAGTCCGCGCGATGTAGTTGAAGTAGCCGGTGCGGCGCGGTGCGTTCATGACGAGATCGCGGCCGCCGTCCTGTGCCCGTGCGACGATGGCGTCGCGCTCCGGATAGTCGCCCGCGGGTGCTCCGAGCGCGGCGAACTCCTTCATTTGTCCGGCATAGGACTGTGAGATCAGCATGCGTCGCACCGGGTGCATGTGCGAATCGACGATGTCGAGCGTCGAAAGGTCGAGCTCGCCGGCCATCGGGCGCGGTGCAGGGGGCTGCTCTGCCGCCGCTGCGCTGCGCGACTGCACTGCCAGAAGCGAAGCGCTGCCGAGCAAGGAGAGGGCGCCGCGGCGTGAAATCATTGTTCTACAAGCCCTATTGGTGCGAGCCCCACGTCCACAACGGCCGTTCCTCATGCCAGATGTACGGTGCGTAGCCTGCCTGCCGGGGCGCGGCCGTGTCAATTATATTGGATCCAGAATATTGACGACACTCCGACGACGGATATCTAATCGCCCGCATGCGACACAGCGGCCACCAGCGAGCGACCCGCGCAGCGGCGTCGATCTTGAGCTTGCTCGCGCCGCTTTCGCTGCGTGCAGCCGAGCCGGTTGCAGCGGTTGGTGTCGCAGCCGAGCGCACGACCGCCGTGCACGATTTTCGCTTTGCCAGCGGCGAGTCGCTCGCGGAACTCAAGGTGCACTACCGCGTGCTGGGCGCGCCGCACCGTGATGCGGAAGGCCAGATCGACAACGCCGTGCTCCTGCTGCACTCGACGGCGAGCTCCGGCGCGCAATTCCTGACTGCGAATTTTGCGGGCGAGTTGTTCGGCGCAGGACAGCCGCTCGATGCGGCACGCTTCTTCATCATCATGCCCGATGCAATCGGCCACGGCGGCTCTTCGAAGCCGAGCGACGGGCTGCGCGGCGCGTTTCCGCACTATGACTACGCCGACATGGTCGAGGCGCAGTGGCGAGTGCTGGCGGAGCAGGGCGTCCGGCGGCTGCGGCTCGTGCTCGGGACCTCGATGGGCTGCATGCTCACATTCGTGTGGGCCGAGCAGCATCCGCAAGGTGTGCAGGCTGCGATGCCGATCGCATGTCTGCCGACCCAGACCGCCGGTCAGAACCGCGTATGGCGCACGGCCGCAGTTGAAGCAATTCGCGCGGATCCGGCGTGGAGCGGCGGCAACTACACGTCGCCGCCGGCGCAGGGTTTGCACGCAGCGGCCGGATTGATGGCGGTCTCGGGGGGCATCGGCCCGCTCGCGATGGCGCGTGACTATCCGACGAGCGCAGCCGCGGACGCCTTCTGGCACGACCGTCTGAAGCGTGCGCTGACTGAGACAGACGCGAACGACCTGCTGTATCAGCTCGACGCATCACGCAACTACGATGCGGAGCCAGCACTCGCGTCGCTTCCCATGCCGGTGACATGGGTGAACATCGGCGACGACTTCATCAATCTGCCTGGCTCGCCGATCGTGGCTGCCGCCGCGGCGCGCATGCCGCGCGGCCGCTTCTATCTGGTGCCCGTGTCCAATGAGACCCGCGGGCATAGCACGCACAGCATCGCCCGTTTCTGGAAGGACGAGCTCGTCGCCCTTCTTGCCCGCTCGCAATGACCTCGCTACCGGAGCTCCGATGAGGAAAAGAATAGCTACGAACGCCCTGCTCGCTATCCTGCTGCTGTCCGCGACTGCTTTCGCGCAGCGTTCGGTGTACGACACGAGCGACGACTTGCGGCGCGTGCCGATTCCGCCGGTGGATCGCAGCCACATTCCCGCGCTGGTGATTCGCGGTGCAACGCTGCTCGACGGCTACGGCAAGGCGCCGGTGCCTGATTCGATCATTGTCATGCGCGGCGATCGTATCGTTGCGGCAGGACCGGCGGCTTCGACGACGGTGCCAAGCGACGTTGCGCGGACGATCGATGCGCGCGGGCAGTGGGTGATGCCGGGCATGATCGACGTGCACTGTCATCTCACTTCCCAGCGCGGCACGAACATCGGCGGATATCCTGACAGTGATGCGGCGGCGGCGATCCGCGGAACGCAGATCGCTCAGTCGGTCGTGCGAGCCGGCATCACGGCGATCCGCGATCCGGCCACGACCGGCGATGTTTCGCTGCGACTGAAAGAAGCCGTCGCGCGCGGCCTCATTCCAGGGCCGCGGATTTTCTGGGCGGGCGCAATGATCGCCTCGACGGGTGGTCACGGCGACGAGGCGACCAGCACCGCGACCGGGCGCTGGAAGCCGAACGTGCCGAATACGCGCACCTACACCGCGAACGGTCCGTGGGAATGGCGTAAGGCGGTGCGCGAGCAGATCCGTCGCCAGGTCGACTGGATCAAGACGAGCGCGCCGTTCACGAAGGAAGAGATCGCGGCTGCGATCGACGAAGCGCATCGCGAAGGCCTGCGCGTGGCAATCGACAGCTTCGGCGAATACACGAACTGGGCGATCGAGGCGGGCGTCGACAGCGTCGAGCACACGCTCGACATGCCGGACGACGAAGTCGCGCTCATGGCGAAGCACAAGACGGCGTTCAATCCGACGATCGTCGCGTTCGAGACGCTGCTGACGCGCGGCTATCCGACCGCGGGCATCGTGCCGGGCGCGTTCTACTACACGTTCTCGCGCCGCTATCCGCTCGATCTGCAGGACAACCTCAAGCACGTCGCCGAAGCGTATCGCGCCGGTGTGCGCATCGGCGTCGGCACCGACATCGCGTTCGAAACCGAGATCCTGGTGCCGGATTCCTACTTCCGCGAGCTGAATTTCCTGAAGCAGGCGGGGATGCCGACCAAGGCAGTGCTCGCCTCGGCGACCCGCGTCGGTGCGGACATTCTCGGGATGAGCGACAAGCTCGGCACGATCGAGGCGGGCAAGATCGCCGACGTGATCGTGCTCGGCAGCGATCCGGAAGCTGACCTGAAGAATCTGCGTGACCTGCGCTACGTCGTAGCGGGCGGCAAGGTGGTCGTCGACGGCGGCGCCAAGTAGGTCGGGCTTCGGCCCGACTCCGGCTCACTCGGCCTTCGGTTGCTCGGGCGAGGAGCCCGGCAGGCTCACGCTCTGTTTGACGTCCTCGACGTTCCAGCGGATGTGCTCCGACAACGCGGCGACGGCACCTTCGACGTCGCCATCGATCACGCGCTTGAGAATCTCGCTGTGCTGCGCGTCGCTTTCCTGCTTCGTGGTGGAGGAGCGGAAGTTCTGCAGCTTCAGGTAACGGTCAGCGCGTACCAGCAGGTTGTCGAGCACCTGGATCGCGAGCGGCTTGCCGGCGGCCTGGAACAACGCGCGATGAAATTCGATGTTGAGCCCGGCCCAGTCCTTCGTCGCCTTGGTCTTGCGCGAGCGCTCGACGATCTGCTTCAGGTTGGCGATCTGCTTGGGCGTGATGTTCTTCACCGCGTGGCGGATCAGGTACGGCTCGAGCAGCTGGCGCAGCTCGTAGATCTCCTCGATCTCGCTCGCCGATAGCTTCGGGATCAGCGCCCCGCGATACTTCTCGCGCACCACCAGCCCTTCGGCCTCGAGCTGCGCGAGCGCCTCGCGCACCGGAATGCGGCTGACGCCGAGCTCCTGCGCGATCGTTTCCTGGCGGATGAAGCGGTCGACCGGATAGCGCCCCTCGAGGATGCGCTTGCGCAGCACCCGCGTGACGTCGTGAGCCGTGGTAGTGCGGTCGAGTCGATCGGAGAAGTCGATTCCCGATCCCTTGCCGTTGTCGTCCTGGCGCCGTGCCCCCGTCCCCATTGTCGACACCTCGATTGCCGTCAGTTCCCGACGCGCCGACATGCGCTGCGACAGCTGCCAGGTCGGATCCGATTTCTGTGTTGTCGCCCTGGGCGACCATGATACCTGCACACGGGCGCGCGCCCTAAATCGGATACGGGATTTTCGTTGCAAACGAAACTTGGATCCGATATACCGTCTCCAGCATACAGAAATTGTCCGGGACGGGGGCGGAAATTATGAGCAAGGGCACGTCGATGATTCGTTGGGCGGTAAGGCGTTCGTTGCTCGCCGCTTCCCTGGCTGGTGCTGCCGTCGCAGTCGCGCACGGGCAGGAGGCGCCGGCTGCGGACACCGGTCCGCAGGCCGAGTCGGTTGAAGTAGTAACGGTGACCGGCTCGCGCATCCGGCAGGCAAACCTGGTCAGCGTGAGTCCGGTCGCCCAGATCGATGCATCGCAGTTCGAACAGCGCGGCGCGGTTCGCATCGAAGACGTGCTGAATCGCATGCCGCAGGTGATCGGCGCGCAGGGCAACAACAGCTCGTTGCGCGGCATCAGCGGTACTGCGCAGGTCGACCTGCGCGGTCTCGGCGCGACCCGCACGCTCGTGCTCGTTGACGGTCAGCGCATGCCGTACGGCTCGCCGAAGACGCCCGCGGCAGATCTCAATCTGATCCCGACGCAGCTCATCAAGAACGTCGAAGTGCTGACCGGCGGCGCCTCCGCCGTGTACGGCTCGGACGCGATCGCCGGCGTCGTCAACATCTCGCTGATCGACGATTTCGAGGGCCTGCGCTTCGGCACGAACGTCGGCATGTTCAATCACGAGAACGACAACGGAAAAATCCAGTCCCAGCTGCGCAAGTGGGAAGTGTCGAATCCGGGGCAGTACACGCTGCCCGACGACGACGACTGGGGTGGATTCGCGCAGGAATACACCGTGATGTTCGGTCACAACTTCGACAGCATCGACGGCAACGTCACGCTGTATGCGACCGCGCGTGAGACCGACGAAGTGAAGGCGTGGGACCGCGACTTCGCGCTTTGCAAGGTCGGACCCATCAATGGCGGCAGTGCCTATGACTGCGTGCCTTCGCCTGTCTCCAATCCCGCGAGCTTCGTCGCATCGGGTCCCGGCGCGGCCGGCCTGCCCTCGCAATTCCGCATGTCCGAAGGCCAGTTCCTCACCCGCGACCCGCTCGTCGACAGCTTCAATTCGCAGCCGTACGGCCAGTTCCAGCGGCCGGAGCAGCGCTACACATTCGGCGCGCTCGCCCACGCGGAGATCAACGAGCACTTCAAGCCGTTCATGCAATTGAACATGGCGCGCACCCACACGTACTCCGACTATGCGCCGGGTGCGGTGCAGACCGGCCGGGCAGACGCAACGGGCACCATCGCCTGCGACAATCCCTTCCTCAGCGCGCAGGAGCAGGCTTTCCTGTGCACGAACCGCGGCCTGGCCACCGGCAGCAACTACGACCCGGTGACGGGCGCGTATCTCGGGCCCGTAAACGTCGCGACCGGTATCGCGCTGAATCGCATCACGCCGGAGCTCGGCGGACGCCATGACGACTATCGCCTCGGCACGATCCGCATGCTGTTCGGCTCTCGCGGCGATGTGTTCGGTCCGTTCAAGTACGAGGCATCGTTGTCGTACGCGAACACGACCATGGATCGCTTCATCACCGGCCTGCCATCGCAGATCCGCGCGGTCACGGCGTTGAACTCGACGATCGATCGTCGCATCAAGGCGGACGGCTCGCCGCTCGCGAACACCTTCGGTCAGCCGGTCTGCGTCATCAATGCCGACGGCACGACGCTGAACGACGATCCGAAGTGCTCGCCGCTCGACTTCTATTCGGCGGCGGGTCCGTCGCAGGCGGGCTTCGACTACGTCTACGCGAAGATGGTCAGCAACGGCTCGACCTCGCAGACCGACGTCCTCGGCACGATCAACGGCGACCTCGCTGAGTACGGCCTCGTGTCGCCGCTGGCCAGCGACGGCGTGGCGATCGCTTTCGGTGCCGAAGTTCGCAAGAACACCCTGCGCGTCGAAGCGGACAGCGAGTTCCAGGCGCAGCAGGAGGACTTCCCGGTCTCCGGCAGCAGCACGGTGCGCGAGGTGTTCGGCGAAGTGAACGTACCGCTGGTGCAGGGCAAGCCGGGCTTCGAGCTGCTGTCCTTTGAAGGCGCGTATCGCAGCTCCGACTACAAGGACAATGTGACGACCGATACGTACAAGCTCGGCCTCAACTGGGCGCCGATCCGCGACGTGCGTCTGCGCGGCAGCTATCAGCAGGCCATTCGCGCGCCGAACATCATCGAGCTGTACTCGGCGCGCCTGCGCCAGATCACGTTGCAGCTGCCGCGCAACCCGAACGGCTTCTTCGATCCGTGCGCCGGGCCGAATCCCGCTGCAACGGCGGCGCAGTGTGCGAACACCGGCGTGACGCCGGCGCAGTACGGCACGATCCCGGACTTCAATTTCTTCCCGCAGGTCATCGGCGGCAATCCGGACCTGAAGCCCGAGACGGCGAAGACCTACTCGTTCGGCGGCGTCTTCACTCCGAGCTTCCTGCCGGAGCTGTCGCTGTCGATCGACTACTACAACATCAAGGTCGAAGACCTGATCTCGACGATCGCCCCGACTCTGTCGCTCTCGACGTGTCTCAACACCGGCGATCCGCTGTTCTGCGGCCTGATTCACCGTGACGCCGGCGGCACGCTGTTCTCGACGAACGATGCGTACATCCTGCGCACCAACGTCAACACGGGCTCGCTGCTGGCGACCGGCGTCGACGTGTCGGCGAACTATCGCTTCAGCCCGGAGCTCAACTTCTCCTTCTCGGGCAGCTACACGGACAAATTCGAGACGACGCCGCTGCCGAACTCGACCTCGAAGGACATCTATGACTGTGCCGGCTACTACGGCTTCAACTGCGGCGGCCCGCGGCCCGACTGGCGTCACAACCTGACGGCGAGCTGGGAAACGCCGTGGGGCTTCGGCCTTGCCGCGACCTGGCGCTACATCGCCGCTGTCGACATCTCGCGCTCGAGCAATGAGCCGGCTCTCAAGGGCACGTACGCGGCGATCGACAAGCAGCTCGGCGCGCGCAGCTTCATCGATATGTCCGGATCCTACAGCTGGCGCGACCAGGTGTTCGTCCGCCTCGGCATCAACAACGTGCTCGACAAGGAGCCGCCGATCTCGTCGGTCGTGGACAGCATCTCCGGTGGCAACGGCAACACGTATCCACAGTTCTACGACGTGCTCGGCCGCTACGTCTTCGGCAACATCACGGTTCAGTTCTAAAGGACAAAAATGAAGAGGCTTGCCGTCGCGGCGCTCGTCAGCGCGCTCGCACTCGTATCGACGTCGCGAATTGCAACCGCGGCGTCGGACGCACCGCTGCTCACGCTGGACATCTTGTACAACTCGCCGAGCATCTTTGGCACTTCGCCGGAGGGCTATGCGTGGTCGAGCGACGGCAAGCAGCTCGCGTTCCTCTGGGATGACCAGGCGACGAACCTGCGCGACGTGTGGGTGTATTCGGTCGCGAGCGGCAAGAAGCAGCGCCTGAGCTCGAATGGCAAGGACGTGCCGCCCGCCGCGATCGATCTCGGCGGCGGCGTGAGCCAGGTCGCGTGGCTGCCGCGCGGCAAGGGGCTGGTCTATGTGCTCGGCGGCAAGCTCTACACCGTGAGCGAAGGTCAGGAGCCACGGCAGATCGAGTCGGAGCGACAGGGCATCTCACGCATCGCGGTGTCGCCGAATGGACGCCAGCTCGCATTCGTCGCGGACAACGGCGCGCTGTGGGTTCGCTCCTCCGACCCGAGTGCTGCAGCTGCACGGCAGCTCGTGCCGGCCGAGCCGAAGCTGGTGGTGCAGAGCTTCCAGTGGAACGAAGCGAGCGATCGCATCGTGCTGGTGCAGGCCGACGATCGCAACCTGCGCGAAATCGACATCTATTACGACACGGCGGGCGAGGCGCGTCACGATCATCTGGGCCGGCTCTTCCCCGGCGATGAGACCACGCGCCTGCGCGTCGGCGTCGTGCCGGTCGTGCAGGGTGAGGTCAAATGGCTCGAGCGCACGAATCTGCACGATCCGATCTGGAGCTACGGCATCTCCGCGAACGGCTCCAGGGTATTCGTGAGCAGCAGCGACTTCCTCGTGAAGACGCACAGCATCTTCATGTACGACACGGCGAGCGGCAGCCGCGAGACGTTCTACAGCTTCGACGATCCGAAGCACAATCGCTGGGACTGGCTCGTCGCGTGGGCGCCGAAGGACAAGGGCCTCGTGATGCTGTCCGATCGCGATGGTCACGATCAGCTGTTCGCAATCCCGACGGCGGGCGCCGGGCCGAAAGCGCTGACTGATCAGTCGTACGAGATCCAGAACTTCAAGGTCGATTCGGCGCACAACGCGATCTACTTCGTCTCGAACAAGAGTCACTATGCCGAGCGCCAGCTGTATCGGGTCGCAGCCGGTGGCGGCACGCCGCAGCAGATCACGCGCACGGCGGGCTCGCACGATCCGGTGTACTCGCCGGACTTCGCCTACGCGGCCGATCGCTTCTCGAACGACACGACGCCGCCGGATCTTTACCTGGTCGGTCTCAAGGGAGCCGGTACGTCGAAGCAGGTGACCACCTCACCGCTGCCGGCGTTCTCGCAGTACCAGTGGGCGACGGTTCGCTACATCACGTTCCCGGCGCAGGCCGACGGCGTCACGCTGATGGGCCGTCTCGTGCTGCCTCCCGGATACGACTCTTCACGGCGCTATCCGCTCGTCATCGGTTCGGTCTACACCGACGCCGTGCGCAATGCGTGGGGCGGGCGTACCTCACATCCGACCTGGGGTCTCGATCAGTACCTCGCTTCGAAGGGTTACGTGCAATTGAACGTGTCGCTCGCCGGCAGCTGGGGCTTCGGTCGCGCGTTCAAGGAGCGGCTCACGGCTTACGGCACGCCGGACATCGATGACATTCAGAGCGGCGCGCGCTATCTGGTGTCGCAAGGCATCGCTGATGAGAAGCGGATCGGTCTATGGGGATCGAGCTACGGTGGCCTGCTCACGCTCATGTCGCTGTTCAAGAAGCCCGGGTTCTACGCTGTTGGTGTCGCCGGTGCTCCGGCGTCGAACGTCTGGCATGCGTATCCGCCGCAGATGCGCGTGATGGGCGAGCCGAGCGGCGCGGATTTCCCGGCGCGCTACGAGCAGCAGTCAGCGTATTACCACACGCAGGGTTTACAGGATCCGTTGATGATCATCCACGGCACGCGCGACTCGACGGTGCTGTACGCGGATACCGTCGCGCTGCAGGAGCGGATGGTCATGCAAGGCAAGACTTTCGAGATCGTGCCGGTGCCGGGCTCCGACCACAAATGGGACAACAACTTCAACGAGCAGACGCGCTTCGTCTTTGGCAAACTGACCGAGTTCCTCGATCGCTACCTGATGAAATGAGGTGTTCCGCATGAAGTCGCTCGTTCGCGCGCTCGCACTGGTCTGCATCGGCCTGGTCTCGTTGGGCGCGGCTGCAGACGACGTGCGCACCCTGACGCCGGCACAGGTGCACGCTCAGATGTCCAAGAAGCAGATCCAGGTGTTCGACGCCAACACTCCCGACGTTTTTGCCAAGCATCACGTGCCCGGCGCGACTCACGTCGAATACGATCAGGTGAAAGCGTCGGATCTGCCGAAGGACAAGGCGGCAGCGATCGTTTTCTACTGCATGAACGAGCAATGCGGCGCATCCCCAGTGGCCGCGAAGACTGCAGCGAAGCTCGGATGGACGAACGTCTATCTGATGCCGGCCGGCATTGAAGGCTGGATAGCCGCGCGCTTGCCGGTAGAGCCGACGCACTGATTCGGTAAGCCCGGCGCAGGTGTGAAGACTTGCGGCTCGCGGAACCGAGTCAAAGTGGCAAAACCGGAGAAAAAGGTGTGACCGGCTGCAGGGTCAGTTGAACCCGCGAGCATTCTTGATCGTCTCGTACGCCGCGTTGATCTCGCGCGTTCGTTCTTCTGCCATCTCACGCATGCTCTCGGGTAGTCCCTTGCCAGCGAGTTTGTCCGGGTGATTTTGGCTGATCAAACGACGATAGACTTTCTTTACTTCGGCATCGCTGGCCGACGAGGGCAGTCCCAGCGCAGAGTAAGCATCATCCAAACGAGACTGCGTTGTGCGTGCAGAGCCATCGAAATCCGGGCCATGAGCACCGGTTCTCAATAGCGCCTCGAGTTGGGCGACATCGGCTTCGCTCAGCCCCAAGAGCCGCGCAACGCGCACGAGCAACTCATGCTCGGCAGGATGCACATTTCCATCGCCCGCAATCGCCGAGCACTGGATCTGTAGAAACATGACGAGCAGCGGTCGCTGCCCGTGGGTGGCCCGCGCGAACGCGCGGACTTCGGCATCCAGATCGAAGCCCGGCGACTTGCCGCGATTGAAAGCCGCCTTTGCCTGCTCGCGCTGTTGGCCGGACAGATGCAACCGATCGAAGATCGACTCGGCAATTGCAATCTCGTCCCGCGTTACGACGCCGTCCGCTTTGCAGAGCGCACCCATGACCGCAAACGTGGATTCGAGAAACTGCGTCTGCACCGACGCCAGCTTCTTTACGAGCACGCTCTTGAACATCCAGCTCGCCAGGTAGCCAATCACGAAGCCGATGAACAAACCGCGGACGCCGCCGGTCATGAGCCCGATGAGCGCAAATAGAAAACTGATGGGCATGGAGATGGCGGGAACGGTTACGCTAGGGACTAGAGGTGCTCGGGAAGCAGTAGAGGAAGTCGAGGGGTGTTATGGCCGCATGGAGGAGATGAGACTGCCCTTGCGTCTGCCTTCGGTGGCTTTCTAGATCGAATAGCGGACGATCGGCAAGCTTGGGCCGAAACATGAAGCGAAGTTTACAATGATCTTGAGTTTAGTGATCTGCGGACACTGCGCGGCCGCTACGAATCTCGACGGTCGTGAGCGGCAAGTGCTGGCGCTGGTGACGTACGACACAGTCATGTGCGCAGCCGGACCCGCGCCCGATTGCGTTCGCCTGAACTTGGGTTGCATTCGGCACGTTGCATGTGCACCTAAGGTTGGTCCGGCATCGAGCAGTAGCGCGCCGTCACCGCCTCACGTTTGAACAGACCTCGTATGCAGCTGGGTTTCACACACACCTATTCGGCGTTGTCGCCGCGTTTCTACAGGCGAGTTGTCCCGGCCGGTGTCAAGAACCCACAACTCGTCATCTTCAATCGACGCTTGGCCGAGGAGCTGGGGCTGCAGGCGGACGTTATGGAACGGGATTCGGCGGCCCTGTTCTCCGGAAATCAGCTACCAGAGGATGCAAACCCGATCGCGATGGCCTACGCGGGGCACCAATTCGGCGGCTTCGTGCCGCAGCTGGGCGATGGACGCGCGATCCTTCTAGGGGAACTCAAAGGGGGCGACGGAGTGCTCCGCGATATACAGCTCAAGGGCGCGGGCCTGACGCCCTTCGCGCGCAACGGCGATGGTCGCGCCGCGCTTGGGCCAATGCTACGCGAATACCTTATCAGTGAGGCGATGCATGCGCTGGGCATTCCCACCACCCGCTCGCTTGCGGTCGTCACTACGGGCGAGCAGGTGTTTCGCGAAGGCTTGTTGCCCGGTGCCGTGCTGACACGCGTTGCCGCAAGTCATATCCGCGTAGGAACGTTCCAGTACTTTGCTGCCCGCGGAGATCACGACGGCGTTCGCGAGTTGCTCGACTATGTCATTGCGCGCCACTACCCGCACGCGCGTAACTCACAAGTCCCCGCATTGGCTGTATTGAAGGCAGTCGCACAGCGTCAGGCCACGCTCATCGCGGACTGGATGCGGGTGGGTTTCATCCATGGCGTCATGAACACTGACAACATGGCAATCTCGGGCGAGACGATCGATTACGGCCCCTGCGCCTTCATGGATCACTATCACCCGCACACCGTATTCAGCTCCATCGATCACGCCGGGCGCTATGCCTATGCGAACCAGCCTGGGATCGCTCAGTGGAATCTTGCGCGATTCGCCGAGGCCCTGCTGCCACTCATCGATGCCGACACCGACAAGGCCGTTGGGCTGGCGACAGAAGTCCTGGAATCCTTCATCGCGCAGTTCGAGGCTCAGTTGTTTCACGAGCTGTGTCGCAAGATCGGCGTCACTGACGGGCGCGAGGGGGATGCGGATCTGATCAACCGTCTGTTCGCCGCGATGCAGGAGGCTGAGGCAGATTTCACGCTGACGTTCCGCAGGCTCGCTCTGGCGGCCGAGAGATCGAACGCGGAGTCCACGCTGCGTGAGCTGTTTGCGCAGTCCCCAGGCATTGACGATTGGATTCGTGATTGGCGCGAGCGTCTCACGAGCGATCCGCAAAGCGCGGCCGAGCGGGCCGCACGGATGCGTCGCGTGAATCCCGCCTTCATTCCTCGCAATCACCGCGTGGAGGAGGCATTAAATGCGGCGTCCGAGCGCGGCGATTACCAACCGTTCTGTCGACTGCTCGGAATCTTGCAGCATCCCTACGACGACCAGCCTGAGGCCACCGGATACGAGCAGCCGCCGCAGCCATCCGAACGAGTGCTCCAGACTTTCTGCGGAACCTAGTGGGCTGGTAATCGCTGTTGACTCTGCGTGGAAGGGTACCGGACCGGTTCTGTGACGTCACTCAATTAACAAGTGGCTGCGCCACGGATAGACTTCGTTCATTGCCATTTAACGTGCATCATGCGCGTCACGGGCTCGAGGTGAACTAGAATGAAGCTGCTTTCGATGATCACAGGTTTGCTTCTCTCAACTTCGATCCACGCCGCCGACAAACAGATATCGATCCCTTCCGACCCCAAGGCTGTGTACTTCGTGCTGGAGAAAAGCGGATCAGGTGACGAGCGCACCATAGTCACGAAGCGCGTTGGACCCAGCGGCGCAAGTTACTCCAAGCGCCTCTACAACTGCGCCAACAACACCGTGAAGTATCTTGGCGAAGGTGACACGTTGGCACAGATGGCTGCCTCGAAGCCTGATCCTCAGATGGGACCAATCGTTGTGCAGTCCATCGCGTACTTCATTGGTCTCGAGGCGTGCAAGTAACGGCCGGAAACTCTAAGTCTCAACGTTGGCGAGCAACAACCCATTGAACTCGTGGTCCACCTGCTTCCATTGACAACCGAGCCACTGTCATTGGAGCCAGTACCGCACGCCGCTCGCCTTGAGTACCCGCTCGGCGTACTGGCCCTGAAGCATCGCTAGGGTCGTAAGCGTGCCGGCCTGAGTGCACGTATCAGCTGCCACGGTGACGGAATGAGGCCCATTGCGCACCGGCCAACCGGTACGCGCGTCAAGGATGTGTGAATAGCGGTGCCCGCCACGGAACACGAAGCGCCGCGAATCGCCGCTCGTAGCGAGCGCTCCGTGTGACAGTTGGACGACGCGCTCCGCTGCACCCATCCGCGCCCAACTCTCGATCCCGACACGCCAAGGCTTGCCGTCTTGTCGCGTGTTGCGCACGGCCACGTCGCCCCCGAAGTTGATCAGGCAGCTCAAGCCCGGTGCGGCAGTCTCGACGAGGCCTGCCGCCGCGTCGACCGCATACTCCTTGCCGATGCCCCCCAGATCGATCTGCATTCCTGCCCGCAACTTCAGTATCGGCCGTTGCCATTCAACGTTGTGCCAGCCGACCAATTCGAGCAGTCCATCGATCTGGGCCTGCGAAGGCACGTGGTCACCCCCGTCGAACGTCCACGCTTTGCGCAGCACGCCGGAGGTGATATCGAAGGCACCGTCGGAAAGACGGGTGAGTGTTGCCGCGAAGTCGAGCAGGTTGGCGCTTTCCTCATCGACGACGGTCGCCCTGCCGGCGCTCTCGTTGATCCGGTTCACCGCGCCGTCGCTGCGGTACCGGCTGAACTTGCGCTCGATGCGCCAGGCCTCGGCAGCGACGGTATCCAAAACGTGCTGGGCGACGCTTTGCGGCGCGTGATCGATGAGCACCTCGCACGGGCTCGCCATCGCGACGAACCGTCCGACCCAATGATCGGCATCGCGCGTCAGCGTGGCCGCGCAGGAGGCGTTCATAACTTGAATCGGTAGCCGAATTGCACGATGACCGCGCTGAGATCTGGGTACTGGTCGCGATGCGCCTGGTTGCCGATGATCTGCTCGCGGGGCACCGAGCCGTTCTGTTGGTAGTACTCGGCTCGAATGCTCCACTCGTTGCCGCCGGGCGTGTCATGACCGTACTTGATGCCCACGGTGGTTGCATCGAAATCGCCGAGGCGGAAGTCCGCGGAAGCGTAGCGGGGCAGCACTGCGCCGCTCACCAGGCTCGCCCGGTAGAAGTCAGCCGCGCTCTGCGTGTAGTACCGCAGTTGCGGCTCGATGTAACCGTCACCCAGCGGCCAGCGGAGCCGGACTTCGCCCGTGTGCGAGTCGATGCCCCAGTCGTCGGTCATGAAGCGGTACGCGAAGTGCATCACGGGCTTGCCAAACGCGTGTTTCACCTCGGCGTAAAGGCTTTGCTTCGTACGCGAGTCCGGGCGGCTCTCGAAAAGGTAAACGCCGTCGGGCCCTTGGCCCACGGGGACGCGGGTCAGGGTATCCCCAGTCAGCGGGTCGACGACGCTCAACAATTTGTAGGGATCGTTCAAATAACCGCTCGAATCGCTGTACGAGTAGTTGACGCGCAGGACGGTCGTTCGATTGAGCACCTGCGTGAAGCCGATCAGCAGGTCGAGCACGTCCTTGCTCTCGCTACCGTCGCGCTTGTTGGTGCCGTTGCCGACATCGAGCATCTGCGACAGCGGTATCGGTCGGCCGCCGACCGGATCGACGTCGTCCTGCGACCACGCGAGGCCGGCGCTGAGAGTCGTGTTGCGCTTGTTAAAGTCACGGGCGAGCGACAGGTTCGCGCCTAGATGGGTGTAGTCGTACTCGGTGGAGAAACCGAGTCCGGCCGATACCGTGTACAGGCGCGCCAGCGGCTGCATCCAGCTCGCGTTCAGCGCAAAGCGCGTGTCGAGGAACGTGTCGTCCAGCGGCACATCGCCGGCCCCTGTCGTGTACACGGCGCGTCCCGACGGGCTCGTGAACGTTTGCGGCCGATCGAGCGCGATCGCGCCGCTCGCGGAGGCGCCGGTCAGGGTGTCGGCAGTCAGCGTGGCCGACAACTTGCGCTCGTCGCCGAAATCGCGCTGCGCGGAGACAGCGGCGCTGATGTCACGGACGCGATCGTCGCTCTCGCCGTAGTACAGGAGGGTGGAGTCGAACGACCAGCGGCCCGCTTCCTCTTGGGCTGCGACCGGAGTTGCAACCGCCGAGCCGAGCAGCGCGCACGTCGCAGCGGCCAGCGTTGCGTTGAAGTTGTCGTAGTCCTTCATTAGTTACAGCCGCAGCCGCCGCCGCCGAAGCCGCGACCGCCGCTGGAAGCTTCCTTGCTGAAATAGATGTGATCGTCGATGGCCTGGTCGAGTGGCGAGTTGTCGAGCGACATCTCGGGCCGTGCGAGCACGTCGCGCTCCCATGGAGGCACGCTGGCGCAGCCGGCGAGTGCTACCAGGACCAGGCAAAGCGGGATCTCCTTCACTGATTTGTCTCCAGGAGTTTCAGCAATTCAGCCTCGCGTTCCTCGCGCTGGCCGGTACGGAAGCCGATGTGTCGTGCAACGATGTCGCCCTGCGGGCCAATGACGTAAGACACCGGCATGCCAGGCAGGTCGTAGTGGGCTGCAAGCGTGCCGGCCGGGTCGTACACGACCGGAAACTTGGCGGGGACGTCGTGCAGGAAACGCTCCGCATCTGCGCGGACGCGATCCACGTTCACGCCGATGACGACCAATCCACGATCTGCGTACTTGGCGTGCATGGCATTGAGCCAGGGAAAGGAATGGCGGCACGGCTCGCACCAGGACGCCCAGAAGTCGACCAAGACCACCTTGCCGTGAAAGCGCGCGAGATCGAGCGTGTCCGCGGTATCCGCGGCAGCAGCGGCCAGGCCGCTGCAGGCCAGGGTGAGCGACAACAATAGTCGGCGGACCAAGACAGCACGGATCCGATGTCTTTGCATAGCGGGCCTGGAAACTGTGCCGGCCGTTGGACGAGAGCGCGCACAAAACCAATCGCGCCAGCCGCCCGGATCTGTACGCCGGCACCGAGCGGGCGCTTTCCCACGCTCAAAAGCGGTGACCGACTGTCACTCCGAACGCGTACGGATCAATCTCGACCGTGCCGAGATGGACGCCGTCGAGCTTAGCATCGGTGTCGACGTCGAACCAGCGCGCATCGATGTTGACGAACCAGCCCGGCAGGACGTTGACATCGATGCCGAGCTGCGCCGCCGGGCCGACCGATGGATCCAGCGCGAGCTTCATTCCCTGCATAGCGCCCCACGTGCGCTCATCTGAGAACAGCGTGTAGTTGAGGCCAGCGCCAATGTATGGACGCGCGCGGCCATTCGGATTGAAGTGATACTGCACGCTGAGCGTCGGCGGAAGAAGATCCATCTCGCCGACGGCGCCGGCACCCTCGAGTCGGATCTCGTGGAGGAACGGCAACCCGCCGAACAGTTCTACGCCCCAGTTCCGCGCGAACATGTAAGTGACGTTGAACGTAAGACCGGTCGTGTCTTCTACTTCGACAAGCGCGTGGTTGTGCGATTCTGGCTGTAGAGAATGAAAGCCGGCGCGGACGATCCATTCACCCGCATCCTGCGCCTGTGCGCATGGCGCCAAACCCATCGCTGCCAGGATCGTTGCTGTAGCCCATCGAACGTTCATGTGGGCGCTCCGCTCAGAGCGCGCGCAGGGATGACGCCAGCCGCTCGTCAGCCTTGCCGAGCACGCTGCTCTGCGCAGCAATCTCGCCTTGCGGCGTGAGCAGCGAAATCACGCTGGCGTGGTTGTAGCTGCCATCTGGTAGGCGGCGGTACTGGATGTTGAGCACGGCAGCGACTTTGCGCACGGCCGCTTCGTCCGCATGAACGAGAGTCCAGCGCGACAAGTCTATGTGCCGCGTGGTGGCGAGCGCGCTCAGGCTTTCGGTCGTGTCGTGCTCTGGGTCGAGGGAGATCAGTACCACCCGAACGCGAGCGCGCTCAGCAGGCGTCAGCGAGCGCTCGAAGGAGCGCAGCGTGTCGATGAGCAGCGGACAAGCAAGCGGGCAGCTGCCATAGAACATCGTGACGAGCACCGGATGGCCGCGATGCATGTCGAGGTCGCGCACCCGTCCGGATTGGTCGACCAGTTTCGCGCTGAGCTGGTAGATCGATTGCGGCGGATCGCCGACGTCCGCGCTGGCCAATGGCGCCACAGCCAGCAGGAGGGCCAACAGCAGTGCTCTCATGGGACGACTTCCGTTGCGCACCTGAAACCCATCGTTGCGCTGGTGTAGCGCGCCTGCATGCTCGATAGCATCGCAATGCGCATGAGGGTCGCGTAGTTTTCCTTCTGTTCCATCGTCAGCGCGCCGGGGCCGCAGAAACGCAGCGCATCCGGATCGCTCTGCTCGCGGTTGTCGCCGGAAACGAGCATCGAGCTGAGGTCGTAAACCCATTCCCAGACCACGCCATGCATGTCCTGGATGCCGTAGTAGTTGGCGGGTGTTCCGCCGACGTTCGGTAGCGCGCCTCGCGCGGAGCGTGAATACCAGTCCAGGATCTGCCGCTGCCAGTCTGCATCCGATCTCGCATCGGCGCGGGTACCGCTGGCGGCGGCTGCGTATTCCCACTCATACCAAGTGGGTAAGCGGGCGCCGCGCGCTTCGCAGTACGCGCTCGCGGCGAACCAGCTGACTCGCACGACTGGTTGACGTCCAATCGCCGCACCGGGGTCGGTGGCGGAGCTCCAGTGCGTGAGGTAGTCCTTCTCGGCGAAGAGCGGCGTCACGCGATCGCGACGCCACTCGGGGTGCTTGCTCACGAATCGAGCGAAGTCTGCATTGGTCACCGGCGTGCGATCGAGACGGTAGCTCGACACGGCGGCCTTCTTCATTCCTGGCGCCGGCGGCAACACCGACTCGAGCGCGCCACCTGGGATTGTCGGCATCGCAGCCGCCGCGGCATCGGACGCCGCGTACAACGGCGCGGCGGTGTACATCGCGGAGAGAAGCAGCGCTGACAGTAGTGTGCGACGCATGGCTCGTTCTCGGCGAGCTCAATGCGCCGCGCCTTCCGGGCGTTTGGTCTTGGCGCGCACTTCCGCGACCTGGGCGGCTGTGATCGCCGGTCCGGTGTTCCCCCAACTGCTCATCACGTACGTGAGGATGTTCGCGATCTCGTCGTCGGCGAGCTGACTCATCGGCGGCATCACCGAGTCATACCGCTTGCCGTTGACCGTGACCGGCCCGGTGAGACCGTTCATGACGATCTCGATAGCGCGGGTCGGAGTGGCAGCGAGCAGGTCTGACTTCGCCAGCGGCGGGAACACGCCGGCCAGGCCTTCGCCGTTCTCCTGATGGCATGCGGAGCATGTGCCTTTGAAGAGCACACTGCCGGCTTCGACTTGTTGCGCCTTGGTGAGCGTGCCTTGTGCGCTGGCCTTAACGGCCGTCGAGACCGGAGCCAGACTCGACAGTCTGTCGCCGAGATACATCTCGTCGATCTGCTTGCCGGAATAGATGTCCGTGCGCGGCTCGCCGGTTACCTCGAGTATGGCGAGTGCGCCCTTGTTGAAGGCGCGGAAGATCGCATGATCGACCAGCACGTAGTTGCCCGCCACCTCCGTGTGGAACTCGACGGTCGCTGCGCCGCCCGCGGGAATCAGCGTGGTCTGGACGTTCTCCTGGAAGCGGGTGCCGCCTTCGTACTGCACCTTGTCGAAGATCTCGCCGATCAGGTGGAAGCTCGAAATGAGGTTCGGGCCGCCATTACCGACGAACATGCGGATGCGCTGCCTGGTCTGCGCCTTCAACGCACGTGGCCCGGTGAGCGCCGACTCCGCACCGTTGAACAGGACGTAGGTCGCGTTCTCGTCGATCGCCTTCTGCATGTCGAAGGCCTGATGACCTTTCTCGCGATACTTGCCGACGGTGTAGAAGTCGCCCTGCATCACGTAGAACTCGTGATCGACCGGCGGCAGGCCTTCGGGCGGCTCGACCAGAATGAGACCGTACATGCCATTCGCGACGTGCATGCCGACCGGCGCCGTCGCGCAGTGATAGACGTACACGCCCTGGTTCAGCGCCTTGAACGTGAACTGCGTCTGATGGCCGGGTGCCGTGAAGCTCGACGCTGCGCCGCCACCGGGGCCGGTGACGCCGTGCAGATCGATATTGTGCGGCATCTTGCTCGACGGATGGTTCTTCAGATGGAACTCGACCGTGTCACCCTGTCGAACGCGAATGAAGCTGCCGGGCACGGAGCCGCCAAACGTCCAGAAGGTGTAGGTCACGCCCTCGGCGATTTCCTTGTCGACCTCGGTCACTTCGAGATCGACGAGCACTTTCGCCGGATACTTTCGGTTGACCGGCGGCGGAACGTGCGGAGGACTCGTGAGCACTGCGTGAATGGGCTCACCCTGCGGCGGTCCGAAGTCACCTTTGAGGGAGCCTCCGGTATCGTCTGCAGCTGCAACAGCGACGGGCTTCGCGGCTTCACGCGTGCAGCCGCTGATTGCCAGCGCGGCCACGCATGCGAGAAGAATCAGTCGTTGTTTGATCACGTTCGTACGTCCTGACGTGTGTGGATGCGCCGGCACTTTGCCGCAGGTCGGGTGCGGGTGCGTTACGAGGATCCACCGTACGATTCCGTGGCAGCCGCAGTGGCTGCGAGCGGCTGCTGCGGCTCAAGGCGTAGCCTGATCAGCGCATGAGTAGTGCGATGACGCCGAGAGGATGATGCGCGCGGGCGATGCTGACGATGAAGAGATAGACGAGCAGGGCAGCGATCCAGCACCAGGTCCGCACGGCTCGTGTGCGGCCACGTTTCAGGGCAAAGCTCCCGAGCACGACATAACAAACCAGTAGCAGCACTTTGGCGGTCAGCCACCCGTGCACGAACGGATACTGATGCAGGATCGTTGCGAGCATGAGCGCCGCGGTCAGCAGCACCGTGTCGATCGAATAGCTCAGATAGCGCAACGGCGCCGCCATCGCCCAGCCAGCGCCGAATTGCACCGCTGCGCCGCGCAGCAGGAATAGCAGGCCGCTCGCCATGACAGCTGCAATGTGCACCGCCTTGATCTGCGCATAGAACTCAAGCATCGGCCTAGCCAGGTTCTCCGTCGGCTCGCGGCGAAAGATAGATTTTGCTCGAGCGCAGCACCCATGGAAGGAAGGCCAGGATCCAGCCCGCCCCCGCGAGCGCATGCCACGCGAGCGAATCGGGCAACAGCTCGGCGAGCACGCGCATCACGGCGACAGCCTGGACGACGACGAATGCGAAGCCGGCGGTCGTGCCGAGGACCAGCGGCCGACCGGAGTGGCCCTGAGTCACACGAGTGACCATCGCCACCAGCAAGCTGCCGAAGAAACCGATGAACAGCGCGTGCGCCGGCGCCCTGCCGAGAATGAAGGCGCCCGTCGTCAGATACCACACGCTCTGAGTCGAATAGAGAGCGAAGGCGATCGGCAGCCACGCAAAGCCGATGAATAGAACGCGCAAGAGCGCAGGCATCCGCGACGCACGCGGCCACCACAACCAAAGCAACCACGACGTAAGAATTGCGATCGCGAGATCGGGCAACCACAGCCACGCGTAGCCATGGCGCAGTTCGAGCCATGCATGCGCCAGCCACAGCGGCCAGAGAGCTCCGAGCACCCACAGCGGGCGCAGCGCTTGATATCCCGGCAAGGCGGCTCCGGCGAAGAAGGGGATCATGCGGTGGCACACCGTGAAGTAGATGGGCAACAGCATCGCGATGCTGCCGATCTTGACGGAGGCAAACAGTAACCGTGGATCGGAACGATGCAGGAACAGGACATACAGCAGAAGCCCGAGCAAGCCGAACCCCAAGGCGAACGCGCAGCTGACTGCATGCCACGTTCGTCCCTTGTCGAGATGCACCAGGCGCACCAGGAACGTCGTGCCAACTGCCCACGAAGTTGCTGTGAATAGCGCGCCGACCTTCAGCAGCAGCAGGCCACCAAACAATCCAGCCAGCGAGCAGACCTGCCCCGCGAGCAGGCCAACGCCGACGGGCACATAGTGCGCGCGGGTCAATGCAGGCAGGCTCATCCACCGCGGAAACACGGTCAGCAGAAAGCCGAACATGAAGGCCGGCAGCACTTGATACTGCATGATCATCGCGTGCAGCCAGCCGGCTGGAATGGCCGGCTGTGGCATTCCGATGACGTGCCAGCGCGCATCGATCAACCACATTGCCCACCACGTCATCGCCAGCAGTACGTTGCTCGCACCGACGAAGAACAGCAAGCGATGCGGTGCCGCGGCGAGCATACGCACACCCATTGCGGACAGCGAAGCTGGCGTGAGCGGTGTTGACACGTGCAACTCCGCTGCTACCGATTGACTGGCTGAGTGGCGCCGGGCACGGTGCCAGACACCGTCTTCGGAGCGATCCACAGGCGCAGCACGAACCACGCCAGGGCCAACGCTCCGACGCTGAAGATCGTATCGCCAGGCACGCGCATCCAGACCAGCAGCTGGATGATCGGCTTCTGCATGAGTTCGGCCGAGCGTGCATACCAGTAGCCATGGTCGATCGCAGCCGTGAGCTGGATCAGGCCGATCGGCAGCAGGGTCAGCAATGCCATGCCGGCAAGTCCGATGTTGCAGGCCCAGAACGTGGTCTTGAGCAGACGCTCGTTCCAGACGATGTTCGGCCGCAGCCCGCGCAGGCAGAACAACATCAAGCCGATGCCGAGGAAGCCGTACACACCGAACAGGGCCGTATGACCGTGGAGCGGGGTGAGGTTGAGACCTTGCATGTAGTACAGCGGCAGCGGCGGGTTGATCAGGAAACCGAACAGTCCGGCGCCGACCAGGTTCCAGAACGCTACTGCTGTGAAGAACATGATCGGCCAGCGATAGCGTTGCATCCACGGCGTGGCGCTGCCCAGCTTGAAGGTGTGATACGCCTCGAAGCCGATGAAGGCGAGCGGCACCACTTCGAGCGCCGAGAAACTGGCGCCGAGCGCGATCACCGCGGTCGGCGTGCCGGTGAAGTACAGGTGATGCAAGGTTCCGAGTACGCCGCCCGACAGGAACACGATCGTCGCGAACAACACGGCAGCCGTCGCCGTGCTCGAGCGCAGCAGGCCGAGGCGCGTGAAGAGGAACGCGATGACTGCCGTCGCGAAGACCTCGAAGAAGCCCTCGACCCACAGGTGCACCACCCACCAGCGCCAGTACTCGACCATCGACAAGTGGGTGTGCTCGCCCCACATCAATCCGGCGCCGTAGAACAGTCCGATGCAGATGGTGGAAAGGAACAGCAGCACGATGATTGACTTCGACTCGCCGCCCTTACGGATCGCGGGCCACAGCGAGCGGCCGACGAGCGTCAGCCACAGACCGAGGCCGATGAACAGGAAGATCTGCCAGAAGCGACCGAGGTCGACGTACTCCCACCCCTGGTGGCCGAACCAGAAGTTCTTGTCCAGGCCCAGCTTCTGCATGACAGCGAGCCACTGGCCGGCGAAAGCGCCGACTACGATGATCAGCAGACACGTGAACAGGAAGTTCACGCCGAGTCGCTGGAAGCGCGGCTCATGACCGGAGATTGCCGGACCGATGTACAGACCCATGCCGAGCCATGCGGTCGCGATCCACAGTACAGCGAGTTGCGTATGCCAGGTGCGACTCAGCGAATACGGCAAAACATTGGAGAGCGCAAAGCCATACGCATCCTGTCCTTCGACCTGATAGTGAGCAGTGATGGCTCCAAGCAGGATCTGCGTCAGGAATAGCGCGATGACCAGCCAGAAGTATTTGGCAGTCGCGCGCATCGAGGGCGTGACGCGAATCATTGCGAGCGGGTCGCTGGCCGGCAGCGCCGGGGGCGCTTCATCGCGATGCCTTGCGTGGTGCCAGCCGAGCAGAGCGATACCTGCGATCAGGAACAGCACACTGAACACCGTCCACAGCAGAAGGTGGGACGGTGGCGTGTTGCCGACGAGCGGATCGTGCGGCCAGTTGTTCGTGTAACTGATGTGCTTGCCCGGGCGATTGGTGACGGCCGACCATGACGACCACCAGATGAAGGCCGTGAGCGCCGTGCGCTTGTCGGCGTCCAGCACCGTGCCTTCCTTCATCGCATATGCTTTGCGCAAAGCGTGCAAGTTCGGATCGTTGCCGAACAAAGCCGTGTAGTGCCGCTGGACGCTTGCGATGGCAGCGGCTCGATCGCGCGACACGGTGATGTTGCCGGTGCGCTCATCGAAAGTATTTGCACGCAGCCGAGGCTGCAGCTGCGTCGCCAGCGAGGCCTGCTGCTCCTCTCCGAGGCCGCTGTACGGCACCGCGGCCGTACGCAACGATTCGATATCGAGCCACGCCGTCGCCTCGCGGTGCAGCCAGTCGGCGGTCCAGTCTGGCGCGACATAGCTGCCGTGTCCCCAGATCGATCCGAGCTGCTGTCCGCCGATCGACTGCCAGACCTGGCGGCCCTTCTCGATGTCGGCGCGAGTCAGGACAGTCTTGCCATCCTGTGTCACGACGGCAGTTGGGATGGGCGGCATCACCCGGTGGATCTCTCCGCCGACCCACAACAAGACCGAGAACGAGACTGCCAGCAGAAGTGCTAACCCTATCCACAATTTTCGATTCGTGTTCATTTGTCGTGTCCTGGAGGGAATTGAAATCTGTCAGATGACGCGCGAGAACTGCGAGCGGGTCGCCGGCAGCGGCGCAGCGTCGAGATAGCGGTCGAAGCACATGGCAATCATGCGCAGCAGCAGGCGCCCACGAGCTGTCGCGTCTATGTAGCGCGCTGTGAGCGTGACCAGTCCATCCGCGATCAGAGGACTCAGTCGCGTCAGCCCCTCTGCGAAGTACCCGCAGAAGTCCACGGCGAAGCGCGCCTCGATCGCAGGGATGTCGATCCGTCCCTGGCACATGAGCTGCTGAATGACCTCGGCGCGCAGGACATCGTCGAAATCCATATGTCGACCGCGCCAAAGTGGCAGGCGACCGCTGTCGATAGCGTGCTGCCAGCCGGGCAGATCGCGCGCATTCTGGCTGAAGCTGTCGCCGACGTGACTGATCGCGCTCATACCGAAGCCGACCAGGTCGGTGTCGGCATGCGTCGTGTACCCCATGAAGTTCCGTTGCAGCGTTCCCTGCTCCTGCGCCTGAGCCAGCTCGTCGGCAGGTAGCGCGAAGTGGTCCATGCCGATATAGCGATATCCCGCGTCCGACAGTTTCTCTACCGCGAGCGTGAGCAAACCCAGCTTCACCTCGCTACTCGGCAGATCGGCCCCGTCGATCTGACGCTGCGCCTTGAACATGTCGGGCAGGTGTGCATAGCTGTAGATGGCAAGTCGATCGGGGCGGCTCGCCAACACCGTGTCCAACGTGCGCGAAAACCCCTCGATGGTTTGCTTGGGCAGGCCATAGATCAGGTCGACGTTCACGGAGCGTAAGCCTGCGGCGCGACAGCTGTCGATAACGTGCAGCGTCTCCTCAACGCTCTGGACCCGGTTCACGGCGCGCTGCACCTCCGGATCGAAATCCTGAACGCCAAGGCTCGCCCGATTGAAGCCGAGCAGTGCGTAGTGGGAGATGTCCCCGGCCTCGACGTGCCTCGGATCGAGCTCGATCGAGAAGTCGCGCGTCGCGCTGGAGCTCAGGTCAAAATGTGTGCCGAGCGTCGCCATCAGCTCGCCGAGCTCGGCTGGACGCATGAAATTCGGCGTGCCGCCGCCAAGGTGCACCTGCACGACTTCGCGATTGCGATCGAATAGCGCGCCGAGCATCGCAATCTCTCGCTGCAGACGCTCCAGATACGGACGCGCTCTGGAGAGATCACGCGTGATGATGCGATTGCAACCGCAGTAGAAGCACGGGCTGAAGCAGTATGGAACGTGCACGTACAGCGACAGCCGGCGAGGAATCGGTGCGGCGTTGCTGCGGCGGATGTACTCGCGCAGCATTGCTTCGGTGAACAGCGGGCCGAAGTGCGGTGCGGTCGGATACGACGTGTAGCGGGGGCCGGGCTTGTCGTAGCGTCGCAACGTTGCCGGATCGACATGAAGGCGTTTGCTCATGCCTCAACCTGCTGCCACGCGGGACCTCGGGCGTATGCGCGGTGTGCGCAGCAGCCGTGCTCTTCTGCGATGGATGACATTCGAGGCGTCGCTCCCTCATAGAGTTGGCCGAGAGCACGAGCGAGTGATCGCGACGGGTCGTCTCCTTCCCGAACGTCCGCAGCTACGCAGACCTGCTCGTCGAAGATGTTGAGCGTCAGATCGATGCTCCAGCGACGCTGCTCGCCCGTGCCGCTCGGTCCCTCGACACGGATCTCACACGAGCGGATCGAGCAGCAATAACTCTTGAGCCGCTCGATCAGATGCAGTAATTCCGGCTCGACATCGCGCTGACTGTCGACGTTCTTCAGGTTGAGGCATGTGTACATGGGCGGCAGTCTGCCGGCGCGTGCCGCGACGCGAGCATCCGGAATTCCGCGTGGATGATTTCGGGAGAGCCGCACTCTGCCGTGGACGGCGCGATGCGTTACGTGGGACTCCGTAGGTTCGGGCAACGCGATCCGCCGTACCGTTCGACGCCATGACTACCAGCAGACGATGGATACGAAGACTGTGCGTTGCCACTGCGGCTACGTTGTGTTCAGCCGCCCAGTCAGAGCCGAGCTACGATGATTTCGTCGCAAGGGCGACACCGATCCTGGACACGCGATTGCGGTTCGAGAGCGTAGAGCAGGATGGTGTAGCGCAGACAGCGGAGGCGATCACCTTGCGCGGCCGCCTGGGTTTCGAATCAGGGAAAGTCGCCGATACGGCGCTGCTCGCCGAGGGCGAGTTCATCCGCCCGGTCGGCGAGGACTACAACGACACGATCAATGGCGACACCGCATATCCGGTGATTGCAGACCCGCGCAGCTCCGAGCTGAACCGACTGCAGCTTACCAATACCAGTCTGCCGCTCACGACCTTGACGATAGGTCGTCAGCGCATCGTGCTCGATGACCAGCGCTTCGTTGGCAACGTCGGCTGGCGGCAGAACGAGCAGACTTTCGATGCCGTTCGTGTCGTCAACCAGAGCGTGCCCCGGGTGACGCTGGACGTGACTTATCTCGATCAGGTCAATCGCGTGTTCGGCCGCGAATCGCCGCAGGGGCGTTACCACGGCGACAGTGTGCTCGCCAACGCATCCTACGATGCGGCGGCCGGCAAGCTGACTGCGTTCGCGTATCGCATCGACATCGAGCCGTTGACCGGCGTCCCGACAGCCGTGCGCGATGCTTCTCAAACCCTTGGCATACGTTTCGCGGGCGCGCAGCCGTGGGGCGCGACGAAGTTGTCCTACGCCGCTTCATATGCCAAGCAGCAGGAGATTGCGCACAACCCCTTGTCGTTCGCTCTCGACTACTACCTGGGCGAGATCAACGCCGCCTACGGACCGTATTCCCTTGGGGCGGGTGTCGAGATTCTTGAGGGAGATGGGACCAAGGGCTTCACGACGCCACTCGCGACCCTGCACAAGTTTCAGGGATGGGCGGACAAGTTTCTCGCCACGCCGCCCAATGGCATCGACGATCGCTACCTGACTGCAGGATTCTCCCGGCCACACCGGGCAGGGCTGGAAATGCTCTCCATCGTCGCCAGCTATCACCGCTACGCGGCGGAGCGCGGCTCGCTGCGCTACGGATCGGAAGCGAATCTGCAGGCGCAAGCGAAATTGCACCGCATGACGGCCACCCTCAAGTTTGCTGACTATCGGGCAGGCAGTCTGCTGACCGATACCACGAAGTGGTGGCTGCAACTCGAATACATTTGGTAGGAGTGAGCCGATGCGTCGCGTATCTGTCGTCTTCGCCGCTTGCTGCATCAGCTGGGCGAACGTTGCCTGGTCCGCGGACTATGCAGCCATGTCGGGCAAGGACTTGTACGAGCGGTTCTGCGCGTCCTGTCACGGCGTCGAAGGTCGCGGTGACGGTACGGTGGCCGCTTCCTTGCGCGTCGAGGTTCCGGACCTGACGCGCACTGCGAGCCGCGCCGGCGGCGCATATCCTCGCGAGCGAATTATTCGCATCATCGATGGGCGGTACATCATCGGAGCGCACGGCACGCGCATCATGCCTGTCTGGGGAGAGGATCTGTCGCGGCTCGAGATCGGCAATCCCGATGCGGAGCGTGTCTCTCAAACCATCATCGCGCGACTGGCCGACTACGTCGGCAGCCTGCAGCGGGCGACATCCAAATGACCGATCTCGATCGCTGGGTGATGCAGGTCCGCACACGCAGAGGTGCCGTGGTCTGCATCCGGCCGCTGCGTCCCGATGATCGCGAGCGCGAGATCGCCTTCATCAATTCTCTCTCCGAAAGATCGCGTTACTTTCGGCTGTTCACGCCGCTGAAGGTTCTGCCACGGCATCTGATCGACCGACTCATGGACATCGACTACCTGCACCGCATGGCGTTCGTGGCCACGACGCTGAAGGACGGCGTCGAGCAGTTCGTCGGAGTCGCCCGCTACGGTGAGGCTGACCAGCCCGGCACCGCTGAGCTCGGGGTCAGCGTAGCCGACACATGGCAACGATGCGGCATAGCAAGCCTGCTGATGCAGCAGCTCATTCGCTATGCGCGAGAGCACGACATTAGCCGCATGACCGGGCTGGTACTGCCGGACAATCTCGCGATGATCGCCCTGGCCAGACGACTCGCTTTCACCGTGCGCTACGATCCGGCGCAGCATCTGTTTCTCATGTCACGCGACCTTTGCGCTCCGGAGACGAGCCAGATTGCTCCCTACCAGCCTCTGCAGGACCAGACGCTCGTGGAATCCTCGAGCTGATCACCGCCTTCTTGATCTTGTACTGTCGGTCTGACGTTGAAAGCAATGGGGAGCGCGCGATGCAGCCCTTACCGCGATTGTCGTGCGTCTGCTTGCTTGCCTGTGCCGTAGCAGGCTGCATGCATACTGGCCGGGCGGCCGCAGCAGAGTACAGCGTAGATTCCTCGCGCACGGTCGTGACCTTCGAGGCCCGCCGCTTCGGTTTCTTGAGTCAATCCGGCTGGTTCGAACGTGTGACTGGCCGCGCGTCGCTGGATCCCCAGTCGCACGCAGCCGAGTTCGATCTTGTGATCGACGCAGCGTCTGTCCGCGCGACCGACAGCGCGCTGACCTCGATTATGCGCGGCGAGGAATTCCTCGACGTGGCGCGCTATCCGGAGATCCTGTACCGCGGGCAGCAGCTGATGCTCTCCGACGGCGAGGTTGCGCACATCGACGGCAGTCTGACAATGCACGGTGTCACGGGACCGCTGTCTCTGGTCGTGACGGGCTACGACTGTGCAAGCCACTCGTCGCCGACAGACGTGCGTTGCGTAATCAGCGCAAGCGGAAGCATCAGACGGTCGAGATTCGACATGCACAGTCTGAGCTTGTTCGTGGCGGATCGCGTCAAGTTCACGGTGCACGCCGAGTTGGTAGCGAGCAAGGACCGCGCATCGACGCCCGCGTCTCCATAGCAAGAACCCGCGTCTTCCCGAGAAGCACTAAGCGGCGTTCCTGATACAGGTGCCTTGTCGCACCGGCTATCCTGGCTGCGAAGCAATTGGAGTGCTCCATGCAGCCCTTACCTCATTCGTACCTCGTTGCCGCTGCAGGCGGCACGAGCGGCAATGTTTCGCTGACTGCGGCGGACGTCCCGTCATTGTCAAGTGCAGCGCCGTCACAATTCGGCGGGCCGGGCGATCAATGGTCACCGGAATCCCTGCTGTGCGCAGCGATCGCCAGCTGTTTCATTCTGAGCTTCCGTGCAGTTGCGCGAGCGTCGGCGCTGCCGTGGGTCCACCTGGACTGCGAGGTCGAAGGTGTGCTCGAACGATCGGCGGGCGTCACGCGGTTTACGCGGATCGTCCTGCGCGCTGTGCTCACAGTGGTGGAGTCAGTCAGCACCGGCACGTATGAGAAGCTGCTGAGCAAGGCCGAGCACGGATGCCTCATTGCCAACTCGCTCAACTGCAGCCGCGAGCTGCAGTTTGAAATCGTCAAGGCGCCAGCGGAAGCGGTGGCGGCGGGATAACCTCTGCGATTGTCGCGTTGGAATACGCGGCCGGCACGACCGCGCCGTGATTCTCGGAGTCTGGAACTGTCTCCGGTCAACTACGTAATGGACCGTGAACTCTCACGGTCGCGCAGTGCCGACGTGGATGTCAGGCTCCGTCTCATGTCGTACGTCAAGCGGTCGCCAGTCAAGGCGTAAGGTCGGAGGGGCGCAACCATGTACAGGAAAATTCTCGTGGCGGTCGACGGCAGCGCAGCCTCGATGAAGCGATCAAAGTCGCCCAGATCGCGAGCGGTCGTCTCAGGGTCGTCCACGTCGTCGATGGGCAGCGATGCCGAGATGGTGTTGCGACTTTCTCCAGTTCCGGTACTCGTCGTCCGGGAAAAGCCTGAAGCGTCCTGATGGGAGCAGCGCAGGCTACACGGGATCTACACACGCATCACGCGCTCGTCTTCCGCCGCGCGGCTATTCTCATCGCGTTGTGTGTCGCTCTTGCTGCTGCCGCGTCGTCGGATGCGCTGCACGAAGCGTTGCTGGGCGTGCTGGGAGCGACCCGGGAAATCATCGCAGCACATGAGGTGCTGGGGCTCGTCACGTTCGTGGTGCTGGCGGCAATCTCAGCAATGTTCGCGTTCGTATCGATTGCGATCATCGTTCCCGCCGCCGTAGTTACATGGGGCACGCCAGTCAGCATTGGATTGCTGTGGTTGGGCTGGATCCTGGGCGGCATGGTCACTTACAGCATCGGCAAATTCCTCGGCAGACGAGTCGTCCGATGGCTGACGGCGGATGAAGCCCTGCACAAGCTCGAATCCTATCTCCCCGTGAATGCCCCGCTGTGGCTGATTGTAGTCCTGCAGCTTGCGTTGCCCTCGGAGGTCCCTGGCTATGTCCTGGGACTGGTGAGGTTTCCGTTCACGCGCTATGCGGTTGCGCTCGGGCTGGCAGAGCTGCCTTACACGCTGGCTACTGTGTACCTCGGGAGCAGCTTCCTGGAAGGTCGAAGCGGCATGATCCTCATCATCGGCTCTCTGCTCGCCCTCGGCAGCGTAGCCACCTTCTCAGCTCTCCAGCGATTCATCTCCGGCCGCCGGCCCGGCTTTCAGCCAGAAGGCGATTGACGTTTCGCTCCTCGCGATCGCGATAGTTGGCCAACAGAGCGCCGAGGGCGTGGCCGGAAGCCGGCAAAATTCGCGGGGAACCCGAAGGTTGCTCATGGAAACTCCCGGCTGCATTCAGGGAGCCGGAACGGCACGCTTCTTAGCCATGAGCCGCAACATCCTGATCCTCGATGGGCACCCCGACGCTTCTACTGCGCGCTTCGTTCACGCGCTGGCCGCTGCGTACCAGCACGGCGCCGAAGCGACTGGGCACCAGGTGCACGTGATCAAGCTTGCCGAGCTGGAATTCCCACTGCTGCGTTCGCAGGCAGACTACGAGAAAGGAGAAGCGGTGGAGGCTGTGCGCCGCTGCCAGGACCTGATCAGCTGGGCAACGCACGTGGTCATCCTGTATCCGCTGTGGCTCGGGTCCATGCCGGCGCTGCTCAAGGCACTGCTCGAGCAGATGCTGCGTCCCGGCTTTGCGTTCAGCACGCTGAAGCTGGGACGGTGGCCGGTCAAGTTCATGAGCGGCAAAAGCGCGCGGATCGTCGTGACGATGGGCATGCCGGCCTTCTGGTATCGCTGGTACTTCCGTGCGCATAGCTTGCGGAGCCTGCAGCGAAACATTCTGAGGTTCGTGGGCTTTCGCCGGGTACGCGCGACTATCGTCGGCAGCGTCACGAGCCTCACCCGCGCGCAGCGCGAAGAATGGCTCGAGAATCTGCGTGCACTCGGACGCGAAGCCGCTTAGTCAGTCGAAGAGAGGAGTGTGTGATGAACATTGGCGAGTATTGCAAGCGTGCCGTCGTGGCGATCGCATCGAACGCGGACGCCGAGGCGGCGGCCAGGCTGATGCGCGAAGAACACGTCGGCTTCCTGATCGTCTATCGGGACGGCGACGTGTTGCAGAAGCCGATCGGCGTGCTGACGGATCGCGACCTGGTCCTCGGCGTGATGGCGCGCGCGGTGGATCCGCACGCAGTCACCGTCGATGACGTCATGTCGCGTCAGCCGCTCGTTGCGAACGAGACCGACGAGCTCAGTGACATGCTGCAGGCGATGCGCCTGGCCGGCATTCGGCGCGTGCCGGTGGTTGATGATCGCGGGGCTTTGGTTGGTATCATGGCCATCGATGATGCACTCGATCTCATTGCGGGACTCATGTGCGACATCGCCGGATCGATCAAGAGCGAGCAGCGGCAGGAGTGGCGGGCACGTGGCTAGGCCTCACCACCTAGCATCAAGTGCATCTTGACGAGGTGTGCCACTGATCGCGCACCCATCTTCTCCATCACGTTGGCGCGGTGGATTTCGACAGTCCGTTCGCTCAAGCCGAGGTCGATGGCAATGACCTTGTTCGCCTTCCCATCAACGACCAGTTCAAGGACCTCGCGCTCCCGAGGAGTCAGCGATTCATGACGGCCTCTGAGGTCCGCCAGCCGATCGACGCTTTCGCGATTCTGAGCGTCCAGTTTGAGGGCGCCATTGATCCTGTCGAGCAGATCCTGATCGCGAAACGGTTTTTGCAGGAAGTCGAACGCGCCATCCTTCATTGCCTGTACGGCCATCGGAATATCGCCGTGCCCTGAAATGAGAATGACCGGCAGCATCGAACCGGCTCGATTGAGTTGCTGCTGAACTTCCAGGCCGCTCATTTCAGGCATGCGCACGTCAAGGACCAGGCAGCTCGGCTGGCTGGGATCGTACTTGGCCAAGAACTCGCTCGGCTTCGCGTAAGAGACCGGCTGATAACCGACCGTCGTGATGAGGACCGTGAGCGCACGGCGCATGCCGTCATCGTCGTCGACGATGTAGACAATCTGCTTGCGCTTGGTGTCCTTCGGCAGCGTCATGGTGCAGATTCCCCTTCGTGCTTCACAGTAGCCGGCAGGCGCAGCAGGAAGCGAGCACCCCCGCCTTCTGCGTCTTCGAAACTGATCGACCCTTCATGAGCCTCGGCGATCGCGCGACTGGAGGCGAGTCCAAGGCCAGTGCCGTGACCTTTCGTAGTGAAGAATGGCCGGAACAATTGATCGCGTGCGTCCTTGGGGACACCTGTACCGCGATCCTCAACTGCAACCTGCACACCGTACCGATCGCCTCTTACTTCGATTCGCACGTCCGGCTGCGCACCGTCGCGCGTCGGCGCTTCGAGCGCATTCTGCACCAGCGCGAAGAGTACATGCTGAATTCGCAGGCGATCGATCGCGACTGTCGGAAGATCGGGCTGAATCGATAATGCAAGCTTTCCCTGGCCTCGTTGCGCGAGCAGTTCCAGAATCGGCATGAGCTCTGCGATCACTTCGCCGAGATGGGAGTTCACCTGTCCATGGGCGGACCCGTTGAACAGTCCGCGAATTCGTCGGATGCCCTGACCGGCGTTGAGCGCTTCCTGCGCGATGTGCCGAAGGACATCGGAGGTTGGCTGAATCATCGGGTCGGGCCGATCGAGCATGCGCTGAGCAGCCTGCGCGAATGTCGCGATGGCCCCGATGGGCTGATTCAGCTCGTGCGCGATGCCGCTGGCCATTTCTTCCAGCGCAGAAATGCGTGCGATCTGGAGCAATTGCTCCAGCAGCAGCGCGGTCCGCTGCGCCGATGGCCCTGGCTCTAAAGGATCTGTCACTACGATACCTGCTGGCTGACGCCCTCAGCCCATACCTTTGGATGCCAGCCTGCCGCAAGTCGGGGCGGTTCGCACCCGCGGGTTCCACGGAACGACCCGTGCCCGTCCCTTAGAGACCCGGTAGACATGGCCGAGCCATGCTACACCCAAGATTTCATGAGGAGACCAACGCTCATGTCGGTTCCACACCAGGAGTTTCCCGGAATCAAGCAAGTGCTCATTGCCCGCCGCGATGCTCTTCGCGAACGCCATCGACGTGTAGAGCTCGATCTGCAGCGACGCAACGACCCCTTGGTCGGCGACTGGAGCGATCGCGCCATCCAGATCCAGAACGATGAGGCGCTCAAGGTAATAGACGACGCGACCCAGAATGAGCTGGCTACGGTCGATGAGGCACTTCAGCGCCTCGACCAGGGACTCTATGGCACTTGCAAGGAGTGTGGGGAGGCCATAGAACCGGGCAGGCTGCAGGCGCTGCACGCTGTCACCTGCGCGGCATGCGCAAGTGATTGAACTATTGCGACGCCATCCCCGTCATACTTTCGGTTCGCGGTGACTGCGATGAACTGCAGTATCCTGACAGCAGAGGCGCTGACAGCCTCGGGCGGGCCCTTTCTCACGATGGACGAGCTTCGAGAAATCACCGAGCGCTTGCTGCGGTTTTCACCTGATGCGCTGATCGTCGTCGACGACGGCGATCGGATCCGCTTTGCGAACGAGACGGTCAGGGAATTGTTCGGCCATGCCCCGGAGCAGCTGATCGGTAAGCCTCTGGACATGTTGATCCCCGGTCGACTGCGCGCTCATCACGGTAAGCACACGGCCGGGTACATGCGCAATCCGCACAATCGGGAGATGGGCGCCCGCATTGCCGATCTGTTCGCCTTACGAGCCGACGGCAGCGAATTTCCGGCCGGCATCCGCCTGGCGCCTTTTCGTATCGGCGACAGACTGTTCGTGGCGGCCGCTATTCGCGATACCACCGAACGCAAGTTGGTCAGCGACGAGCTCGTGATCGCACGCCAGGAAGCGGACCGCGCGAATCGCGCCAAGAGTCGATTTCTCGCGACAGCGAGTCATGATCTGCGCCAGCCGATGCAGACGGTTCGCCTGCTCAACGCGGCGATGCTGAAAATCGTCCCCGAAGCAGAGGTCCGTGACCTGCTGCAGCAGCAAGGGCAGGCCATTGAGAGCATGACGCGCCTGCTGAATTCGCTCCTCGACATCAGTCGCCTGGAATCCGGCGCGATCGAGCCTGTGAATGTCGTAGTTCCTCTCGGTGAGCTCTTTAACGACCTGAGCGCCGAGTTTTCCTCGATCGCGAAAGCACGCGGGATCGACTTGATAGTCGACTCGACGCGCCTCGCGATTTCAACGGACCGGACGCTGTTCAGCCAGCTGCTGCAGAACCTGCTGGGTAATGCATTGAAATACACGGATCGAGGTTGGGTGCGGGTTAGGTGCTCTGAGGAGAGTGAGGGGTTAGTCGTGTCAGTGGAGGATTCGGGCATCGGCATCCCGGCCGACAAGCTCGAGCGTATCTTCGACGAGTACTACCAGGTCGATACGCACGGCACGAAGAGAATGGGCGTCGGGCTCGGCCTCGCGATCGTCAAGGAGGTGACCCGCCTGCTGGGCTTCTCGATCAAGATCTACTCCACCGTCGGTCGCGGTACGCGGGCTGTGCTACGGATTCCCAACCGCTATCGGGTTACGGCAACCGCATCGGCAAGCGGGTCTGCTTCCGCACCCACCCCCGCAGCGCCGGCGCGGAAGGCTCGACTGATTCTGGTCGAGGACAATGACGGCGTCCGCCTGGCGACGGAATTGTTTCTGAAGCTGGAAGGTCACGAAACCCTCAGCGCAGCGACCCTCGCCGAAGCAGAGGTGTTGCTGCAGCGTCTGCAGCCCGGCGACGTGGTGATTGCGGACTATCATCTGGATGACAAGAACACCGGCTTGGACATGCTGCTGCGCTTGCGCGAGCGCGTCGGCTATGAAGTACCGGGCGTCGTACTGAGCGGTGACCTGCCGTCGGTCTTGCGGTCCCTCAAGACACCTGTGACGTCCTGCCGCTTCCTGAGCAAGCCCGTGGATACGGTCGCACTCGTCGAGGCGATCGCAGAGCTGAGCGCA
>DATEML010000217.1:0-2816 GCA_035275585.1 Steroidobacteraceae bacterium | reverse complement strand
GGGGACGACGATCGCGACTGATCCTCACCAACCCGAGAAGCGCGGCCAGACGGCGGTAACAAAGCCGCCGCTGGTCGCGCGATAACGGTCGTGCTGCGCAGCTGTTGCGCACGCGTGGTTCGGAAGGATGCGTAGCAACGTACCGACCGGAAGCTCCGGCAGCGTCGCACTGCTGCCGGGGCGCAGGGCAAGGATGCCGTGCTCCTGGTTGGCTTCGACCATGATCAAGTCTGCATACGCCTTGCCGGACACGTCGCACGCCAGTCCATAGCCCTGATCGAGCGCTTGCTTCGCGGTGCCGCGGTCACGCGACATCGCCATCCATCCCGCGTCGACCAGGACCCAGCCCTTGCTGCGCTGATGGCCAATGACTGACGTCAGGACGCTCAGTGCAATGTCGTCGACGCTGCACACGCCGATCCCCGCCATGACGAGGTCGAAGAACACGTACACGCCCGCACGCACTTCCGTTACGCCAGTGAGATCACGAGCGAAGTGCGCGGTCGGCGTCGAGCCCACACTGACGACCGGGCACGGCAGGTCCGCATCGCGAAGCGCTTTGGCAGCGGCGACCGTACCCGCCCGCTCCTGCTCCGCCGCACGCTCGAGCGCTGCGACCCCGATCGCGTCATACGAGCCGCCGGCGTGAGTAACGACACCGCGCAACTCCGCTCCGCCCTCGTGAAGATCGCGACCGATCTGCACGAGAATCGGATCGCCAGGCCGCACGCCCGCGCGATGATCGTCGCAGTCGATTTCGATCAGCGTCGGAATGCGATCACCCGCCGCGCGCGAGCTCGCGGCGACGGCTGCCGCCTGTTCGCGACTGTCGATGATGATCGAAAGATCGACGCCCCGTCGCCGCAGCGCCAGCACGCGGTCCAGCTTGGCTGGTGCAATGCCGACGGCGTACATGATGTCGCGAACCCCGGCGGCCGCGAATTCTTCCGCCTCCTTCAGGGTCGACACGGTCGCGGGACCTTGCGAGCTCGGCATGAGCCGCCGCGCGATCTCGACCGACTTGCACGTTTTGAGATGCGGGCGGAGGGTCGCGCCGAGCCGGTCGAGCCGGAGTTTCAGGCGATCGATGTTGCGCGTCATGCGCGCTTCGTCGATGAGCAGACACGGCGTATCCAGCCGGTCGATGGCCAAGGGCTGCATGCTCAACTCGCGGCGCCGAGGACAGCTTCGACGCCGCGCGCGATAGCGAGAAGCCTGCGATCGTCGAGATGCTCTCCCATCAGCATCAGCCCGGCGGGCGCTTCGCCGCCACGCTGCATCGGAATCGAGATGGCACAGCCATCCAGGAAATTCGCCATCGCCGGGTTACGCAACATCAAGCCGTTCATGCGGAAGTACTCGCGATCGCTCTCCAGCGCTTTGACCGGCGGCGCGATCGTCGGCACGGTCGGCATCACGACGGCGTCGTAGCCGAACGTCAGCTTGCGAACGCGATCGCAGAGAGCGATGCGCTCACGCCCGAGCCGCAGGTAGTCGGCGGCGCTGTGCTCTCGCCCTTTGAGAATGCGCACGGCGACGCGCGGATCGTAGGCGTCCTGATGCTTCTCGAGCAGCTCGCGGTGCCATTCGTAAGCTTCCGGCGCGGAGAATCCGCCGTTTGCATTGAGCTCGGGAATCCGCGCCAGCTCTGCCAACGGCACGCGCGAGATCGATGCACCGGCGCGCGCCAACTGTTCGAGCGCCCGATCGAAGCAAGCGGCGACGTGGCTGTCCAGGTCATCGAGCACGACGGACGTCGGCAACAACAAGCGCAAGCCCGACACCGGAAAAGGTTGCGGTGCTTCGACCGTCGTGCCGGTCAGAACTGCATCGAGCAAGGCGCAGCACTCGACGGTCCGGGCGAGCGGCCCGATGGAATCGAGCGTCGTCGAGAGCGGCACCGCGCCGGCGCGCGACACGCGCTGCGCGGTGGGCTTCAAACCGACAACGCCATTGAGTGCCGCCGGAATGCGGCACGAGCCGCCGGTATCCGTACCGAGGCTTACCGCAGTCATGTCGTCCGCCACTGCAACCGCCGCGCCGCTCGATGAACCGCCGGGGATGCGACCCGTCGCGCGGTCGAACGCGTTGAGCGGCGTGCCGTAGTGAGGATTGAGGCCGAGGCCCGAGAACGCGAACTCGGTCATGTTGGTGCGGCCGATCACGATGAACCCGGCCGCACGCAGCGACGCGACCACGGGCGCATCGCGCTCCGCCGGCGGCGCCGACCGAAGCACCCGTGAGCCCGCGGTCGTGACCTCGCCGCGCATGTCGAAGAGATCCTTGATCGCAATGGGCACGCCGGCGAACGGCGGTAGCGTGACCCCGGCAGCGCGCTGGCGATCGACGGCATCAGCCTGCGCACGCGCGGTCTCTGCGGCGATCGTCAGGAACGTGATTCGTCCCTGGCCTGCAGGATCCTCGATACGTCGCAGGCACTCCTCGATGAGGTCGCGTGCTTTGAGTCGGCCGTCGGCGAGCTGCTGTGTCAGTGTCGTGAGCGCGAGCATCCGAGGCTTATAGCTCACGCCGGCTGCAGTTGCACGTGAGGCGCCCTCGGGAAAGCGAAAGCAATCGCCGACGCACCGAGCGCGAGCGCGAACGATGCGACGAACAGCCACGAATAGCCGCCGAAGCTGTCGAAGATCCAGCCGCCGATCAGCGGGCCGAGCGACATCCCCAGGCTCGAAACCATCGTCGCCGCACCGAACACCGTGCCCATGATCGACTGGCTGAAGTAGTCGCGCGCCAGCACTGCGTACAACGGCATCACGCCGCCGTAAGCAGTGCCGAAGACGAGCGCGAGTCCGTAGAAT
>DATEML010000216.1:0-14227 GCA_035275585.1 Steroidobacteraceae bacterium | reverse complement strand
ACCGACAGCCGCAGCCAGTACAAGCGCAGCCAGGAGCTGTTTCAGACGAAGGCGCTGTCGGAGGCGCAACTCGATCAGTTGCAGGCGACTCTGCTCGCGAACGAAGCGCGCGTCGCCGCGGCCCGCTCGCGCCTCGCCGATCGCGTCATCATTGCGCCGTTCAACGGGCGTGTCGGCCTGCGCAACGTGAGCCTCGGCGGACTGGTCAATCCCGGCGGCGTCATCACGACGCTCGACGATCTCAGCGTCGTCAAGCTCGACTTCGCCGTGCCGGAGATCTTTCTCTCGACGCTGCAGCAGGGGCTGACCGTCGAGGCGCACAGCACCGCGTATCCCAAGGAGTCGTTCGCAGGCCGTGTCGCGAGTGTCGCTACGCGCGTCGATCCGACGACACGTGCGGTCACGATCCGCGCGCTGATCGACAATCGCGACGGCCGGCTGCGGCCCGGCATGTTCATGACCGTCAAACTGGTCCGGCAGGAAGGCCAGGCGCTGATGCTGCCCGAACAGGCGATCGTGCCCGAGAACGAGCAGCAGTTCGTGTACGTCATCGAGGACGGCCGCGCGCACAAGCGCGAGATCAAGATCGGCCGGCGCCGCCCCGGTGAAGTCGAAATCCTCGAAGGGCTGACGGCCGACGACGGCGTCGTCATCGACGGCACGCTGAACCTGCGCGACGGTGTGCCGGTGCGCGTGCAGGCCGACGCGGTCGGCGACCAGGCCCGCGCGAACGGCCAGACATGATTCTCTCCGACGTCTCCGTCCGCCGTCCGGTCTTCGCGATGGTCATGAGCCTGCTGCTCACGATCATCGGTCTGATGGCCGCGAGCCGCTTGTCCGTGCGCGAGACGCCGAACGTCCAGCCGCCGATCGTCAGCATCGACACCGTCTACACCGGGGCTTCGGCGTCGGTCGTCGAATCGAAGATCACGCAGGTCATCGAGAATCAGATCGCGGGGCTGGAGGGCGTGGACACTCTGCGCTCCAGCAGCATGGACGAGCGCTCGCGCATCACAATCGAGTTCACCCTCGACCGCGACATCGAATCCGCGGCCAATGACGTGCGCGACCGCGTCTCGCGCGTGCTCAACAACCTGCCCGAGGAGGCCGATCCGCCCGAGGTGTCGAAGGTCGACACCACTTCCGACGCGATCATGTGGATGAACCTGAGCAGCGACCGCCGCTCGCAGCTCGAGCTGACCGACTACGCGCAGCGCTACCTGGTCGATCGCTTCTCGGTCGTGAAGGGCGTCGCGCAGATCCGTGTCAGCGGCGAGCGCAAAATGGCGATGCGCGTGTGGCTCGATCGTCAGGCGATGGCGGCGCGCAGGCTCACGGTGAAGGACATCGAGGACGCGTTGCTCGCCGAGAATGTCGAGCTGCCGGCCGGCCGCATCGAGTCCAATCAGCGCGAATTCACGTTGCACACCGACACTGGCTTGTACACGCCGAGCGACTTCCGGCAGCTGGTGGTCGGTCGCGGCGAAGGCGGCTACCTGGTGCGTCTCGGCGAAGTCGCCGAAGTCGAGCTCGCGGCCGAAGACCTGCGCAATGTCGCGCGCTCCGACGGCAAGCCCTCGCTCAACCTGGGCGTCGTGCCGCAGTCGACCGCGAACGTGCTGGAGGTCGCCACCGGCGTGCGCGCCGAGATGGATCTGGTCAAGGACACGCTGCCGCCGGATATCCACCTGGACATCAACATCGACGACACCGTCTTCGTCAGCGAGTCGATCAACGAAGTGATCCACGCGCTGGTGATCGCGCTGCTGCTGGTGCTGATCGTGATCTACCTGTTCCTCGGAACGGTGCGCGCGACGCTGATTCCGGCCGTGACCATTCCGGTGTCGATCGTCGCAGCGAGCATCGTGATGGTGATGGCCGGCTTCTCGATCAATGTGCTGACCCTGCTCGGCGCGGTGCTCGCGATCGGCCTGGTCGTGGACGATGCGATCGTGGTGCTGGAGAACATCGTGCGGCGGATCGAGCTCGGCCAGCCGCCGCTGCTCGCCGCGGTCGACGGCAGCCGCGAGATCGGCTTCGCGGTGATCGCGACCACGCTGGTGCTGATCGCCGTGTTCCTGCCGATCTCGTTCATCCCCGGCAACATCGGCCGCTTGTTCGGCGAGTTCGGCATCACGATCGCCGCGGCGATCGGCTTCTCGGCATTGGTGTCGTTGACGCTGGTGCCGATGATGAGCTCGAAGATCTTCGGGCACGGCATCGTGCGCGGCCGCGTCGCACATGCAGTCGACCGGTTCTTCCGCTGGTTGTCGCAGGTCTACGAGCGCTCGCTGCGCAACGCGCTGCATGCGCCGACGCTGATCGTTGGCGCCGGCGCCGCGGCGCTCGTGCTCGCGGTGATCCTGTTCCGGCTGCTGCCTTCCGAGTACGCGCCGTCGGAGGACCGCCAGCGCGTCTATATCGTGCTGACGGCGCCGGAAGGCGCGAGCCTGCAGTACATGGAGCGCTACCTGCGGCAGGTTGAGCAGATTGCGATGGTCGAAGTGCAGAACGGCAACGCGCGGCGCATGCTCTCGCGCGTCGGCAACTTCGGCGGCGGCGGCGAGGTCAGTGTCGGTCGCGTGGTGCTGTCGCTGTCGGACTTCGACGAGCGCAAGGAGTCGGCGCAGCAGATCGCGGCGCGCATTCGCCCCAAGTTGCAAGACCTGGCGGGGGTGCGCGCCACGGTCATGACGCCGGGCGGCCTGGGCATTCGCGGCTTCGGCTCGCCCGTGCAGGTGGTGATCGGCGGCGGCGACTACGAGGAGCTGGCGCGCTGGCGCGACATCATCCTGGCGAAGGCCGCGGAGAATCCGGGGCTGACGAATCTCGACTCCGATTTCTACGCGCGCAAGCCGCAGCTCAACGTGTCGGTGGACCGCAACCGCGCCGCCGATCTCGGCGTCTCGCTCACGACCGTCGGCCGCACGCTCGAGACCATGATGGGCTCGCGCATCGTCACGACATTCCTGGATCGCGGCGAGGAATACAACGTCATGCTGCAGGCGCGCGAGGACGACCGCGCGACGCCGAGCGACCTGAACAACATCTATGTGCGCTCTTCCACGACCAATTCGCTGATCCCGCTGTCGAGCCTGGTGCGCGTCGAGGAGCTCGCGGGCCCCACCGAGCTGAAGCGCTTCGATCGGCTGCGCTCGATCACGATATCCGCGAGCCTCAATCCCGGCTATTCGCTCGGCGAGGCACTCGACTACATGGATAACCTGGTGCGCACCGAGCTGCCGCCGCAAGCGCAGCTCAACTACGACGGCGAGTCACGCGAGTTCAAGCGCTCCGGCTCGGCTCTGTACGCGACCTTCATGCTGGCGCTGGTGATCGTGTTCCTGGTGCTGGCCGCGCAGTTCGAGAGCTTCCGGCATCCGTTCATCATCATGATGACGGTGCCGCTGGCGGTGACGGGCGCGCTGCTCGGTCTGTGGGTCACCGGCGGCTCGATCAACGTCTTCAGCCAGATCGGCTGCATCATGCTGATCGGCCTCGCGGCCAAGAACGGCATCCTGATCGTGGAATTCGCGAACCAGCTGCGCGACCGCGGCATCGAGTTCCACGAAGCCGTGATCGAGGCGGCCGCGATCCGCCTGCGGCCGGTGCTCATGACCAGTCTGTGTACGGTCTTCGGTGCGATCCCGCTGCTGATCGCGTCCGGCGCGGGCGCCGAGAGCCGCAAGTCCATCGGCGCGGTGGTCGTGTACGGCGTGATGTTCTCGTTGCTGCTCACGCTCTACGTCGTTCCGGTCGTGTACGGCTATGTCGCACGCAACACGCGCTCGCCGGAATACATCGCGCACCTGATCGACCGGCTGCGCGGCGGCCCGAAGGAAGCCGGCGCGAACGAACCGGCGAAATAATCTGCGGGCACAAAAAAAGCCGGCAGAGTGGGGAAACGCTGCCGGCTCTTGTCCCGAGCGCCCGATCAGCAAAGCGAACGCTCTCGCAGGAGGACGGTCATTAAGACGGTCGGGCGTGCCGCAAGTTCCCGCGCGTTCCCGGCCACCCAAGCAAGAATTTTGTAAGTCGCAGGCAGCAGACACGCGCACTTACGGGTATAGCGTCAATAAAAACTAACTGATCGACGTCGGCGGGCAAGAGCCCGCATTGCTAGAATGCCGCCCTTTTGGCGGGTCCCATGGCGCTGACGCCCTACCAACAGCTGGAGCAGGAGTTCAGGCGGCTGCATGCCTTTCGCAGCGCCGCCAGCATCCTGCGTTGGGATTCCGCCGTGATGATGCCGCGAGGCAGCTCCGACCTGCGGGGCGAGCAACTGGCCGCGTTGGAGACTGAAAGCCATTCGTTGCTGACTTCGCCGCGCGTGTCGCGATTGCTGGCGCGGGCCGAAGCCAACAGCGCCGGCCTGGAAGACTGGCAAAGCGCCAACGTGCGCGAGATGCGCCGCGAGCGCGAGCACGCGATCGCCACGCCGCACAACCTCGTGTCGCGGCTTGCCAAGGCGACCGCGCGCGCCGAGATGAAGTGGATCGAGGCGAAACAGAAGAGCGACTTCGCGATCTTCGCGCCGCACCTCGAGGAAGTGATCAACCTGCTGCGTGACAAGGCAGGCCTGCTCGGCAAGGCGCTCAACCTCGACCCGTACGACGCCCTGGTCGACGAGTTCAGCCCGGGCATGACCAGCGCCGAGATCGACGCGATCTTCACCACGCTCGGACGGCGCCTGCCGGGCCTGATCCAGGAGGTGATCGAGCTGCAGGCGCGGCGGCCGCCGCTGGAGATCACCGGGCGTTACACGGCTGCCAAACAGCGCCAGCTCGCGCTCGAAGTCATGAAGGTGCTCGGATTTCCGTTCGACCGCGGCCGGCTCGACGAAAGTGAGCATCCGTTCACCGGCGGCGTGCCCGGCGACATCCGCATCACGACGCGCTTCAGCGCCACGGATCCGCTCAGCGGGCTGATGGGCGTCCTGCACGAGACCGGGCATGCGATGTACGACGTCGGCCTGCCGGAGGCATGGCGCGGCCAGCCGGTCGGACGCGATCGCGGCATGGCGCTGCAGGAGAGTCAGTCGCTGCTGCTGGAGATGCTGATCGGCCGCAACCGGCCGTTCCTGCGCTACATGAAGCCGCTCCTGGACAAGGTTTTCAGCGTCAGCGGCCCGGAATGGGAAGTCGAGAACGTGTACCGGCTGCTGATCCGCGTGCGCCGCAGCCTGATCCGCGTCGATGCCGACGAGGTGACGTATCCGGTGCACATCATGCTGCGCTACGAGCTCGAGAACGAGATCCTCAGGGGCGAGCTGAAGGTCCGGGACCTGCCGGAAGCCTGGAATTCGCGCATCCAGGACCGGCTCGGCGTGCGTCCCGCGAACGACGCCGAAGGCTGCCTGCAGGACGTGCACTGGGCCGTCGGCTCGTTCGGCTACTTTCCTTCGTATGCGATGGGAGCGGTGATCGCGGGGCAGCTCTACGAGAGTCTGCGCGCCGAGCGCCCGGAGCTCGACGACGAGATTGCAGCCGGGCAGTTCTCCGGATTGTTCGACTGGCTGCGGCAGAACGTGCATGCCGTCGCGGCGACTGTCAGCATGCCGGAGCTGATCCGCAACGCCACGGGGAAGCCGCTGTCGGCGGCCGCGTGGTTGCGCTACATCGAAGGCAAGTACCTCGAAGAGTGAGAGCAATGGCCGCCGTTCCCGAGCCCTCGAACAATTTCCGGCGCCTGCAGGCGCGGCTGCGCGGCCTGGTCGGCAAGGCCATCGAAGACTTCCGCATGATCGAGCACGGCGATCGGGTCATGGTCTGCCTGTCCGGCGGCAAGGACTCGTACACGCTGCTCGACATCCTGCTGTCGCTCCAGCGCAGCGCGCCCGTCGAGTTCGAGCTGATCGCGGTCAACCTCGACCAGAAGCAGCCGGGCTTTCCCGCGCACGTGCTGCCTGATTACCTGACCGCGCTGCGCGTGCCGTTCCATGTGATCGAGCAGGACACGTACAGCGTCGTCAAACGCGTGATCCCCGAAGGCAAGACGATGTGCGGCCTGTGCTCGCGACTGCGCCGCGGCGCGCTGTACCGTTACGCCAGCGAGCACGGCGTCACCAAGGTCGCGCTCGGCCATCACCGCGACGACATCGTCGAGACGCTGTTCCTCAACATGTTCTTCGGCGGCAAGCTCAAGGCGATGCCGCCGAAGCTGCGCTCCGCCGATGGCCGGCACATCGTGATCCGGCCGCTCGCGTACGTCGCCGAGCGCGACATCGAGCGCTACGCCCGCGCCCGCGAATTCCCGCTGATCCCGTGCTCCCTGTGCGGCTCGCAGGAGAACCTGCAGCGCATGGAGATCAAAAAGATGCTGCGCGAATGGGAGCAGCAGTATCCGGGCCGCACCGAGTCGATCTTCTCCAGCCTGCGTAACGTCGTCCCCTCGCACCTCGCCGATCCGCGCGCGGCCGATTTCTCTGCCAACGATGGAGTTCAGGGCGAGCATGGGGACCCATTGGCGTGAGCGCGTACGTCGTCTTCTCGCACGGCCAGGACGGCGAGCCGTGGGGCGCGAAGATCCTCGCGATGGCCGAGGTCGCACGCGCGCAGGGTCTGAGCGTCGAATCCGTCGACTATCGCGGCATGAACGATCCGGTCCAGCGCATCCAGCGGTTGCTCGAGGTCTGCAAGACCCTGCCGGGCAAGCTCGTGCTCGTCGGTTCCAGCCTCGGCGCTCATGTCTGCATGACCGCGGCGAGCCAGCTGCCTGTGCGCGGCGTGTTCGTGCTGGCGCCCGCGTTCTTCATGCCCGGTTACGAGCAGTACACGCCGCCGCCGCCGGCCGGCTGCCCGGTGACGATCGTGCACGGCTGGAACGACACGATCGTGCCGCCGGAAAACAGCGTGCGCTACGCCCGCCAGTACCGCGCGACGCTCCATCTCATCGACTCCGACCACCGCCTGACCGCGAACGTCGATGAGGTCTGCGAGTTCCTGGACCGTTTTCTGCGTAGACTGTAGCCGGCAATAGCCCAAACAGGAGCCTCCATGCTCACCAACATCCTGCGGGTCGGCTCGGCATCGGTCGCATCGCTCTGGCTGGCTGCGTGCGGCTCCGCGGACCAGCCGCGCAAGCCACCGCCGCCCGTCGAGGAGACGGTGTTCCGCGACGTGGCCGTGAAGCCGGTGGAGAAAGCGCGCGACGTGGAGAACGTCGTGATGGAGCAGAAGCGCGCGACCGATCAGTCGATCGAAGAGAACGAGAGCGCTCAGTAAACGTTCCACGCGCTGGCATGGCTGAACTGTCCGGGCTCGATCGCTTGTGGCTGGGGCTGCTGCGTGCGCCACTGTCGTGGTGGGCGCGCCCGCACGTATTGCCGGACGATCTGCGCCGGCGCTATGCGCAGCACGACCGGCCGATCTGCTACGTCCTCGATGTGCTCGGCGTCGCCGACCTGGTCGCGCTCGAGAAAGTCTGCGCGCGGCACGGCCTGCCCGAGCCGCTCGACGGTTTGAAACCGCCGCTGCCGGCGCGCTCGGTGCTGTTCCTCGAGCGTCGCACCGGATTCTGGGGCGACCGGATCGATCACCGCATCTCGGCGCCGATGCGCCAGCTCGTGACCGCGGCCGCGCAGGACCGCTCGCTCGAAGTGGACCTGATCCCCGTGACCGTGATGTGGGGCCGCGCGCCGGACCGCGAAGGCTCGTGGCTGCGCGTGCTGCTGTCGGAGAACTGGGAGCGGGTCGGGCGCTTTCGCCGCTTTCTCGCGGTCGTGGTCAATGGCCGCAATTTGTTCGTGCAGTTTGGCGATCCGGTTTCGTTGCGTGCCGCGCTCGATGACGGCGCCGACGCAGCGCGCGGCGTGCGTCGGCTCACGCGCACGCTACGTGTTGCGCTGGCTCGGCAACGCGCGGCTGCGATCGGCCCGGACCTGTCGCACCGGCGGACCATCGTCACGCAAGTGCTGCGCGCCGGTGCGGTGCGGCGCGCGATGGCCGACGAGATGCGCTCCAAGAAGATTTCGCGTCGCGAGGCGCTGAAGCTGGCGCAGGACTACGCCGCGGAGATCGCCGCGAACTACTCGCACGTCTTCGTCGCCATCATGGCGCGCATGCTCACCTGGTTCTGGACGCGCCTGTACGACGGCGTCGAGCTGCATCACTTCGATCAGCTGCAGAAGCTGGCGGACGGCAACGAGATCGTCTACGTGCCGTGTCACCGCAGCCACATCGACTACCTGCTGCTGTCCTACGCGATCTACTACAAAGGCTATGCCGTGCCGCACGTCGCGGCCGGCATCAACCTCAACATGCCGCTACTCGGTCGCTTCATCCGCAAAGGTGGCGCCTTCTACATCCGCCGCAGCTTCAAAGGCAACACGCTGTACACGATGGTATTCATGAAGTACCTCGGGCTGATGATGGCGCGGGGTCACTCCATCGAGTTCTTCATCGAGGGCGGCCGCAGCCGCACCGGACGGCTGTTGCAGCCGAAGACCGGCATGCTGTCGATGACTCTGCGCAGCTATCTGCGCGACCCGCGGCGTCCCGTGGTGTTCCTGCCGGTGTACTTCGGCTATGAGCGCCTGGTCGAAGGCAAGACCTATATCGGCGAGCTGTCGGGCGCGGCGAAGGAGAAGGAATCGATATTCACGCTGCTGCGCACGCTGCCGACGCTGCGACAGCGGTTCGGCAAGGTCCACGTGAGCTTCGGCGAAGCGGTGCGCCTGGATGACATCCTGCACAAGCACGCGCCGGACTGGCAGCCCGCGCAGGGCGAGAAGGACGACCGTCCGCCGTGGCTGGCGCCCGCCGTCGACGACCTGGCAGCGCGCATCATGACGAACATCAACGGCGCGGCGTGCGTCGCGCCGATGAACCTGATCGCGCTGGCGCTGCTCGCCACACCGAAGCAGTCGATGCTCGAAACCGACCTGGTCCGGCAGCTGGAGATGTACGCATCGTTGCTGCGGCAGGCGTCGTATTCGCCGCAGGTGTGGATCACGGACGCCGACGGCGTCTCGATCGTGCGGCACGGCGAGCGCATGGGGGTCCTGCAGCGGCACAAGCATCCGCTCGGCGACGTGCTGCAGATGACGGAGCAGAACTCCGTCCTCATGACCTACTTCCGCAACAACGTCCTGCACCTGATGGCGTTGCCGTCGCTCGTCGCGTGCTGCTTCCTCAACAACCGCACGATGCGCACCGAGGACATCCAGCGCCTGATGTGGCGCATCTATCCCTACATGTACGACGAGTTGTTCCTGCGCTGGCGCGAGGACGAAGTCGCCGCAGCCGTCATGGAGACGCTCGACGACATGGCCAATCACGGGCTGCTCGAATCCGTCGACGGCGGCACGCAATGGCGTCGGCCGCCGACGGGCTCCACCGAGGCCGTGCAGTTGTCGGTGCTCGCGCACGTGACGGTGCCGATCATCGAGCGCTACTACCTGGTGATCGCGGTGCTGCTCAAGTCGGGTAGCGGGCGCATCAGCCAGGACGTGCTCGAATCGCAGTGCCAGCTGATGGCGCAACGCATGTCGCTGCTGTACGAGTTGAACTCGCCGGAATTCTTCGACAAGGCGCTGTTCAAGAATTTCATCGACCTGCTGCGCGCCCGCAACGTGCTCGGCGTCAGCGCCGAAGGACGGCTCACGTACACGGACATGCTGCCCGCCGTCGCCGACGACGCGCAGCTGGTGCTGCACGAACAGATCCGCAACAGCGTGCTGCAAGTCACTCATCGTTGAGGCGCTTCATGAATCTCATTCGCCTGCTTGCAGTCGCGACGCTGCTCGCGGCCGGTCACGCCGCGCGTGCCGAGTACATTCTCTCGGTGCCCGACGGCGCCGCACGCGCCGGTGCGCCGCTGCGTGCGGATCTCGCGATTCTGAATGACAGCGATACGCCGCTCCGCGTGGAGTTGCCGGCAACGCTGCACGCGCGTCTGGAGACTGCGCGATCCATTGCGACCTTCGACTTCGCGCCCGATCGCAGCGGCACGCTCGAGATCGCGCCGCGCCAGTTCCTCAAAGTTGCGTTGCGCGGTGATGTGCCGGTCGACGCAACGGAAACGGCGACGCTGACATTGACGGGTCTGAATACGAATCGCGTCGCCGTGCAGATCGCGGCGCGCGACATGGCATCGAGCGCTGCGTGGAACGCGCCCGCGGCGCCGGCACATCCGTCGGGAACTGCGCTCATCGACAAGCCGCCGCCGCTCGCGGTGTCCGTCTACGAGCCCGTATATTTCATCGTCGGCGGCGATGGCGGCCTGAATGCGAAGTTCCAGATCAGCCTGCGGTTTCGGCTGTTCGACGACCATGGGCGGCTCGCGCGGCGGCTGCCGTGGATCGACGACTTGTACCTGGCGTACTCGCAGACCGCGCTGTGGGATCTCGGCGAGCTGTCCAAGCCGTTCAAGGATTCCAGCTATCGGCCGCGGCTGTTCTACGCGAATTACGATCTCGCGCGCTACTTCGACGGCAACCTGCGCGTCGGCGTCGAGTCGGGCATCGGGCACGAGTCGAACGGCAAGGAAGGCGACGACTCGCGCAGCTACAACATGCTGTACGCCCGACCGACGCTCACCTTCGGGGATCCCGACGGCTTCCGCGCATACTTCGCCCCGCTCATCCACAACTACATCGCCGCGAGCGACAACCCGGACATCGACGACTATCGCGGCTACGTGGACTGGCTGTTCGGCGTCGGCAGCAAGGGCGGGCTCGACTTCTGGGGTGTGCTGCGCAAAGGCACGCGCAGCGACTATGGCAGCCTCGAGCTCAGCGCATCGTATCCGCTGTCCAAACTGAGCGGCGGCGATCTCACGGGCTGGCTGATGCTGCAGTACTTCAATGGCTACGGCGAGAGTCTGCTCGACTACAACCGCAAGCTCGATTCGCAGCTGCGGTTGGGTATTGCTATCGCGCTTTAGTGCCAGGCTTAGCCTGACAATCAATCGAAGTCTTTCACCGCGCCGCGCGTGCGCTTGACCCGACCGCGCTGCTGCTTGTGTTCGAGGCGCCGCTGCTTCGACGCGCGCGTCGGCTTCGTCGGCCGGCGGATCTTCGGCTCGATGCGCGCCTGATCGACGAGGTCGGACAAGCGCTGCAGCGCGTCGCGTCTGTTCTGATCCTGCGTCCGCAGTCGTTGTGCGGTGATGACGATCACGTCGTCGTCGCTGATGCGGCGGCCAGCGAGCGTGCGCAACCGTTGACGCACCCGTTCGGGCAGCGCGGGCCAGAGCTTGAGGTCGCAGCGCAGCTGCACGGCGCTGGCGACCTTGTTGACGTTCTGACCGCCCGGCCCGCTCGAGCGGATGAAGCGCAGCTCGATCGTCTCTTCGGGAATGTCGGCCACGGTCACACGTCGTGCGCGATCGGGCTGCGATCGCTCATGTGCACGGAGATCTCGCGCTGCGCGACTGGAATGGTGATGCCGTGCTCCTGGAACAAACGCCAGATCGCACGGTTCACGTCGGAGCGCACGTTGTTGACGCCTTCCTGCGGATCGGAGATCCAGAAGCGCAGCTCCAGGTCGAAGCCGTAATCGTTGAACCCCATCATGCGCGACACCGGCGCCGGATCGCGCAGGATGCGTTGCTGGCCCTCGGCGGCCTGGATCAGCACCGCCAGTGCTTTCTCGGGATCGCACTTGTAGCTGACGCGCACCGGCAGCTTCAGGCGCACGCGCGGGTCGGTGTAGCTCCAGTTGATGACCGGGTTGGTGATGAGGTGCTGGTTCGGAACCAGTGTCTCGACGCCGTCGCGGTCGCGCACGACGACGTAGCGGCCGCGCAGCTCCTGCACCCAGCCGAACCCCTCGGTGGTCGTGCCGGTCGTACCGGTGAAGCTGATCACGTCGCCCGGCTTGATCGAGCGGTCCATCAGTAGCACGAAGCCGCTGACGAAATTCGCCGCGATCGCCTGCAGGCCGAAGCCGAGGCCGATGCCGATCGCGCCGGTGAGCACGTTGAGCGTCGTGAGGTCCAGGCCCGAGGCGTTCAGTCCGAGCAGGATCGACAGGCCGACCAGGAACGCCTGCGAGAACTTGGCGATGCCGATGCGCATCGACAGCGCCAGGCCCTGCATCGCCATCAGCCGCCGCTCGGCCCAGCGCGCGATCCAGATCGCGACCAGTATGAACGCGCCGACCGTGAACAGGATCTTCAGCACCGACCACAGCGTGATCTTGCCCTTGCCGGCGCTGATGCCGACGCTGTCCAGCGCCTGCACCAGCGGATCGAACCAGCCGAGCACGTGCAGGGCGAACACGCTCCAGACGACGAACGTGATCGTGTCGCCCCAGCCCTTGGTGCGGTTGCCGAGCGAGACACGCACGATGTAGACGCCGAGGCGGATCAGCAGCATCAGACCCGCGAGCGTGATCGCGAGGTCGATGAGATGGCTCTGTGCCTTGATCGCGTGCAGCACGCCGCCGATCGCGGCAACCAGCACCAGCGCGGCGATGTGCGGGGTGACGATCAGCACCGCCTCGGTGACACGCGCCTGGAAGCCGCGCTGCACGACTGCGGCCTTCGCCCGCTCGGTGCTGCGCACCAGACGGCCGAACCACATCGCCAGCAGCACCGCGCCCAGGATGAAGCCGATCTGCAGAAGCGAAGAGGGTGTGAGCAGCGCCTCGAGCTGGCGGCCCACGTTGCGCAGCAGTTCCTGCATCGTTGTGCGTTGTTTATGCGTTGAGGTCGGGGATCAGCTCGCTCTCCAGCCGGGCGATCTGATCCTTCAACATCAATTTGCGTTTTTTCAGGCGCCGCAGCTGCACTTCGTTGACGTAGAGGTCCATCTGCAGCCGGTTGATGACGTCATCCAGGTCGCGGTGCTCGATGCGCAGCTCCCGCAGGCGTTCCAGGCGTCGGAACGTCTCGGTCTCGACCTTGTTCTCCGATTCGGTCATCGCTGCGTACTTTACGCAACATGCGCATCCCTTGCGAGCCTCAGTGGGCGTCGTTGTCTTCGCTGCGCGTGCGCTCGCGCCAGTCGCTCAGATCGAGCACGTTGCCGCCCCCGGGGTGAACATTGCTCTGCGGCGCGACCGGCTCCGCCCGTGCGATCGCAGCGTCGGCCTGCGTATCGCCCGGCGCGTAGCCGACGGACTCGACCCGACGGCCGGTCAGCAGCACGAAGCCCTGGCGACGCTCGATGCTCGTCGCCGTGTAGTCGAACACGTAGGTGCGACGGAGCTTCAGCCAGCCGGCTTCGCGGACGAGCGCGAGCCGGGCAAACGCCACGGTGCCGTCGAGGAACTGCAGGCCGAGGCGGCGGCAGGCCTCCATCGCCGCGGCATTGGCGCTCTCGCGCGCGGCCAGACTGTCCTGCCAGAACCACAGGACCGCCGCCGCCAGAATCAGCATCGTCAGCAAACCCCAGCCGAGCTGCATTCGAAACCTCCGTTCCCCGTATGATACGGCGCAACGTCACCGAAGACCTCGGACCGGATCCTCGACTTGAAACTGCAAGCAAATGCCGCATACAGGGCTGACAGCGCGCTGCCGCGCTGGGACGAGATCGACACCGTGCTGCTCGACATGGACGGCACACTGCTCGATCTGCGCTTCGACAACTACTTCTGGCTGGAAGTGCTACCCGAGCGCTACGCGCAGCGGCACGAGCTGTCGCTGGAGGCGGCGCGCGCCGCGCTCGCACCGCGTTTCGTCGCCAAGCAAGGCACACTCGACTGGTACTGCATCGACTACTGGAGTCGCGAGCTGTCGCTCGACATCGCGGAGCTGAAGCGCGAGGTGTGCGCGCACGTGCGGTTTCTGCCCGGCGCTGAGCGGTTCCTTCAGGTGCTGCATGCGCGCGGCCGCGACCCCGTGCTGGTCACCAACGCGCATCGCGACGTGCTGGGCATCAAGGCCGAGCGGACCGGGCTCGCGCGCTACTTTCGACGCATCGTCAGCTCGCACGATTTCGGCGTGCCGAAGGAGCATCCGGAATTCTGGTCGCAGCTGCAGGCGCAGCTGGCGTTCGATCCATCGCGCTGCCTGTTCGTCGACGACAGCATTCCCGTGCTGAACGCGGCGCGCGCGCACGGCATCGGACAGATTTTCGCAATTGCGTGTCCGGACTCGACGCAACACGCGCGACGGATCGAGGGCTTCGACGCAGTGGAACGCGTGGAGTGTTTGTTGTCGGGCTAAGGCCCGACCTACGAGGATCCCTGCTGAGCACTCACTCCGGATTTACCGGAGTACCGCCGTCGCTGCGGCGGCCTCGCCGACGGCGTCGGCGGCGCTTGGTGGGGTCGCCGGCTTG
>DATEML010000215.1:0-16266 GCA_035275585.1 Steroidobacteraceae bacterium | reverse complement strand
CTGCTGCCGGCGTCGCTCGCTCCCTACGGACTCAACAGCATCCTCGGCTGGATCTTCACCGCGAGCGGCGGCGTGCTGCTCGCAATCGTGTTCGCGCAGCTGGCACGCGTCTATCCGCAGGCGGGCGGCCCGTATCTGTATCCGCGCGTCGCCTTCGGCGAAGGCTGCGGCTTCGTCATGGCATGGGGTTACTGGATGTCGGTGTGGGTCGGCAACGCTGCGATCGCGATCGGCACCGTCGCGGCGCTGTCTGAGCTCGTGCCCGCGTTGCGGACGACGAAGGGTGCGCCGGCGCTCACGGCCGTCGCGCTGATCTGGATCTTGACGTTCGTGAACTGGCGCGGCGTGAAGCAGGTCGGGATTCTCCAGCTGGTGACGACCGTGCTCAAGCTCATGCCGCTGCTGGCCGTGATCATTCTTGCGATCGTGCTGATCGTCGGACAGGACACGTCGGTGATCAAGGTCGAGCCGCAGCCGTTCACGATCTCAGCAGTGACCGCCGCCGCAATCCTGACACTCTGGCCGCTGCTCGGGCTCGAATCCGCTACCGTGCCGGCAGAGAACGTGATCGACCCGACGCGCAACATCCCGCGCTCGACGCTGTGGGGCACGATCGTCACCGCGATCATCTACGTCATCGCATGCTCGGCCGTGATCCTGCTGATCCCCGGCGCGCAGCTCAAGGACTCGAACGCACCGTTCGCCGACGTGATGCGCCTGTTCTGGGGCGACGGGGCCGCGAGCGCGGTCGCGCTGTTCGTCTTCATCAGCGGCTTCGGCGCACTCAACGGCTGGATCCTGATCCAGGGCGAAATGCCGCGGGTGCTCGCGAAGGAAAAGATCTTTCCGCAGCTGTTTGCGCACGAGTCGCGCTACCGCACGCCGGACTACTCGCTGTTCATCACCAGCCTGCTGGTCACGATCGTGATGCTGATGAACTACAGCGGCTCGATGGTCAGTGTGTTCACGTTCATCATCCTGATCTCGACCTCCGCGTATCTCGTGATGTACCTGTTCTGCTCGCTGGCGGCTTTCAAGCTCGCCTTGCGCGGCGACCTGGGCGTGCGGGGGCGCAAGCTGGTGTGGCTGCTCGCCGTGGCGATGTTGGGTGCGCTGTACTCTGCGTGGACGCTGTGGGGCGCGGGCAAGGAAGCGTTCCTGTGGGGCATGGGGCTGTTCGCGCTCGGTCTGCCGCTGTATTTCCTGATGAAGTGGCAGCGCCGCCGCGCGGCGAACGCCGCTGTCGCGACATCCCAGGCTCCCGGCTAAAGTTCGTGTCTGCATGCAACGCGATCCGCGCTACGACATTCTGTTCGAGCCCGTCCGTATCGGGCCGGTAACGGCGAAGAACCGCTTCTTCCAGGTGCCTCACTGCAATGGCATGGGTCACGCCATGCCGGAGGCGCACGCCGCGATGCGCGCCGTCAAGGCCGAAGGCGGCTGGGCGGTCGTCAGCACCGAGGAGTGCGAGATCCATCCGTCCGGCGACATCTCGCCGTACGTCGAAGCGCGGCTGTGGGACGATCAGGACATTCCCGCGCTGGCGCTGATGTGCGAGAAGGTTCACGCGCACGGCGCGCTCGCCGCCATCGAGCTCACGCACAACGGCCCGACATCTTCGAATCTGTATTCGCGCGAGGTCGCGCTCGCTCCTTCGCATCAGCCGCTGAAGTACGGCTATCCGCAGCAGGCGCGGGCGATGACGTTGCGCGACATCCGCGACTATCGTCGCTGGCATCGCGATGCAGCCCTGCGGGCCAGGCGCGCGGGGTTCGACATCGTCTACATCTACGCCGCGCACGATCTCTCGCTCGCGATGCACTTCCTGCAGCAGCGGCGCAATCACCGCGGCGATCAGTACGGCGGCTCGCTGGAAAACCGCGTGCGCCTGCTGCGCGAGCTGATCTCCGATACGAAGGAAGCCGTCGGCGACAAGTGTGCAGTGGCGGTGCGTTTTGCCACCGAAGAGTTCGTCGGCGTCGAGGGCGTGCGCGAGGTCGAAGCGCGCGAGATCGTCCACATGCTCGCGGACCTGCCGGACCTGTGGGACGTCAACATCGCCGCGTGGCACATGGACTCGCAGACCTCGCGCTTCGCGGCCGAGGGCTACCAGGAGCCGTTCACGGGCTGGGTGAAGAGCGTCACGAGCAAGCCGGTCGTGGGCGTCGGCCGCTTCACGTCGCCGGACACGATGGTCGGACAGATCCGCCGCGGCGTGCTCGACTTCATCGGCGCGGCGCGCCCGTCGATCGCCGATCCGTTCCTGCCGCGCAAGATCGAAGAAGGCCGGGTCGAGGACATCCGCGAGTGCATCGGCTGCAACATCTGCGTGACCGGCGACATGACGTCCACGCCGATCCGCTGCACGCAGAACCCGACGATGGGCGAAGAGTGGCGCAAGGACTGGCATCCGGAACGCATCGCGCCCGGCAAGAGCAGCAAGCGTGTGCTGGTCGTAGGCGCGGGCCCGGCCGGGCTGGAAGCGGCACGCGCGCTCGGCCAGCGCGGTTACGAAGTGCATCTCGCCGAGGCTTCGCGCGAGCTCGGTGGCCGCGTGAATGCCGAAGCGCGCCTGCCGGGTCTCGCGCAGTGGGCGCGCGTGCGCGACTGGCGCGTGACTCAGCTGCAGAAGATGGCGAATGTCGCCATCTATCGCGAAAACGACATCAGCGCCGCTGACGTGCTCGAATTCGGCGCCGAACGCGTGGTGCTCGCGACGGGCTGTCACTGGCGCCGCGACGGCTATGGCCGCAGCAACGGCGCGGCGATCCCCGGCTTCGCCACCTCACGCGTGTTCACGCCGGACGATCTGATGCGCGGGCAGATTCCGGACGGCCCGGTGCTGTTGTTCGACGACGAAGCCTTTTACATCGGCAGCGTCATGGCCGAGGTGCTGCGTGCGGCCGGGCGCGAGGTGATCTACGTCACCCCCGACGATGTGGTCGCTTCCTGGACAACGTACACACAGGAATATCGACACGTGCAGAAGCGCCTGCGCTCGCTTGGCATGCAGATCGTCACGGGGCACAACATTCGCGCCCTCGAGGGCGACGGCGCGCAGCTCGTGTGCGTATACAGCGGCCGTGAGCAGCGAGTGAGCTGTGCATCCGTCGTCGCCGTGACCGCCCGGCTGCCCAATGACACGCTCCAGACGGCCCTGGAAGCGCTTACATCGGACTGGCAGGCCGCGGGCGTCGAGGCGGTTACGCCGATCGGCGATTGCCATGCCCCGGGTCTGATCGTCCATGCGGTGTATGCCGGCCACCGCTACGCGCGCGAGCTCGACGAGCCCGCCGAAGGTGAAGTTTGTTTTCGGCGGCGCGCATCGCCGCCACCGATGACGTAAAGTCTGCGGCGGGGGAACGGGGGAAACCATGGCGACAGATTCGAGCGCAACCCAGAACCATTCCTACGATGCCATCGTCATCGGCACGGGCATTACCGGCGGCTGGGCGGCGAAGGAGCTCACCCAGAAGGGCCTGAAGACGCTCGTGCTCGATCGCGGCCGCGACGTGAAGCACGGCGACTACCCGACGGCGACCAAGGACATCTGGGAATTCCCCTACGGCGGGCGCGCCACCGACGAAGACCTGAAGCGTCAGGCCGTCGCGGCGCGCAGCGGTTACGCGATCACACAGGCGTCCAAGCACTGGTTCGTCGACGACACGGAGAATCCGTACGTCGAGATCAAGCGCTTCGACTGGATCCGCGGCTATCACGTCGGCGGCCGCTCGATCATGTGGGGCCGGCAGAGCTACCGCTGGAGCGATCTGGACTTCGCCGCCAACGCGAAGGACGGTGTCGGCGTGGACTGGCCGGTGCGCTATGCCGAGATCGCTCCCTGGTACGACCACGTCGAGAGCTTCATCGGCGTCAGCGGCCGCGCGGAAGGGTTGCCGCAGCTGCCGGACGGCAAGTTCCTGCCACCGATGGATCTCAACTGCGTCGAGACTCATCTGCAGCAGACGATAGCGGACAAGTTCAAGCGCAAGCTGACCATCGGCCGCGCCGCGCATCTGACGGCGCCGCTCGCGCACAGTCCGCAGCGCGGCACCTGCCAGTATCGCAATCTGTGCATTCGCGGCTGTCCGTATGGCGCGTATTTCAGCAGCAACTCGAGCACGCTGCCGGCAGCCGAAGCGACCGGCAACATGACGCTGCGGCCGAACTCGATCGTGTCCGAGATCGTTTACGACGACAGCAAGCAGCGCGCCACGGGTGTGCGCGTGATCGACACCGAGACGAACGAGCACCTGGAGTTCACTGCGAAGGTGATCTTCCTGTGCGCGTCGACGTTCGGCTCGACGCACATCATGCTGAACTCGGTGTCGCAGCGCTTTCCGAACGGCTTCGGCAACGACAGCGGCGAGCTCGGCTGCAACATCATGGATCATCATCTCGACGTCGGCGCCGGCGCGCTGGTCGACGGCTACACCGATGAGTACTACACCGGCCGGCGGCCGAACGGTTTCTACATTCCTCGTTATCGCAACCTCGGCAGCGAGAAGCGCGACTACATTCGCGGCTTCGGCTACCAGGGCGGCGCAGGACGGCTCGGCTGGACCCGGCTGATGCTCGACACGACGCTCGGCGCGGACCTGAAGCAGCAGGCGGCGACGCCCGGGCCGTGGTACATCGGCATGGGCGGCTTCGGCGAGATCCTGCCGAATCACGCCAATCGTGTGACGCTGGACCGCACGCGCAAGGACAAGTGGGGTCAGCCGGTGCTGGCCTTCGATGCGCAGCTGCGCGAGAACGAGCTGAAGATGCGCAAGGACATGGTGAATGACGCTGCGGAGATGCTCGAGGCAGCGGGCTTCCGCGAGGTGAAGACGCACGACGACGAGACCGGCGTCGGCCTCGGTATCCACGAGATGGGCACCGCGCGCATGGGCAAGGATCCGAAGACCTCCGTGCTCAACAAGTGGAACCAGGTGCACGCGTGCCCGAACGTATACGTCACCGATGGCTCGTTCATGGCGTCGAGCGCGTGTCAGAACCCTTCGCTGACCTACATGGCGTTCACCGCGCGCGCGGTCGATCATGCAGTCGGCGAGCTCAAGCGGATGAACGTATGAGCGACAACAACCTCATGAATCGCCGCGAGCTGATTCAGCGCGTGGCGATGCTGATGGGCGGCGCGATCTCCGCGCCGGCCGTGCTCGGCGTGCTCAACGGTTGCTCGCCGAAGCCGAGCGGTGCCAGCTGGACTCCACAGTTCCTCAGCAAGGAGGAGGGCGCGGTCGTCGCCGACGTTGCCGACCTGATCCTGCCGCGCACCGATACGCCGGGCGCTCGCGATGTCGGCGTGCCGGCGTTCATCGATGTGATCCTGAAGGACGCGTATCCGGCCGAGGACCAGGCGCGCTTCGTCAGCGGCGTGAAGGATTTCGACGCCGAAGCGCAGCGCGCGCACGACAAGCCATTCCTCGAGCTGCCGCAGGCACAGCGCATGGCTTTCCTGCAGAAGGTGCACGACGAGGCGGCGGCTGCCGAGAAGACGCAGGCGGACAGCGAGGTGCCGCCGAGCGAGCGCAAGCGACCGTTCGTGCTGATGATGAAGGAGCTCACGCTGCTGGGATTCTTCACTTCGCAGGTCGGCGCGACGCAGGTGTTGCAGTACGTCGCGGTGCCGGGCGGGTTCCAGGCGTGTATTCCGATCGCACAGGCCGGCAATGGCAAGCAGTGGGCGACGGAAACGAGCTTGCGGTTCTGAGGATAGTCGACGCCTGAGTTCTGTGTGGGTCAGGCTTCAGCCTGACTCCTGGTCTTTCTTCGCCGCACGATCCCCGCCTTGTTCGTCGTCTCGTAAATCAGCAACAGCATCAGCGCGACACCCAACGGGATCACTTCGTACACCGCGCGGTACGCGAGAACCGAGCCGACCAGTTTCCCCGGCGGCACGTGCGGCAGCATCAGAAACAGCGCCGCCTCCAGCACGCCCAGCCCCGCGGGCACGTTGCTCATTTGACCCGCGACGAAGGCAATGCAATACACCGCGACGAACGCGGGCCACGTCATGTTCAGCTCCGCCGGCATGAACAGGTAGAGGATCGTCGTCATCAGCGAGATCTGCGTCAGCCCGAACGCGATCTGCACCAGTGCATCGCGCAGCGAGGGCAGGCGGATCGACTGGCCGCGGAGCGTGATCGGCTGCGTACGCGTCGCGACGAACGCGAGCCAGCCCACGTCCTTCGCCAGGCCGAGCACGGCGAACGCAGTCACTGCGGCGAACGGCAACTGAAACGCACGGCTCGCTTCCTTCAGATGCAGCAGCAGCGACACATCGATCAGCCAACCGACGCCGAAGACATACGGCATGGCGACCAGCAGGATCACTGCGCCGACCTGTTTGAGCGACAGCCCTTCGGGCGCGTACATGCGATAGCGCAGCGCGCCGCCGCTGACCATCGCGACGCCGATCGCGCGGCCGAGCGGATTGGCGATCACCGCTGTACGGAATGCCTGCCAGCGCAGGTTACGGTCGCTCGCGAGCCTTACTGCGATGCCTTCGTACAAACCGACCGTCGTGTAGACGCCTGCCGAGCACAGCAACGCCATGATCACGACCGGCAGCGGCACGCTGCCGAGGTGCTGCGCGACATCCTCGAAGTCGATCTCTTCGATGCGCTGGATCAGCACCCACGCCGCGCCGGCGGCGATCGAGAGCCAGACCAGCGGCAGGAATCGTCTCAGAACTGACTTTGAAACTTTGGGCATGCTCCGGCCACAATCCCGTCATGAGCCTGTTCGCAGATCTGGTCGCCGTTTCGCAGCGCGTAGGGGCAACGTCCGCCCGCCTCGCGAAGGTCCGTGAGCTCGCTGCGCACCTGCGTGCAGTCGAGCCTAGCGAGATCGACACCGCCGTGCATTATCTGTCCGGCGAAATGCCGCAGGGCCGGTTCGGCATCGGCTATGCAGCTTTGCGCAAGGCCAGCGAAACGGGCGGTGCGGCCGCGACGGCGACCCTGACGATCGACGAAGTCGACCGGACGCTGGCCGATGTCGCGGCGATTCGCGGCTCGGGGTCGGCGACACGCCGCGCGCAAGCGCTGCAGGGCCTGTTCGCGCGTGCAACTCATGACGAGCAGGAATTCCTGATCCGGCTGCTGGGCGGCGAGTTGCGGCAAGGCGCGCTCGAAGGCGTCATGATCGACGCGGTCGCTGCCGCGGCCGATATACCGGTGGAGCAAATCCGGCGCGCAGCGATGTACGCAAAGAATCTCGGCGCCGTGGCGCGCGCCGCGCTGACCGAGGGCGCGGGATCGCTCGCGCAGTTCCAGCTCGCACCGCTGTCGCCGATCGCGCCGATGCTGGCGCAGGTCGCCGCCGACGTCAGCGAAGCGCTGGCGGAGCTCGGCGGCGAGGTCGCCTTCGAATGGAAGATGGATGGCGCGCGCATCCAGCTGCACAAGGTCGGCGAATCCGTGCGCATCTATACGCGCAGCTCGAACGAAGTGACCGCGGCGGTGCCGGAGATCGTCGAGACAATCCGGAGTCTGCCGGCGCAGGAGATGATTCTCGACGGCGAGGCGATCGCGTTCACCGCGGCCGGCCGGCCGCATCCGTTCCAGGTCACGATGCGGCGCTTCGGCCGCAAGCTCGACGTCGCGAAGTTGCGCGGCGAGCTGCCGATGCAGGCGTTCTTCTTCGATTGCCTGCACTTCGCAGGCGAGACGCTCACCGCTCGACCCGCCCGCGAGCGCTTCGCGGCGCTGGCGCGTGCAGTGCCGGCGGCATTGATCATTCCGCGTCTCATCACCGCCGATGCGGCGGAAGCGCAGGCTTTTTACGACGCGGCGCTCGCGGCCGGACATGAAGGCCTGATGGCGAAATCGCTCGATGCACCGTACGAAGCCGGCAACCGCGGTGCGAGCTGGCTCAAGATCAAGCGCGCACACACGCTCGACCTGGTCGTGCTGGCGGCGGAATGGGGCCACGGCCGGCGCACCGGCAAGCTGTCGAACCTGCATCTCGGCGCACTCGATCCGGCGACCGGCGAATACGTGATGCTCGGCAAGACCTTCAAGGGTCTCACCGACGCGCTGCTCGAATGGCAAACGCAGGAGCTGCAGGCACGCGAGACCCGGCATGATGGCTGGACCGTGTACGTGCGGCCGGAGCTGGTCGTGGAGATCGCGTTCAGCGATCTGCAGGCGAGCCCGCGCTATCCGGGCGGACTCGCGCTGCGCCTCGCGCGCGTGAAGCGCTATCGCACGGACAAGCGCGTCGACGAGGCGGACACGATGGTGACGGTCAGGAAGATATTCGAAGGTCAGAACGGAGTGACGAAGTGACGGGGGTGACGGAGTGACGAAGATCTACGTCACTTGCGTCACTCTCGTCGCTTCCGTCACTTGCCCTTGTCTCATCGGCTGCTTCTTCCAATACGTCAACGACCGCCACACCCATTCGAGCGGACCGAAGCGGAAGCGACGCAGCCACAGCGGGCTCCAGATCAGCTGCACGACCCAGATCGCAACGACGACGTAGTACAGCTCGTGGCGCTCGAGGTGCCCATACAACGCGAGACCGGCGCCGGTGAACAGGAACATGCAGATCACGCTCTGCGACAGGTAGTTCGTCAGCGCCATCTGGCCCGTGGCCGCCAGCGTGCGCATCGCGCCCGACAGCGCCGGCATGCGATACAGCAGGCCGATCAGGCCGATGTGACCGAGCGTCATCGGGATGCGGCCGAGGTCGTACGTGAGGTACGAGTCGAGCAGCGCCTGCACGCTGAAGTCGGCGCGGGCCAGGTTCGAGGTCTCGAACAGGTTGACGCTCAGGCCGATCGCATAGCCGACGAGCATCAGCGTCGCGTACGCGCGCCGCGACGCTGCACCGGTGAGCACGCCCTGCTTCAGCAGCGCCATGCCGAGCAACATCATGCCGAGACACTCGAGCAGGCCGTGCTGGAAGAAGAAAGTGGTTTCGAAGTGCCAGCTCTCCGGCGCGGTCACGCCGAGCGCGCCGGAGTAGCTCTTGCGCACGCGCGCAATGGTGTTCTGTTGGTCCTCGAGCGAGGGCTTGAACTGCTCGTTCGTCGTCGCGAGGTTCTGGATCGCATCGGCCTGCTGCGGCGTCAACACCTTGCCTGAGCTGCGCGCAGCTTGCGCGGCTGCTGCGGCGGCGCTGGTCTCGCGATACTCATACCACTCGGTGATGGTCACGGCGGTCTGCAGGATCATGATGACCGCCGCAGCGGCGATCAGCTTGCGCGGCGCGAGGTTGCGGAAGACGAACAGCAGCAGGCCGACGAAGCCATAGTAGTAGAGGATGTCGCCGGGCCACAGCAGCAGGTAGGCGTTCACCACTCCGAATACGATGAGCCACATCGTGCGCCGGAAGAACAGGTCCGCGGGCAGCAGTCCAGGGTTGCGTGCTGCATGCCGCTGCAGAAACAGCAGTGCACCGGCGCCGAACAGCAGCGTGAACATGCCACGCATCGTGCCTTCGAACAGCAGTGCAGCGACACGCCACACAGTGAGGTTGATGCCCTCGCTGCCGCCCCAGTTGGTGGGATCGTCGTAGGCTTGCGGCAGGCCGAACCCGGTGATGTTCATGATCAGGATGCCGAGCACGGCAATGCCGCGCGTGGCGTCCAGCATGCCGATGCGTTCTTCGCGCTCGGTCGGTGCCAGGGGTGTACTCATGACGTTGGGGAGTGTGCGCGCAGATGCGCCGGAAAGTCATCCTGTACGCAAGTCCGCCCATGGACGGGCGCCGGGATTCGGCGCTGAACGCAGTTCGTTCGTCGCGAATCTTTGACCTGTCGTCGCGTTGTCGGCTTCACTCGCGCCATTTCCACTTTCAGGAGACGGCCATGGGTCACGCGCTGTCGCGCTCCCTGGTAATCGGTATCGCCGCGGTTGTCGCGGCAACTGCCGGCGCCGCCCGCGCCGCGGACACTTTCCAGTTTGCCGACGTGACCGGCTGGTGGTCGGCGGAGCCGCAGTACGGCGGGGAGTCCTCGCGGGTCCTGCTGCATTTCCTCGAGGAAAACGGCAAGCAGGCGGTGCGCATCTCGCTGCTCGGCATCGGCGGCTACGACGTGCCGATCGGCACGGTCACGATCGATGGCATGACGCTCGACATGAAACCGTATCCGTTCCCGCTGCGGTTCGACCCGCAGGCGGGCACGCTGCGCGGCTACCTGGCCGAGGAGGCGGTACCGGTTTACAAGATCCCGATCGAGTTCCGCCGCAGTGAGCCGTTGGCCAAGCCTGTGCCGCGCACCTGGGATTTTCCGCGGCCGCGCGAGCGCTGGACGTTCGACACCGGCGCGGCAGTGTGGGCCGGCATCGAGCGCGATGCCCAGAGCGGACTGATCTTCGTCGCCAACGACGCCGGTACGCTGCACGCGCTCGATGCGCAAGGTGCGCAGCGCTGGAAATTCGCGACCGACAAGCCGATCAAGGCGCGGCCGACGGTGATCGGGGATTCCGTCTACCTGGCTGCCGATAGCGGTTTTCTCTACCGCCTCGACAAGCGCAGCGGCAAGGAGCGCTGGCGCGCGAAGATCGATCGCGGCAGCCCGCAGCGCATACCGCCGTATCAGGAGGCGTCGCGCTGGGATCGCTACGGGTCGAGCGTGGTCGCCGACGGCAAGCGCGTCTATGTCGGCAGTCGCGACAGCACGCTCTATGCACTCGATCTTGCGACTGGCAAGGAGCAGTGGCGGGTCGAGACGAAGGACATGATGACCGCGACGCCGGCGCTCTACCGCGACACGGTTTTGTTCGCGGACTACAAGGGAATCGTGCAGGCGGTGGGCGCGAGCGACGGCAAGCCACGCTGGAGCTACGACGCCAAGCTGCCGGTCGCAGGTGATCTGGTCGTGGACGCGGACCGCGTATTCGTCGGCAGCCGCACGTACGACTTGATCGCACTCGATGCCGCGAGCGGCAAGGAGCTGTGGAAACACTACTACTGGTTCTCGTGGATCGAGTCGCCGCCGGTCGTGCGCGACGGCGTCGTCTATACCGGCTCATCGGACGGCGTCGGCGTATTCGCAATCGATGCACGCGACGGCAAGCTGCGCTGGAAGGCCGCGGTCCCAGGCTGGGCCTGGCCGCGCACGGCCGTGAGCGACCAACTCGTCGTCGCGGCGACGGTCGGGCAGGGCGCCTATCCCGGTGCGCGCGCCGGCTCGCTCGTCGCGATCGATCGCGCAACGGGCGCCATCCGCTGGCTGTACCTCGATCCGCCGAGCGCCGAAACGCTCGAGAAGAAGGCGGAATGGGGCTTCGCTGCCGCGCCCGCGATGGCGGACGGCGTCGTCTATGCGGCGGACCTGCAGGGCCGCGTCCATGCGATGGAGTGCGAGCGTCAAGCCTGCGGAAGCTGATTGCGGCACAATGCGGCTGCCCCGATTTCTGGGGCCATCACGGGGGCAGTCGCACAGTGGGTCCGCAAGTCTCGGCCGCGCTCGTCATTTTCGTCGCCACCATCGCCATCAGCCTCATCGGCCTGTACGGGTCGCCGAAACTCGTGGAGCGCAGCCTGTTCCGCCCGTACTGGCTGACGCGCCGCAAGGAATACGCCACCGTTGTCATGAGCGGCTTCGTGCATGCAGATCTCATGCACCTGATCTTCAACATGATGACGTTCTATTTCTTCGCGTTTCAGCTGGAGCGCTACATCGGCACGCCGCGGTTCATCGCGCTGTACTTCGCCGGCCTGCTGATCAGCCACGCCGGGACGTACTACAAGCAGCGCCGCAATCCGGAATACGCGTGCCTCGGCGCGTCCGGCGCGATCTCGGCAGTGCTGTTCGCGGCGATCGTGTATTTCCCCGAGCAGAGCCTGCTGATCCTGCCGATCCCGGTGCCGATCCCGGCGCCGCTGTTCGCCGTCGGCTACCTGGTCTACACGTACTACGCGTCCAAGCATCCGCATGGGCGCATCAATCACGATGCGCACCTGGGCGGAGCGATCACGGGCTTGCTGTTCGTCGCGCTGACCGAGCCGCGCGCCTACGGTTACCTGATGCAGTCGATTCTGTAGGTAGAAGATTCTGTAGGTAGAAAAAGGGAAGCCCCGTCGCAGAAGGCGGGGCTTCGTGCCGCAGACCGTTACATCAAAAGAGCGTAGCGGCTGACGGCGCTGGAAGAGCTGGGTTTTCGTCTTGCGACGATAACTTTGCTGCTTCCGACACCATGACGCGCGGCCGTTCGTCAAGGTTCCAGCTCCATCGCCGCCGATGCGCGGTCAACGCGTACGCATGATTGCTCACGCGGGTCTTTTTCGCGTTGCGTCTTTGCATCAAAACGATGAAATCGCTTGCGGACATGGGTGGACCGACTTGCTTCTTTACAATATCGAGTGCTAGCGTCAGCGCCCTCTCTCGGGAGGTCGTCATGGATATAAGAACGTTTCGGACCCTGGCCGGTAAGAATCGCTACGCCCTGTTCGCCTCGGCGTGTCTGATCCCAGCCACATGTATACAGCCTGCGTTTGCCGCTGAGCAGCCGGAAGAGGTGATCGTCACCGGCTCGCGCATTCGCCAGAACCCGGTCGAGCAGACCGCCCCGGTGCAGACCTCGTCGGCCGCAGACATCGATCGCAGCGGCGAAATCTCGGTGGCGGACTATCTGCAGCGGCTGCCGATTTCCGGTTCGGCGATCGGCCGCTCCAACAACGCGAGCGGTAACCTCGGCTTCCCGCCGGACGGCGGCGGCATCGGCGCCGGCGCGAGCGAAATCGATCTGCGCTACCTGACGTCGAAGCGCGTGCTGGTGCTGGTGGACGGCAAGCGTTGGGTGCGCGGCTCGTCCGCGAGCGGCGTGTCCGGCGCGGTCGACCTCAACACGATTCCAACCGCGGCGATCGAGCGCATCGAAGTGCTGCAGGACGGCGCATCGCCGATCTACGGCTCCGACGCGATCGCCGGCGTCGTCAACGTGATCACGAAGTCGGACGTCCAGGGCTTCGACTTCGAGACGAATCAAGCCGCCTACGACGAGGGCGACGGCTACACGCAGGACTACAACCTGTCGTTTGGCGCCAAGAGCGACAAGAGCCGCGCATTCGTCAGCGTCGGCTATGCGCGTCAGGATCCCGTGATGTCGGGCGATCGTGATCTGTCGAAGTGCGTGGTCTTCGGCGCGAACCCCTGCAACTTCGGCGGCAGCGGCGGCATCCCGCAGGGCCAGTTCCTCTTCGTCGATCCGCGCGGCGACGTGAACGGCGACGGTGAGCCGGATGTCCTCGACCTCGTGCTGAACACCGGCGCGAGCGGTGCGAACTACGATCCGAACAATCCGGCGAGCGGCGATTGGCACGAGTTCACGAACGCCGACCGGTTCAACTTCCGGCCGTTCAACTACCTGGCCACGCCGAACCGCCGCGTCAACGTGTTCGGCAAGGCCTCCTACGACGTCGCCGAAAATACCGAGCTGACGTTGACGGGATCGTTCACGAATCGCCAGTCGCACAATCAGGCCGCGCCGAACCCGCTGTTCATGGGCTCCGATGCCGGCGCCGGCTTCTACCTGGACAACGTGTTCATTCCCGCCGACCACCCGTTCAATCCGTTCGGCATCGATCTGGGACCGGGTGCCGGTGCGGGCGGCAGCAACAATCTGGTCACGATCGCGCGCCGGCCGCTCGAAGCCGGCCCGCGCATCTTCGACCAGAACGTGGACAGCTGGATGCTGTCGGGCGCACTGAGCGGCGATCTGCAGCTCGGCAGCCGTACGCACTACTGGGATGTGAGCGTGAACTGGGGGCGCAACAACGCCTCGCAGACCGGTCACAACATCTTCAACGCGCGCAAGCTGGCGCTCGCGCTCGGTCCGGTGGACGATTGCCTGGCAGTCCAGGGCGCATCGCCGGCCTCTACGTGCGTGCCGTTCAACATCTTCGGCGGAGAGGGCACCATCACGCCGGAGATGCTCGCGTGGGCGACGTACACGCAGAACGACGTGAGCGAGCAGGAGCTCAACGACGTTGCGCTGAACCTCTCGGGCGATCTGTTCGATCTGCCGAGCGGCGCGTTCGCATACGCCCTCGGCTTCGAATATCGCAAGGAGACCGGGTCGTTCACGCCGGACTCGGTCGCGCAAGCGGGCGAGACGGCGGACGTGCCGGCTTCGCCGACCGCAGGTGAGGTCAAGGTCAAGGAAGCCTTCCTCGAGCTGCGTGCGCCGATCCTGGCGGATCTGCCGGGCGTCCAGCGCCTCGAGCTGTCGGCAGCGGTGCGCTCGTCTGACTACGACACGTTCGGTCGCGATGAGGTCTACAAAGCCGGCATCTACTGGCGCGTGTTCAACGACCTGTCGGTGCGTGCAAACTACGCCGAAGGTTTCCGCGCGCCGAACATCGGCGAGCTGTTCAACACCGGCTCGCGCTTCGACAGCTCGCTGGACGATCCGTGCGACCAGTACCTGACCCTGAATCCGGGGGCCACCGCCAACTGCCAGGCGCTCGGCGTGCCAGGCACGTTCAGCCAGCTCAATCCGCAGATCAGCGTGCAGACCGGCGGCAACCCCGACCTCACGCCGGAGACGTCCGACACGTACACGATCGGGCTCGGCTACAGCCCGTCGTGGGCGGAAAACGCCTCCTTCATCGAATCGCTGACGTTCGACGTGAACTACTACAACATCAAGCTCGACAATGCGATTCAGGCGCTCGACGCGCAGGTTCAGCTCGACAACTGCGTGCAGACGCTGTCGCCGCTGTTCTGCGACGGCATCGTGCGCGCGAGCGGCGGCGCTATCGTCGGGTTCGCCAATCAGCTGACGAACATCGGTCGCATCGAGACCGAAGGCTTCGATTGGACGTTCACGCTGACTACGCCGGAGTTCAGCTTCGGCGCGCTGCGCTTCACCTGGGCCAACACCTACCTCGCGGGCTACAAGGAGTTCACGCTCGGCGAGAACGGCCTGGTCGCGCGCGAGCTCGCGGGCATTGAGCTCGGCTCGCCGACGCGCGGCTACGTGCGCTACAAGTCGACGCTGGCGACCGACTGGCAGATAAGCGAGTTCGTCACCTCGCTGACGCTGCGCTATCTGAGCGCGATCGACGGCGCCTGTACGGCGAACGCGCGTGCGCAGAACCTGTGCAGCGATCCGGCGCGGAACGTCGACGAGCTGGACGCGAAGGTGTATGCGGACCTGCAGGTCGCGTGGACGCCGTCGTTCTTCGATCAGAAGTTGCAGCTGGCGCTCGGCATCAACAACATCCTCGACGAGGATCCGCCGCCGTGCCGCGCTTGCGACCTGAACAACTACGACGGAACGCTGTACCCGATACCCGGGCGCTACATCCACGCCCGCGCAGCGATCAAGTTCTGAATGCAAGCATTTTCAGCAAAGGGGTAATTGCCGGAAAGGGGCGCGATCGAGCGCCCCTTTCGTTTTCAAGTATCGTGTTGTGCTACATGCGGGGGACCAGGACATGTACCGAACGAAGACATTGACCCGAAACGTCGTCGCACTGGCGCTGGCCGCGCCGGCGCTGAGCTTCGCAGCCGCTCCGAGCGACGAAAGCATCATCGAACAGATCATCGTGACCGCGCAGAAGCGCGCCACGGCGCTGCAGGACGTGCCGTTCTCGGTCGCTGCACCGACGGGCGAGCAGATCCGCAACGCCGGCGCGAGCAGCCTGCCGGAGCTGGGCCGCATGGTGCCTGGCCTCGCCATCGCCGATCTCGGCCCCGGCCAGAGCCAGGTCGCGTTGCGCGGCATCAGCGCCGGCCAGGTCGTGCGTGATCAGCCGGGTGTCAAGGCGCAGGTCGGCATCTATCTCGACGAATCGCCGATCTCCGTCGCGCTGTTCACGCCGGACCTCGATCTGTTCGACTTGCAGCGCTTCGAAGTGCTGCGCGGACCGCAAGGCACGCTGTTCGGCTCCGGCTCGATCTCGGGCGTGTTGCGCTATATCACTGCGCAACCCGAGCTCGGCCTGTTCGGTGGCACGGCCGAGGTCTCCGCTTCGACCGTTACGGATGGCGATGTCGGGGGGTCGCTCAAGGGCATGGTAAACGTGCCCGTCGGCGACATTTCGGCACTGCGCCTGGTCGCGTATCACAACGAGCTGCCGGGCTTCATCGATTCCGTCTATCCGGGCCGCGGCAAGCGCGAGGATGTCAACAGCGGCACGAAGAGCGGTGCGCGGCTCTCGTGGCTGATCCAGCCGACGGAGAATCTCTCGATCACGCCGCGCATCGTGTACCAGAAGCTCGAGACCGACGGCTATCCGCGCATAGACGTGTGGAACATTCTCGGCAACCCGTACACGACCACGGAGCCGCCCGTGACT
>DATEML010000214.1:0-6970 GCA_035275585.1 Steroidobacteraceae bacterium | reverse complement strand
GAGATAAATGATGGCCAGAGGGCAATCATTACAGGATCCGTTCCTGAATACCCTGCGCAAGGAGCGTGTACCTGTCTCCATTTACCTGGTGAACGGCATCAAGCTGCAGGGCCAGATCGATTCGTTCGACCAATTCGTGGTCCTGCTGAAGAACAGCGTCAGCCAGATGGTCTACAAGCACGCGATTTCCACTGTCGTTCCGGCGCGCGCGATCCGCTTGCCGGCCGGCGAGGAAGAAGGCGCGGAGTCGGCTGTCACCACCGAATGATCGGCCACTGCATGAACGACGGAATGGCCTGCGTTGTTTGAACGTCCCCGCAGCGGTGAACGTGCGCTCCTGGTACGCATCGGACTCGGAGGTCCTCCCGAGCAGGACGAGCTGAGCGAATTCGAGGCGCTGGCGCGTTCTGCCGGGGCCGACGTTCTGCGCATGGTCACCGGCACGCGCCGCGCGCCGGATCCGCGTCTGTTCATCGGCAGCGGCAAGGCGGAAGAGATTCGCGGGCTCGTCGCCGAGATGGGCGCCGACCTGGTGGTGTTCGATCATGCGCTGTCGCCGAGCCAGGAGCGCAATCTCGAGGCACTGCTCAAGTGCCGCGTGCTGGACCGCACCGGTCTCATCCTCGACATCTTCGCGCAGCGCGCGCGCAGCTTCGAAGGCCAGCTGCAGGTCGAGCTCGCCCAGTTGAAGCATCTGGCCACCAGGCTCGTGCGCGGGTGGACGCACCTCGAACGGCAGAAGGGCGGTATCGGCTTGCGCGGTCCTGGCGAAACGCAGCTGGAAACCGACCGCCGCCTGCTCGGCAGCCGCATCAAGACGCTCAACGCGCGCCTCGACAAGGTCGTCACGCAGCGTGAAACGACGCGCCGCGAGCGCAAGCGCGCGGAGATCCCCACAGTCGCGCTGGTCGGCTACACGAACGCCGGCAAGTCGACGTTGTTCAATCGCCTCACCGGCGCTGGTGCGTTTGCCGCCGACCAGTTGTTCGCGACGCTGGATCCGACGGTGCGCCGGCTGACATTGCCGGACGCTCGCTTCGCGCTGCTCGCCGACACCGTCGGCTTCGTGCGCGACCTGCCGCACGAGCTGGTGGCGGCGTTCCGTTCGACGTTGCAGGAAGCGCGCGAGGCGAGCCTGCTCCTGCACATCATCGATGCCGCGGATCCGAATCGCAGCGAGCGCATCGCACAGGTCAACAGCGTGCTCAGCGAAGTCGGGGCGGGGTCGCTGCCGCAGATCGAAGTGTTCAACAAGACCGATCTCGTCGGCGAATCGCCGCGCGTCGAGACCGGCGAGCTCGGCAACGTGCGCCGCGTGTGGCTGTCGGCGCAGACGGGGCAGGGCACGCAGCTGCTGGTCGATGCGATCGGCGAATTCCTTGGGCCGGAGATCGTGCACCGGCACATCGTCCTGAAGCCGGAGGAAGGACGGGCGCGGGCCCGGTTCTTCGCCGCAGGCGCGGTACTCGCAGAGCAGGCGCTGCCCGGCGGCGGCGTCGACCTGGAAGTCTCGATGCCGCGGCAGGCGTTCGAGGACCTGTGCCGGACCGAGGGGCTGGCGCCCGATCTGGTACCGTCCGGCGCGAAAACTTGTGCCCATCCAGAGCCATTCCTAAAATCGCGCGGCCCCGCGTCGCTGGCGTCATGACCCCGCGGGCCTCAGGCCCTACCAACTCTCTCCCTAGAGCGACCGATCGACATGGCGTGGAATGAACCCGGCGGCAATCCCGGCAAGCGCAACCCCTGGGGCAGTAACAAGCCGGAGCAGGGTCCGCCCGACCTGGACGAGGTGATCCGCAGCCTGCAGCGCCGGCTGAGCGCGTTGTTCGGCGGCGGCACCGGCGGGCGCTCCACCGGCGGCGGTACGCCCGGCCGGGGGTTCGGTGTGGGCACGATCCTGCTCGCGCTCGCGACCATCTGGGCGTTCACCGGCCTGTATCAGGTCGACGCCGCGGAACGCGGCATCGTCCTGCGCTTCGGCCGGCACGTCGACACGACGCTGTCGGGCCTGCACTGGCACATGCCGTGGCCGATCGAGACCAAGCAGATCGTCAATACGGCGGCGATCGACAGCTTCACCGAGCAGACGCGCATGCTGACCTCCGACGAGAATCTCGTCGACATCAACATGGAAGTGCAGTTCCGACGCGCCAACGCGCTCGACTACGCCTTCAACGTCTTCGAGCCGGAAGAGACGCTCAAGGAAGTGAGCGAGAGCGCCATCCGCGAAGTGATCGGCCGCAGCAAGCTCGACAGCGTGCTCGAGTCGGGCCGCCTGGACATCGTGACGCGCACCCAGGAGCTGATTCAGCGCACGCTCGATGCCTACAAGATCGGCCTCGAGGTGACCGCGGTCAACCTGCAGGACGTGCGGGTGCCGAACGAAGTCGCGCCCGCGCAGGCGGACGCAATCAAGGCGCGCGAGGACCGCGACCGCCTGTCGCTGGCGGCGCAGGCGTATGCGAACGACCTCATCCCGCGCGCCCGCGGCAACGCCGTGCGGCAGGTGCAGGATGCGCAAGCCTACAAGTCCAAGGTGGTTGCCAATGCCGAAGGCGAGGCTGAGCGCTTCCTCAAGTTGTTGACGGAGTACGAGCGCGCGCCCGGCGTCACGCGCGACCGCCTGTATCTCGAAACGGTCGAGACCGTGCTGAAATCCAGCCGCAAGGTGATCCTCGACACCAACGGCGCCGGCAATCTCGTGTATCTGCCGATCGACAAGCTGCTGGAGCAGGGCCGGCGCGTGCAGCGCGCGGAGCCCGAGGCGAGCGTGACGATCGAAGGCACGACCACGACGACCACTCCGGAAGTCGAGCGCCGCTCGCGGGGGACGCGCTAATGGCCAATCGTGGATTCCTGTCGATCGTCGCGCTGGTCGTCGGAGCGCTGCTGATCGCGATGTCGACGTTCACGGTCCGCGAGACCGAGCTCGCCATGAAGTTCCGCTTCGGCGAGATCGTGCGCGCCGACTACACGCCAGGATTGCATTTCAAGGTGCCGTTCTACAACGACGTGCGCAAGTTCGAGCGGCGCATCACCACGCGCAACTACCCGTCGGAGCAGTTCCTGACGAGCGAAGGCAAGATCCTGCGCATCGATTTCTACATCAAGTGGCGCATCTCGGACGTGTCGCGGTACTACCCCGCGACCGGCGGCAGCGAAGACACCGCGGCGGTGCGCCTCGGCTCGATCGTCAAGGACGGCATCAAGGGCGTGATCGCGCGCCGCACGATCCAGCAGGTCGTCGCCGCCGAGCGCACCGAGTTCACCGGCGAGATCCTCAAGGCTGCGGAGTCGAAGACCGCCGAGCTCGGCGTGCAGCTGGTCGACGTGCGCGTCAAGAAGATCGACCTGCCCGAGGAAGTGAGCGACTCGGTGTTCCTGCGCATGCGCCAGGATTTCGACCGCCAGGCGAAGCAGCTGCGCGCCGAGGGCGACGAGAACGCCGAGAAGCTGCGCGCCGAAGCCGACCGCCAGCGCACCGAGATTCAGGCGCAGGCGTATCGCGAGTCGGAGATCATTCGCGGCGAAGGCGACGCGCGGTCGGCAGAGACCTACGCGCGCGCCTACGGGCGCAACGCGGAGTTCTATTCGTTCTACCGCAGCCTGCAGGCCTACCGTGCATCGATCGGCACCGACAGCGACGTGCTGGTGATCTCGCCCGACAGCGAGTTCTTCAAGTACCTGAAACGTTCCGAGCGCCGTTGAGCTCAGGGTGAGCGTGGGCGATGCGCTGGGCGGATCTGTTGGCGGCCTTCGCGCTGTATCTGGTGCTGGAAGGCGTTGTGCCGTTTCTCAACCCCCAGGCGCTGAAGCGTGTGCTGACGACGATGGCGACTCTTCCGGATCGGCAGCTGCGGCTGTGGGGGCTGGCGAGCATGCTGGCCGGCGCGGTGCTGCTCTACCTGGTTCGCATGTGACATGCATGAGTATGGGGCGATGAACGCTGAAGTCGCGGGCAACGTGGTCGTGATCGGCGCCCAGTGGGGCGACGAAGGCAAGGGCAAGATCGTCGATCTGCTCACCGACCGCGTCGCCGCGGTGGTGCGCTTCCAGGGCGGCCACAATGCCGGCCACACGCTGGTGATCAACGGCAAGAAGACGGTGCTGCGCCTGATTCCATCGGGCATCCTGCACGAGAACGTCACCTGCTTCATCGGCAACGGCGTGGTGCTGTCGCCCAAGGCGCTGTTCGAGGAAATGGCGGAGCTCGAGCGCGCCGGCGTCGACGTGCCGCGACGCTTGCGGATCTCGGAAGCCTGCCCGCTGATCCTGCCGCATCACATCGCACTCGATCGCGCGCGCGAAGCCGCGATGGGCGAGGCCAAGATCGGCACGACCGGCCGCGGCATCGGGCCGGCGTACGAAGACAAGGTCGCGCGCCGCGCGATCCGCGTGCAGGACCTGTTCGCGCGCGAGCGCTTCGCGGCCAAGCTCGGCGAGGTGCTCGACTATCACAACTTCGTGCTGCGCCACTATTTCAAGGCGCCGACGGTCGATTTCCAGGAGACGCTCGACGAAGCGCTGGCGCTTGGCGAGCGGCTGCAGCCGATGACCGCGGATGTTTCAGCCGAATTGAACGCGCTGATCCGCGCGGGCAAGCGTCTGTTGTTCGAAGGCGCGCAGGCCGCGCTGCTCGACATCGATCACGGCACCTATCCGTTCGTCACTTCGAGCAATTGCGTGGCGGGGCAGGCATCGGCGGGTAGTGGCGTGGGTCCGCAGCAGCTGCACTACGTGCTCGGCGTCGCGAAGGCATACGCGACGCGTGTCGGCGGCGGCCCGTTCCCCACGGAGCTGGACGACGAAGTCGGCGAGCGACTGCGCGTGCGCGGTAACGAGTACGGGTCGGTCACCGGCCGGCCGCGTCGCTGCGGCTGGTTCGACGCGGCGGGATTGCGGCGCGTCGTCGACATCAATGGCATCACGGGACTGTGCATCACCAAGCTCGATGTGCTCGATGGCCTGGATACCGTGCGCGTGGCAGTCGGCTACAAGGTGCGCGGCGAGCGGCGCGACATACTGCCGGTGGGCGCCGATGCTCTTGCCATCTGCGCGCCGATCTACGAGGAATTGCCGGGCTGGCAGGAAAGCACCGAGGGTGTGCAGTCGTTCGACGATCTGCCGAAGAATGCGCAGGCGTATCTGCGGCGTCTGGAAGTGTTGGTGGGCGCGCCGATCGCGATCATCTCGACCGGGCCCGAACGCCTCGAGACGATCATCCTGCGCCATCCGTTCGACTGAGCTACCTCTTCCGGGCCAGCGTCAGGCCGTCGCCGACCGGCAGCAGACTCAGGTCGATGCGCTCGTCGCGATGCAGCTTGTCGTTGAGCGCGCGCAATGCAACTGTATTCGGATCGCGATCGTCGGGGTTGGCGACGTGGCCTGACCACAGCGTATTGTCGAGTGCGATCAGTCCGCCTGGTCGCAACAGCTGCAGCAACAATTCGTAATACCTGTCGTACGCCGGCTTGTCGGCGTCGATGAACGCGAAGTCGTAACGCCCGGCCTCGCCCGCAGCGAGCAGCTGCTCGAGCGTGCGCACTGCCGGCTGCAGCTTCAGCTCGATCTTGTGCTCGACTCCCGCTTCGCGCCAGAAGCGCCGCGCGATCGCAGTCCATTCCTCGCTCACGTCGCAGGCCAGGATGCGGCCGTCCTCCGGCAGCGCGAGCGCGACGGCGAGACTCGAGTAGCCGGTGAACACGCCGATCTCGATGCAACGTTTCGCGCCGACGAGCCGCGCGAGCAGCGCCATCAGCTGCCCTTGCTCCGGGCCGATCTGCATCTGCGCTTGCGGAAGCGATGCTGTCGCGGCGCGTAGTCGCGCGAGCACTTCCGGTTCGCGCACCGAGTGCCCGACCAGGTAGCGATGGATCTCGTCGGTGATCTGCAGGCGGCGGTCGGTCATGGGATCACGCTTGCGGCAGCCGCACCAGCGACTTGAAGCCGCCGTAGATGATGCGCTGGCCGTCGAACGGCAGCGCCTTGGGATCCATGTTGGCGAGGCGCGGATCGGCCATTACCTTGGCGTTGACCTGGTCGCGGTGCGCGCGCGATTTGAAGACGATCCATGAGAGCAGCACCGTTTCGCCGGACTTCAGCTTCACGCTGCGCGGGAACGAAGTGACCTTGCCGGGCTTCACGTCGTCCGCGACGCATTCCCAATAGTCCACGGCCCCGTGCTCGCGCCAGATCTTGCCGGCCTTGGTGGCGAGGCGGCGGTAAGCCTTCAGGTGCCGCTTCGGCACGGGTACTACGAAGCCATCCACGTACGGCATGCGGGCCCTCCTTTCGAAATCGAGCGGCGGATTCTACGCCTGCGGCGGATCGGCAGTGTCGCTCTGCTCGTCGCTCTCGCTCTGGGTGTCCGGCGGCGGCGGCTCGTTCTTGTCCGGCGCGGGCGGCGGCGTTTCCCGGCGGGGCGGGTTCGCTTCGCGTGCCTGCTGCTCGCACTTCGTCCGCTCGACGCCGGTCAACTCCTGACACGGGCCTGGCTGCGGCGGTGCGTCGGCGGCGCCGGCCGACAAGCTCGCAGCGCCGACCAGCGCAGCGAGCGCGCTCACACGAAACCGATGCCGAGCTGTCATGACAGTTCAACGACGTCCGGCGGGGGTGGTTCCGTGACCCAATCGGAGCCACGCAGTGGCGACGAGAGGAAATCCCCTGGGGGGCAAACCCATTGCGGGATATGTCAAGAGGTGCCAGCCGAGGCCGGCCCGGCCTCTGGCGGCGCTTGCGGACATGCGCCGGGCACCCGGTCCACTGTCCGAACAGGCTCTTCCGCCGCGCAGCGTAATCGTCTACAACTCCACTCCAATCTTTCTCCGGATGCCCGCAGTGGAACTGCTCGAACGCGAACAGTGCTTCGCCGATCTCAACGATTGGCTGACGGGCTCAGTCGAGGAGGGCGGCTGCGTCGCAGCCGCCCTCCTTGGCTGACGGGCTCAGTCGAGGAGGGCGGCTGCGTCGC
>DATEML010000213.1:0-5288 GCA_035275585.1 Steroidobacteraceae bacterium | reverse complement strand
AGCGTGTCGGCGAACAATTGGCAGGCGCTCTTCGCGTCGTGCACCGGGACCGCGACGTGATCGAAACGCAGTGACGGCTGATTTTTCATGGCGCTCAGCTTAGCCGACGCGAGCCGGTCAGCTCTTGGAGGAATGTGATGTGCGCTCGCGTGCGAAACCCTAGTCCGCGCCGAACTGGCGACCGCGCCGATAGTCGGTGATCGTCGTGCCCGCGATCGCACGGAACTCGCGCGCCAGGTGTGCCTGATCGAAATAGCCGAGCCGCTGGGCCGCAGCAGCGAGTCCGTCGTCGCTGTGATATTCCAGCGCGAGCAAAGTCGCGTGGAACCGTGCGAGCTGCCCGCAAGTCTTCGGTCCGAGCCCAACCTGATTCACGAAGCGGCGGTGCAGGTGTTCGCGACTCCAGCCGATCTCGCGTGCCAGGCTCGATACCGGCACGCAGCCAGACGTCGCCGCGATGCGTTCGAGCGCCCATTCCACGGCGGCGTTCCACTTGCAGGCGCGCGCGGCGCGCTCCGCGATGTACGTACCGAGCAGCGTGAGGCGACGATCCGCGGTGGGCGCGTTGCGAACAGCATCGACCAGCGTTCGCGCTGCCGCGCCGTGCAGCGCATCGAGATCGACGATGCTGTTGGCAAGCTCACGAGGTGCAACTCCGAACAAGCGATATGCACCTTCCACCGTCAGACGTGCGCCGCAGAGCCACGCACGGCCGCCCGATGCAGTCACGAATGCGCGCTCCTGCAGGCCGGTCACCCATGCGTTCTTGAATACGTGTTCGCGTTGCGGATCGGTTGAATCGACAACCGCATGGCGCCCTTCGAGATTGACGATCAGCGATAGGTCGCCGCGCGGCAACTCGCGCTCGCGCGCCGGCGGACAACCGCCATCCAGTTCCCACAGCTTGCCGATCCATCGATCGAGCGGCGGTCGCGGCATCTTCGCGGCGAATTGCCAGGCGCCGTCCGGCGTGCTGAGCCGGCCCGCGCGCGCTTCGAAGAGCAGGACTGCAGTGTCCATGGGTTGAGCATAGCTGTCCGATTGATCCGGCGCATGTCGAACGTCATACGCGCGTGAAAGCTGCCTCATGCGTCATGTGGCTGCTGCTGGCGTGCGGCCCTGCGGCAGCGAAGGAAGACATCGAGTTCGTGGCCGAGCACTTGCCGGAAGTGGCAATGGACAACCGCTACGCCACGCTGCCGGTGTGGGGCGCGACGCGAGAGAGCGACGGCTGGTCGTTCGCTACCCAAGGCGCGTACGCTCGAACCAGCACCGGAAATCTCTCGCTCGGCGGGCCGATGTTCGCCGCGGCCGCGTCGCGCGCGCTCTCGGCGCGCTGGTCGATCAGCATGTTTGGGTTTGCGGATACGTTGAGTTTTTCCGGTCGCAACGAGCAGCGTCCATTGCAGACGTTGTTCGCACCCTCGACGCCGATCGCACGCCCCGTCGATGCCAGCTTTGAAGATCTCGGTGGCACGATGCGGCATTACGGCGCTGGAGTCGCGGCTGCAATGACGTCGGACCGCGGTTGGCTGGGCGATCATCGTTGGGTCGGTGGGATGCTGTTCGAACAGGTCGGGCTGCGCGACTACGGCTCGAACTTCACGATCCTCGCGGGCGAGTCAGCCGGCACTCGCGGGCACATCGATTTCGACAACGACTATCGACACGTCACGCCCTTCGTCGGCCTGCAGCTCGTGCGCGAGCGCGGCGACTGGGCGTTGTCGCCGCACGCGCTCTTCGCAATGCCGCTGCCGCGGCGCGGTGTCGTCGGCCACATCCAGACAGCGGAGTTCGACATTCATGGCGACACGGCCGATGTCGGCAACGGCAAGCATTTCGGCGATCCGTCCTTGACGCTCGGACTGGACCTTACCTATCGGCCTGCGCATCTCAGCTTCGACGTCGGCACCGTGCTGACGCAGGCCGTGCTCGAGCCGCGCATTCACGAGGGCGTGGACAGCAACTGGGTGCTCAGCGTGCGCTGGCAGCGCTGACGGGGCCGATCAATCTGAAATGACGGCAGTCATCCTGATCGACACCAGGATGTCGCCGAGATCGGGACCGAGCCGCGCAACGGAACGCACCGGCGGATCCTGCGGAAAGAACTTCGCGTATTCCTCGTTCAGGCCCGCGAAGTCGCCCGGCCGGGCGAGCAGCACCTGGACCTCGACGACATGGTCGAGCTTCGCGCCCGCAGCGCGCAGGATGTTCTCGCAGTTGAGCAGCGCCCGGCGCGTCTGCTCCTGGATCGTGCGGCCGGCGATCTTGTTCGTCTGCGGATCGAGACCGGGCACGCCCGTGACGTAGATCGTCGGACCCACTTTGACGGCCTGGCTGTAAAGCGCTGACTCGGGCGCGTCCGCAATGCGGATGATCTCTCTTTTCATGTGATGGCTCGCGTCGTCGGAAGGTCGCGGCGATTCGCCGGCGACGGAGCGCACGGCGCAGTACACAGCGAGAACTCCGCACAGGAAGATCGGTAGCGGTTTCATGGCAGACTTAGCGTAGACGCGGCTGCAGCGGCAAATCCCGGGCGAACGCCGGGATTTCTCCGGGATCTCGGACTGCTGTGCAGGTCGCAATCCTCACGGGAGACGCTTCAATGAAGTTGCGAATTTTCGCTGCGCTCGTCGCAGCATGCACTCTCGCGGCCGTGCAGGCGCGCGCCGACACGCCAACGTCGCAGCTCGCGTTCACCAGCTACTACGTGCTGGATCAGAAGCGTGCGCTCGATTTCTACGTCGGCCAGCTCGGCATGAGCGAACGACAGCGCATCACGCCGAGCCCCGGCGTGACGGAGATCGTGCTCGGCTTCGACAAGGATCCGAACACTCCGGGCATCCTGCTCATGCATCGCGCCGATCGCACTACGCCGTACCAGATCGGCGACGGCTTCAGCCGCACGATCATTCGTGTCGCGGACGTGAAAGCGATGGTGCAGCGGCTGACGCAGGCCGGAGTCGCCATCGTGCGGCCGCCGACGGAAGTGGCGAACCTGAAGCTGACGTACGCGATGGTGCGCGATCCCGACGGCTATCTGATCGAGTTCATAGAGACGCACTAGACTCGAAGCTACAGGACGCCAGCGAGCTCGATGCCTGCGTCGAAGGGCGCGGGCAGTGCTGCACGATCTTCCCGCCGCAGCACCACTCGCTGCCGATAACCACAGGCGCCGGGCTCGCTGAGACAGTGCAGCTCGCCGGCCTGGAGATTCGCGATCCATACCGCAGGCACGCGCGCGGCCGCGTAGAGCGAAGCCTTGATCGTGCGATCGTAGAGCAGAGCCTGGTCGGCGACTTCGATCAGCAGCAGCGCGTCCTGCCCTGTCGGGTGCGCGTCCCGGTAGTGATCGGACCGCGCGCACACGACCGCGAGATCGGGCTCCGGCTGCGATCGCTGATCGAGCACCAGCGGCATGGCGCTGCGGATATGACCCAGCGGCTGCACGACTGCGGCCAGTCGCTCGTGCAGCACCGCCATGGCGCTCGCGTGTCCGCTGTTGCGCGGCGCGATGTCCATGATCTCGCCCCGGATCAGCTCGACACGCACGTCTGGCGCGAGCGCTCCGGACTGCAGGAGCTGGCTGTACTCCGTCGTGGTGAATCTGTGGCGGACGTTCCGGAAGGGCTGCATGGGCACCGGCTTATGCGGCGAAAAGCGCGTGCCGGCAATACGTGCTGTTCACGAGGAAGAAATCTAGAATCGCCGCATGACGGTCCCCGTGCTGGAATTCTGGTTCGAGTTCGCAAGCACCTATTCGCACATCGCCGCTCAGCGCATCGAGGCCGCGGCCCATGCGACGGGCGTGTCGGTTGCGTGGCGGCCGTTCCTGCTGGGACCGATCTTCCGGCGCCAGGGCTGGAACGACTCGCCGTTCAATATCTATCCGGCGAAGGGCGCCTACATGTGGAAGGACATGGAGCGCCAGTGCGCGAAACATCTCGTGCCGTTTCGCAAGCCGAGCGGATTCCCGCGCCCGAGCCTGCTGGCGACGCGGATCGCGCTGACAGTGGAATCCTCGCCGCAACGAGTCGCGCAATTCGTACGTCGCGTGTATCTCGCCAACTTCCACGAGGACCTCGACACGACCAACGACGACGTCGTGCGGGGGCTGCTGCAATCGATGGCCTGGCCCGATGCCGACGCGGTGCTGGCGCAGGCCACGTCTGCAGACACCAAGGAGCGCCTGCGACGGCGCGGCGACGAAGCGTTCGAGCGCGGCATCTTCGGCGCGCCGACTTTCCTGCTCGGCAGCGAGCTCTACTGGGGCAACGACCGACTCGAAGACGCGCTCGCCTCCTGTGTCGGATCGCGATCCTCGTAACGTTGCGGCAGTCGCAGTGAGAATCGAATCGGCGATCGCTGACACTGCTGCGGCCGCGCCGTCTCCACCAGAATGAAGGTTCCCGTCTTCAGCCCCGTCGCGGCAATCTGCCCGGCGGCCAGCTCGAGCACGCGGCCCGTGCCGCGCGGCGCGAGCAGGACCCGCCATGGCGGCACGCCGCGAGCGAGGCCCAGCACACGCATCTGCCGGCTGAGAAAGACGACGTCGATCGCGAAGCGCATTCCCAACGTGTGGACGCCGCGCGCGGGGCTCAACAACAGCCCGCCTCGCGTCGGCAGTGAGCGCTCGCCCGACAAGCCGACCCAGCGCGAGGTGAGCGAGCAGGCGATGCGCACCTCGTGAGCGATGAACCGGCCTTCGGCGGTTCGCAGGGCAATGGTTTTCATGATCGTCCTTGATCGTGAGCGGCAGCGAGACGTTAGCCGATTGCACTCGCGCCGACGGCGCTGATTTCTGCGCATCTGTGCCGCAAATGCAGCGGTAGAATGCCCGGCATGACGCTGGCCCGCGGGACCGATCGCATCGAATCGCCTCGACTCGTGTTGCGCCGGATTGCGCCGGGCGACCTGCCCTTCTTCACGCGCATTCACGCCATCGCCGACGTCGTGCGCTACACCGGCCACGGCCGGCCGCGCAGCACCGAGGAAACGCAAGCGTGGCTCGAAGCCACGCTGACCAGTTACGAGGAACTCGAGCTCGGGCAGCTCGCGGTCGTGCGCAAAGAAGATGGCGTGCTGCTCGGTCGCTGCGGCATGAGCGATCTGGTCATCGAGGCCAGCGCTGCGCACGGTGCGATTCCGCGCGCATGGTTCGGCCGTGCCCAAGCCCCTGCCGGACTCGCACTCATTCAGGAACGTGAGCTCGGCTATACCTTCGATTCCGCCCACTGGGGACACGGCTACGCGACCGAGGCGGCGCAGTGCGTGCATGCGTATGCGCG
>DATEML010000212.1:0-3995 GCA_035275585.1 Steroidobacteraceae bacterium | reverse complement strand
CGCAGGATCATCGGCGTCAGAATCAACTGCATCGCGAGGTCCATCTTGCCGCCGGGGCACACGATCGTGTTGGCGCGCGACATGAAAGACCCGTGCAGCATCGACAGCAGATACGGAAAGTCGATGCCGTGCGGCTTGCTGAAGCGGATGACGAGAAACGATTCGTCCTGCGTCGGAATGAAACGTGCGATGAACGGATCCGAGGTATCCACGACCGGCACGCGCTGGAAATTGATGTGCGTGCGCGAGAACTGCGGGCAGATGTAGTGCACGTAGTCGTGCATGCGCCGCAGGATCGTGTCGGTCACCGCTTCGGCGGAATAGCCGCGCGTCGACTTGTCCCGGTGCAGCTTCTGGATCCACTCGAGATTGATGACCGGCACGACGCCGATGAGCAGATCGACGTGGCGCGCGACGTCGACGTCGCCGGACGCGACGGCGCCGTGCAGCCCCTCGTAGAACAGGACGTCTGTATCCTGCGGCAGCTCCTCCCATTCGGTGAATGTTCCAGGCGCGGCGCCGTAGCGCGCCGCTTCCTGCTCGTCATGCAGGTATTTGCGGTGCTTGCCGCGTCCGTGCTCGCCGTAGCTGCTGAACAGACCTTCCAGCTCCTCGAACAGGTTGGAGTCGGGTCCGAAGTGGCTGAAGCGGTACTCGCCGACGGCGAGAGCCTCCGCCATTTTCTGCTTCATGGTCGCGCGGTCGTAGCGATGAAAGCTGTCGCCTTCGATGAACGCGGCTGCCACTCGCTCGCGGCGAAAGATCTGGTCGAACGTGCGCATGACCGAGGTGGTGCCGGCGCCTGATGAGCCTGTGACTGCGATGATGGGATGCGTGGCTGACATGGCTGCTCCGCCGCGGTTACGCGGGACTCCTCAGAACGTTGCGGGCGCCGAACAGCGGCGCTTCGTATTCGAAACCGTTGTGCTCGCCGTGGTAGCGCTCGATGCGCTCGACTTCCGCGCGCGCGCCGAACACGAAGCCGACGCGCTGATGCAGACTCTCAGGTTCGACCGTCAGCATCGGTTCGCGGCCCGTGCTCGCGCGGCCGCCCGCCTGCTCGACGAGAAACCCGATCGGGTTCGCCTCGTACAGCAGGCGCAGCCGGCCGGCCGCCGAGAGGTCTTTGCGGTCGCGCGGATTCATGAAGACGCCGCCGCGCATCAGGATGCGATGCGTCTCCGCCACGAGCGAGGCGACCCAGCGCATGTTGAAGTCGCGCCCGCGCGGACCGGCGGCGCCCGCCTGGCACTCATCCACATAGCGTCGGATCGGTCGTTCCCAGTAGCGCGAATTCGACGCGTTGATCGCGAACTCGGAAGTAGTCTCCGGGATGCGCAGATCCGGATGCGTCAGCATGAACTCGCCGATCTCGCGATCGAGCGTGAAGCCGTGCACGCCGCGGCCGGTCGTCAGCACGAGCATCGTGGACGGACCATAGATCGCGTAGCCCGCGCACACCTGATGCACGCCGGCCTGCAGGAAATGATCGACGATCGGCTCGCTCACTCCCTCGGGACACCTCAGCACCGAGAAGATGCTGCCGACCGCGACATTCACATCGGCGTTCGCCGCACCGTCGAGCGGGTCGAACAGCAGCAGATAGCGCCCGCGCGGGTACTCCGCCGGGATCACATAAGGGGCTTCCATCTCCTCCGAGACCATGCCCGCGAGTTGCCCGCCCCACTCGTTCGTGCGCATGAAGATCTCGTTCGCGTTCTCGCCGGCCGCGTCCGCGAGCGCGCCCTTGCCGATGAGCGTCGCAATGCGCTTGCAGGCGAGGCGGATGTCGTTGACGAGCGCGGTGAAGTTGCCGGTCGCGTCCTTGTGACGGCGCTGTTCCTCGATGAGGAATCGGGTCATCTGCTTCATGAAGCTCTCCCTTGCGCCACTTGCGTAAACACGCGGCTGGCGCGGATGTCCTGCGCTTCGATCGTCATCAGCTCACGAGCCGACAAAGACTTGGCTCGCTGTGCAAGCAGCCGCGTCGCCTGCCGCAGCCGTGCACGATCGAGCGCGTTACGGATCGAGCGCGCGTTGGAAAAGTTCGGCTGGGTCCGCCGCAACTCCACGTATTCGCGTAGCGCCGCGTCCGCCTCGCGGCTCAACGTGTACTGCATCTGCTTCAGCATCAGGTGTCCGATCGCGAGCAGCTCCGCCGACGTGTAGTTGGGAAAGTCGATGTGATGCGCAATGCGCGAGCTCATACCGGGATTGCTGCGAAAGAACCGCTCCATGCGGTCCTTGTAGCCGGCGAGGATGACGACCAGATCGTCGCGATGGTTCTCCATTTGCTGCAGCAGGATCTCGATCACCTCCTGGCCGTAGTCACGTTCGTTCTCCGGCCGATACAGGTAATAGGCCTCGTCGATGAACAGCACTCCGCCCATCGCGCGCTTGAGAATTTCCCGCGTCTTCGGCGCAGTGTGGCCAATGTACTGGCCGACCAGATCGTCGCGCGTGACGGCGACGAGGTGCCCCTTTCGTACGTAACCGAGGCGATGCAGGATCTCCGCCATCCGCAGCGCGACCGTCGTCTTGCCGGTGCCTGGATTGCCGGTGAAGCTCATGTGCAGCGACGGTGCGCCCGTATTGAGCTGCAGTTGGCTGCGGAGCTTGTCGACGAGCAGGAACGCGCAGATGTCGCGAATGCGGCTCTTCACCGGCTCGAGCCCGACGAGCTCGGCGTCGAGCTTGTCGAGCACCTGCGCCACCTGGGATTCGGCGAACGCAGTCTCGAGGCTGAGCTCGGTCGCTGCATTCACGCTCGTCGCCCAAGGGTGTAATGAATGTTGCGGCCCACGCCTTCTTCGCGGACGAGGCTGAACCCCGGCTCCTCAGCCGGGCGGTTGACGATGAACGACAACCGCATGGATTCGATGCCGCGTGTCGCGTCGAACGCGTTCACTTTCACGTAGTGATTCGGGAACGTCTGCCGGCACGCGTTCACCTCCTGCATCACGCCGGCTGCGTCCTTCAGGTCGAACATGGGCATGCCGAACATCTCCCAGTACGTGTTGCGCGGATGCGGGTCATCCGTGTACTCGACCGACGTCGCCCAGCCTTGCTGCAGGCAGTATTCGATCTGTGCCGCGATCTGCGCATCGGTGAGATCGGGAAGGAAGGAAAAGGCACCTTGGGTGACTCGCATCGCTTTCGCTCCTCAGGCAGCCGCAGTCGGAGTGGGAATGAAGTCCGGGGTGTCCGTGCTCGAATAGTTGAACGTGACCTCACCCCAGGTATCGAGCGCGGCCTTGAGCGGCGTGCAATGACGCGCGGCGTCCGCGAGGAGCTGCGGACCTTCGTTCCAGATGTCGCGACCCTCGTTGCGCGCAAGCACCATGGCTTCGAGCGCGACGCGATTCGCAGTGGCGCCGGCCGCGATGCCCATCGGGTGGCCGATCGTGCCGCCGCCGAACTGCAGCACGGTGTCGTCCCCGAGATACGTCAGCAGTTGATGCATCTGTCCGGCGTGGATGCCGCCCGAGGCGACGGGCATCACACCGTTCAAACCTGCCCAGTCCTGCTCGAAGAAAATCCCGCGCGGCAGATCGACCTCGTTGAGCGGCTGGCGCAGCACGTCATAGAAGCCTTGCACCGTGCTCGGATCGCCTTCGAGCTTGCCGACGATGGTGCCCGCGTGCACGTGATCGACGCCTGCAAGCCGCATCCACTTCGCGATCACGCGAAAAGAGATGCCGTGCGCCTTCTGGCGCGTGTACGTGCCGTGTCCGGCGCGATGCAGGTGCAGAATCATGTCGTGCTTGCGGGCCCAGCGCGACATCGACTGGATCGCGGTGTAGCCGATCACGAGATCGATCATCACGATGACCGAGCCGAGCTCGCGTGCGAACTCGGCGCGCTCGTACATGTCCTCCATCGTCGCGGCGGTGACGTTCAGGTAGTGTCCCTTCACCTCGCCGGTCGCAGCTTGCGCGCGGTTCACCGCTTCCATGCAGTACAGGAAGCGATCGCGCCAGTGCATGAACGGCTGC
>DATEML010000211.1:0-2173 GCA_035275585.1 Steroidobacteraceae bacterium | reverse complement strand
TTCGAACAGCGCGTTGAACGTGTGGAAGAACTCTTCCTGCGAGCGATCCTTGCCGGCGAAGAACTGGATGTCGTCGATCATCAGCGCATCGAGCGAGCGATACGCGGTTTTGAAATCGTTGATCGTGTTGTGCTGGAGCGCCTTCACCATGTCGCCGACGAAGCGCTCCGAGTGCACGTACGCGACGCGCGCCCGCTCGTTGCGGCCGCGGATCATGTTGCCGACTGCGTGCATCAGGTGCGTCTTGCCCAGGCCGACGCCGCCGTAGATGAACAGCGGGTTGTACGCGCGCCCCGGATTCTCGGCGACCTGCACGGCTGCCGCGCGCGCCAGCTGATTGCTCTTGCCCTCGACGAAGCTCGTGAACGTGAAATCCGGATTGAGCCGGCTGCCGAGGAGCGAGGGCAGATCCTTGACTGGCATGCGCCCGTTCTGGGGGAGCACAGCCACGGGCGGCGGCACCGGCGCGGCGCGCGAGCCGACCTCGAGCACGACCGCGGGGGCCGGCTCTGCGCCCACTGCGTCGACGAGCTCGGAAATCCGGCCGACGACGTTCTCGTTTACCCAATCGACGACGAATCGGTTCGGGGCGAGCAGGCGCAGGGTGTGCCCGTCCTCGACCGCCTGCAGAGGTCGGATCCAGGTGTTGAACTGGGCCTCAGGCAGTTCCGCTTCGAGGTGAGCGAGACAGCGGCGCCATAACGAACCCTGCACGGTTTCGTCCCCTATCGTTGAGCCAAGTCGAAAGAATTGTTCTGCGCGGGCTACGCGGAAGGAGGGCGAGTCTATACCGTTGCACCGAGGGTTATCCACAGCCCGACCGCGCGATTTTTCTGACGGCCGAAGACGCCGTCGCGCTTGACACTGCGGGACTCGCTGCGTACCCTTGCCGCCCTTCTTTCCGCCCCGGCATGTACTTGTTTTAGCGCAACTTTCGTAAGTTGCCCCTTTCCGAAAAAAGTCCCTGACGAGAGCCCGCATGAAGCGTACCTACCAACCCAGCAATCTGCATCGTCAGCGCACCCACGGTTTTCGCGCCCGCATGGCCACGCGAGCCGGTCGTCAGGTCCTCGCACGGCGCCGCGCGAAAGGTCGCAAGCGTCTGACTGTCTGAGCCGCTGCGCGCGATCTGCGCTGCCGACTCGATCACGACCTGTTGTCTTCCGCGCTTGTGTCCCGCACGACCGTTTCAACCCGCGCAACGCCTCCGGCAAAAATCTGAATTCGATCGCGTGTATCGTGACGCGCGCCGCTCGGCCGACGCTTTCTTCGCGATATTTGCGCGTAACACCGGCGCGGCCGTTCCCCGCCTTGGATTGGCGATCGCCGCCCGCATCGTGGGGAATGCGGTGCGCCGCAATCGCATCAAACGCCTGGTCCGGGAATCGTTTCGCCAGCATCAGCATGAGTTGCCCCCAGTGGATCTCGTAGTCAACGCGCGCTCTGCCGCGCGCGACGCAGACAACGCAGCGATCACGCGCAGCCTCGAAGGCCATTGGCGAAGAGTGGTCAAGCAATGCGCGTCGTCCTGAAGGGCTGCATCCGGCTGTACCGCTATTTCGTGAGCCCGATGCTCGGGCCGAACTGCCGTTTCTATCCGAGCTGCTCCTGTTACGCCGAAGAAGCGATCGAGCATCACGGCACCGTGCGCGGCAGCTATCTCGCTGCGCGTCGCATCCTGCGCTGTCATCCGTGGCATCCCGGCGGTTACGACCCGGTGCCGCCGCCCACTTCGATAAAGCCTGCGCCACATGGATAACCAACGCATATTCGTCTGGGCCGCATTGGCCCTGGTGCTGTTCATGAACTACCAGGCATGGCAGCGCGATTACGCGCCGCCGCCTGCGTCCACCGTCACGCAGTCGCAATCAGCGACGCCGCAGAACGCCCCCCCGACAGACTCGCTGCCACAATTGCCGACGGTAACTGCGACTCCCGCTCAGCAACCCGCGACGCCAACGTCTGCCCCCGAACAGCAGCCGGTCGAGAATGCACAGCCCAGCGCCGGCGTCGTACGCGTCTCCACCGACGTGCTCTCAGTCGACATCAGCACGCGCGGCGGCGAGTTATCGCGCGCGGACCTTCTCAAATACGCGCAGGTGAAAAATCATCCCGAAGTGCCGGTGCGTCTGTTCAGCGCGCAGCCACCGATCTATGTCGCGCAGTCCGGCCT
>DATEML010000210.1:0-29542 GCA_035275585.1 Steroidobacteraceae bacterium | reverse complement strand
GCGCAGCTTCACCAGCAGCTGTAGCGCAACTACTGCCCGCCTTTGTTCTTCTTCTCCGGAATCGGCGTGCCGAAGATGCCGGGGCCTTGCGACGGCTTGATGCCCTGCGCTTCCTGGTTGCGCGCGCCGCGCAGAATGCCTTCCATCGCGTAGTTGCCCTCGTGGCACGCGTACTCGTACATGTTCTCCTTGCGCGCATTGAAGCTCATCTCGGCGCGCCACGGCTGCGTGTAGTACGCGGGATCTTCGACAGTGAACTCGTAGTTGAGCTGGTCGGGTGACGGACGACTGAAGCGCTCGGTCACCTTGCCCCGATCGGAGAGATAGATCGGGCCCTGGCTCGCCTGCTCGCGACGCACGTGGATCGACTCGACGACCAGCGTGTCGCCTTCCCACCAACCGACCGGGTCGCCAAACCACTGGTTGAGAGCTGCCGGATGATGCGAAGCCTGCGCGGTCGCCTTGTCCTTCGCGATCGGAATGATGCGTGCATCGTGCACCATCTCGACCAGGATCAGCATGGCCTGCGGCGTCTGCACGATCTGGTAGTTGTTGTTGTACATCGGGTTCAGCATGCCGGGGCCGCTCGCGCCGCTGAATGCGATGAGGCAGCGCTCGGCGAGCGGCAGCGCCTCGGGACCCTGGAAGAGCGCGGCGTCGCGCGCGGCGCGCGCCTCCTTCAGAAGCTGCTTGCCAGCGTCGGACAGTGGCATCTGCCCGTTGGCGGGCTCGACGATCCACGATGTGCGGTACTCGCCGTTGACGCTCGCGAGGAAGTTGCCTGGGTCGACCCAGAACGCGTTGTAGCCGCGGTCGGCGTTCTTATCTTCGAGCAGGTTGTCGTTCAGATCGGAGGGACCGTTGTCGGCTTCGATCAGGCGCTGGAACGGATTGGCTTTGACGAGCGCCTCCGCCTCTGCGCGGCTGACGACCAGCTTCGTCACTCCGGGTGGGCGCGCCAGATTCGTCACCGAAGCGTTCGTCCAGACGCCGGCGAGCACCGGACGTCCATCGCCCGTCCGCGGCGGCGACCAGTTGCCCGGCGCAGCCTGCAAGCCCGAACACACTGCCAGCGCACCTGCCAGCAAACACGTCCGCACTGCGTTCGACACAATCGCGTTCATGACTGGTCCCCCTGCTCGCCGGCGCACTTGACGGCGCCGTCCGACGGCGGAGGTTAGCAGATTCGCCGCGTCTTTCGGCCCGCCTGTGCATAATGCGCGCACCGGACCGGGAGCCCGCATCGCATGACGCCTGCCGATCGACGCATCACGGAGCTGATCGACAAATGGCTCGCGAGCATCGACCTACACCTGAAGTACGTCGAGCTGAGCGATGCCGCTTACGCGCGAGTGCAGGCGTGGCCGAAGCACGACCGCCCGACGCGCTGGGTACTGGAGGTCGCGCGCCAGAAGATCCTCGAGCTCAAGGCGCAGTGCGAAACGCGCCAGGCAATGGGCGACGGCAAATTCTCCGAGGCGCTGGAGCTGATGGCGTTTCTTGCCAACCTGGTCGGCATCCAGCACATCCAGCGTTTCGTGCCGCTCGCCGATCCTTCGCGCACCGAGCCGGTTTCGTCGACGACGGCAACCGTCGAAGTGGTGCAGCCGCCGCGCGGCGCGCCGGCGCAGAAACCGCGACCCTCGGGCGATGACACGACGCGAGAGATGCCTCGAATCAAGGCAACCGTGCCGGTGCCGCCTCGTGAAGCACCAGCACCAGCTCGCACAGCACCTGCCCCGGCACGCGCTGCGCCAGCGCCACCGGCGAAACGCACGGACGGCGCGAAAGCACCCGCGAGAGCTGCAGCACCACCACCGGCTCGTGCTGTAACGGCTGCGAAGAGCACGGCGCCGGCGGCAGACGTGCGCGGCAAGATCATCGCGGACGCGATTCGCCTGCTGAAGTGGGGCAAGTCGTGGCACGAGCTCGCGGAGCTCATCGAGCGCATCGCCGACCGGCCGTCGGCCGGCGAGATCCGCAAAGTGCTGCGCGCGAACCGCAGCGAGATCGAGGCGAAGGCCTCGGCCCAGGGGTAGCAAAAAAAAAGGCCGGGGACTTGCAGTCACCCGGCCAGTCAGGGGATTCGAGGTTTGCCTCGCTAAGAGCGTGGCGGACAGCGTTCAGTTCAAAAATCGACGAGGTGAGAGTTGGCTCTGTTCACATCGCCGGTTTTGCGATGCAAATATACCTCATGCTGCCCTGCAGCAGCATTACAGAAAGGTTGCCAAATCGCGGATTTTTGCTAAGAAATTGTAATGAGCTGATCGCTTGCAGCGATGACGCCGACGCGGTGGAAGCAGGCAGCCGGTGAGGCCGGCCTGCACGCTGTCGGGCGATTAAGAGTTGTTCACCTGGACGCATCCGCAGGCGTCGCGGCCTTGAAAAGGAAAACTTCGCTGACCGAGAATCGCCGCCCTCTCTCGTACGCAAGGCCACGTGAGCTTGCGGATGCGCGTCTCCGGTATGCCCGGCGGCGCCCCGCCGCGGACCTCCGCGAAAAAGTCAATTGAGCCGCGAAGAGCCGCGAGAGCCGCCTGCGCACGCGCGCGCCACGGTCCGCCGCTTGGAACCGGACTCGCACGACGCAGTCTCAAGGACCGCTTTTGTCAGGACCGATCAACATGCCGGGAACACCATGATCGAGATCAGCCACTTGTCGAAGCGCTACGGCGAGCTCGTCGCCGTGGACGACATCTCCTTCAACGTGCAGTCCGGCGAGGTGCTCGGCTTCCTCGGCCCGAACGGCGCCGGCAAATCGACGACGATGAAGATGATCACCGGGTTCCTCACTCCCACGGGCGGCAGCGTGCGCGTCTGCGGCCACGACGTGGAGAGCGCGCCGCTCGCGGCGAAAGCCTGCATGGGCTATCTGCCGGAGGGCGCGCCGAGCTACGGCGAAATGTCGGTGCGCAGCTTCCTCGGATTCATCGCCGACATCCGCGGGCTGGCCGGCGACCGCCGGCGCTCGCGGCTCGACGATGTCATCGCGCGGCTCGGGCTGCAGAGCGTGCTCGAGCAGGTGATCGAAACGCTGTCCAAGGGCTACAAGCGACGACTCGGCCTGGCGCAGGCGCTGCTGCACGATCCGCAGGTGCTGATCCTCGACGAGCCGACCGACGGCCTCGATCCGAACCAGAAGCACGAGGTGCGCGAGCTGATCAGCGCGATGAGCAAGGACAAGATCATCGTGATCTCGACTCACATTCTCGAAGAGGTCGATGCCGTCTGCGGTCGCGCGATCATCATCGCCGCCGGCCGCATCCTCGCCGACGATACGCCGCAGGCGCTGGCGCGCCGCGCGCCCAGCGGCCGGCTCGAAGACGCGTTCCGCCAGATCACGCTCGGCGCCCGGCCGACCGCGCGGGAGGCAGTCAATGCGTAACACACTGATCATCTTTCGCCGCGAGTTCGCCAGCTACTTCGCCACGCCGCTGGCGCTGGTGTTCATCGTGATCTTCCTGCTGGTCGCGGGCACGCTCACCTTCGGCTTCGGCCAGTTCTACGAGAGCGGCCAGGCGGACCTGGGCTCGTTCTTCTACTTCCATCCGTGGCTGTACCTGATCCTGATGCCGGCGCTGTCGATGCGGCTGTGGGCGGAGGAACGCAAGTCCGGAACGATCGAGCTGCTGCTGACCCTGCCGATCTCTTCATGGCAGGCGGTTATCGGCAAGTACCTCGCCGCGTGGGCCGTGGCGGGACTGGCGCTCGCGCTGACGTTCCCGATCTGGATCACGGTCAACTACCTCGGCGATCCCGATAACGGCGTGATCTTCGCGGGCTATCTCGGCAGCCTGTTCGTCGCCGGCGGCATGCTGGCAATCGGCGCCTGCATCTCGGCGGTGACGCGCAACCAGGTGATCGCCTTCATCCTGGGCGTGGTCGTCTGTTTCCTGTTCCTGCTGTCCGGCTTCCCGATCGTGCTGGATTTCCTGCCGGCGTGGCTGCCGCAGCCGATCGTGGACGCGATCGCCTCGCTCTCGTTCTGGACCCACGCCATTTCGATGCGCAAGGGCGTGATCGATCTGCGCGACCTGCTGTACTTCGTCACCGTGGTAGCGGCCTGGCTCGCAGCGAACGCGATCGTGCTCGACATGAAGAAGGCGGACTGACCATGACCTCCCGTAACGTAAACGTGGTCCGCAAGACCTACGGCGCCGGCGCGCTGCTCGCGCTCGCCGTGCTGTTCATCGGCCTGACGATCCTGATCAGCTTCGTGCTGCGGGGCGCGCGCTTCGATTTCACCGAGAACCGGCTGTACACGATCGCACCCGGCACGCAGAACATCGTCAGCTCGCTCAAGGAGCCCATCAACCTGTACTTCTTCTTCTCGCAGGAAGCGACCAGCCAGTCCCCGCCGCTGCGCGCCTACGCGCAGCGCGTGCGCGAGCTGCTGGAGGAAATGGCACGCCGCTCGAAGGGCAAGATCAAGCTCAACGTCATCGACCCGCAGCCGTTCTCCGAGGACGAGGATCGTGCGGCGGAGTTCGGCCTGACGGCGGCGCCCGCGGGGCCGTACGGCGAATCCGTGTACTTCGGGCTCGCCGGCACGAACTCCACCGACGGTCGCGAGATCATCCCGCTGTTCGCGGAGGAGAAGGAGCAGTTTCTCGAGTACGACATCGCGAGCCTGATCCATCGGCTGAGCAATCCGAAGAAGCCGACGGTCGGCGTCATCTCCACGCTGCCGGTCGACGCGTCGTTCGACCAGCAGTCCGGCCGCATGCTGGAAGGCTGGGCGAGCATCGAGCAGCTGCGCGAGGTGGTACAGCTGCGCACGCTGGCAACGGACATCGCGAAGATCGACGCGGACGTCGACCTGCTGCTGCTGATCCATCCGAAGGACCTGTCGCCGCAGACCTTGTACGCGATCGACCAGTTCGTCATGCGCGGCGGCAAGCTCATCGCGTTCGTCGATCCGCAGTCGGAGAACGACCCGGCCGCGCAACAGGGCGGACCGATGTCGATGATGCCGCGCTCCTCCTCGCTCGGTCCGCTGCTCGACGCCTGGGGCGTCGCCTACGATCCCGGCAAGGTGCTCGGCGATCGCGGGCTCGGCCTGACGGTGCAGATGCGACAGGACCAGGAGCCGGCGCAGCACATCGGCATCATCGGTCTGAACCACGAGAGCATGGACGCGAAGGACGTCGTGACCTCGGCGCTCAACTCGATCAACGTCATGACCGCCGGCACGCTCAAGAAGAAGGACGGCGCCACGATCCAGTTCGAGCCGCTGCTGCAATCGAGCACCGACTCGGAGCTGCTGCCAGTCATGCGGTTCGCATTCCTGCCGGACAGCCGCTCGTTGCTGGAGGGCTTCAAACCGAGCGGCGAGCGTTACACGATCGCGGCGCGCATCCACGGCAAGCTCAAGTCTGCCTATCCGCAGGGCGCGCCGGCTGCCGAGGGCGACGCCGCCGCGAAGGCCGCGGAACACAAGCCCGAGGAGCACAAGGCCGAGTCGGCGGGCGACGCCGACCTCATCGTCGTCGCGGACACCGACATCCTCGCCGACCTGCTCTGGGTTCGCACTCAGAACGTGTTCGGCCAGCGCCTGAAGATGGCCGTCGCGAACAACGGTGACTTCCTCGCCAACGCCGTCGACAACCTCGCCGGCAGCAGCGACCTGATCAGCATCCGCGGCCGGCAGAGCTTCTTCCGCCCGTTCACCAAGGTCGACGAGCTGCGCCGTCATGCTGGCGAGCAGCTGAGCGCCAAGGAGAAGGAGCTCGACACCGAGCTGAAGGACACCGAGAAGCGCCTGACGGAGCTGGAAGCGGGACGCAACTCCACGGGCTCGCTGGTGCTGACGCCCGAGCAACAAGCCGAGCTCACGCGCTTCCAGCAGGAGCGCCTGCGCATCCGCAAGGAGCTGCGCGACGTGCGGCGCGGCCTGGATGTCGAGATCAAGGAGCTCGGCACCTGGCTCAAGATCCTGAACATTGCGCTCGTGCCAGCGCTGCTGGCGATCGGCGCGATCCTGCTCGCACTGACGCGCCGCCGCCGGCTGCGCGCCGGGCGCGCCGCGGCACACACGGGTTGAACGTCATGACATCGCGAAGACTGCTGATCCTGGGGCTCGCCGCCATCGTGGCCATCGTTGCGGGCGTATGGCTCGCCGGCCGTCAGGGCTCGTCAGGCACCAGCGCCGGTACCGGCGCGCTCTATCCCGGACTGAAGGAGCAGCTGAACGCCGTCAATGCCGTTCGCCTCTACAAGGCCGGCGACGCACGCGTCGTCGAGCTGGTGCGCAAGGACGACGCGTGGAAGGTGAGCGATCGCGACAACTACCCTGCGGACGAGAGCAAGGTGCGCAAGCTGCTCATCGCCCTCGCCGATGCCAAGATCGCCGAGCAGAAGACGTCGGACGCGCAGCAGTACGCGACGCTCGGCGTCGAAGACACGAAGGGCAGCGGTGCGACCAGCGTGCGCATCCAGCTCGCGGGAACACCGAAGCCAGTGGACCTCATTGTCGGCAAGCAAGCTGCCGGTGCACGCTCGAACTACGTGCGCCGCGCCGGCGAGCCGCAGAGCTGGTTGATCGACGCGACGCTCGATACTTCCGCTACTCCGGATGCGTGGCTGCGCAAAGACATCATCGATGTGTCGGCCGATCGCATGCAGTCGGCAACCGTGACCGCGAAGGAAGGCAAACCCTACACCGCCGCGAAGGCTTCGCGCGCCGATCAGAATTTCGCGGTCAGCGGATTGCCGAAGGGCAAGTCGCTGAGCGCCCCGACCGCGGCGAACAGCGCCGCGATGGCGCTCACCGGCCTCAGCCTCGCCGACGTGAAGCCTGCGAGCGGGTTCCAGTCGACGCCGCCGGCCGCGCGCGCGACGTTCAAGACTTTCGACGGGCTGGTCGTCGACCTCGACGGCTGGGTGCAGGATCAGAAGCACTACGTCGCGCTGCGCCCGTCGTTCGACGCCGCGCAAGCCGAGCAGTTCAAGGTCGCAACCGCGCCCCCGGAAAAGAAGGACGAGAAGAACGAGAAGAAAGAGGCGCCGCCGCAACCCGTCGCGCCGAACGTCGCCGAGGACGCAAAGAAGGCCGCCGCGAAAGTCGCCGGCTGGGTCTACGAAATCCCCGACTACAAGTACGAGAGCATCTTCAAGCCGGTGGACCAACTGGTAGGAAGCAAGTGACGAAGTGACGAGGGTGACGTCACTTCGTCACTTCGTCACTTCCTCTTCGGCACCACCACGACCCGCGTGCCGCTCCAGCGGTCGTGCCACGCGAGTCGGTCGCGATCGATCCAGATCCAGAAGTAGCCGAGGCCGAGCGCCGCCAGCGACACACAGGCGCCGCCCAGGCGCAGCAGCGCGTCACGCCACGTGAGTAACGAGCCGTCGTTGCGCTCCACTCGCAGGCGCCACGCGAGCATTCCCACTGTCTGTCCGCTCCACGTCCAGAACACGCCGAAGAACAGCACGATCACGAGCACCAGTGCGGCCTGGTAGATACGCTCCACGACGCCCGAGCCGCCGGGCGTAATCGCCTCGTGCGTGAACAGGAGAAAGATCGCGGTCGTGATCGGCAACACCGCCAGCGCCAGCAGCAACGTGTCGTAGAGCATCGCGCCGAAGCGCCGCAGGACTCCCGCGCCGGTCATCGCACGCGCTTGACGGCAATGGCGGTTATCAGCAAGAGCAGCGCCGTCGGCACCCACGCAATCACGATCGGCGGCAGCTCGAACACCGCACCGCCGCTCTCCAGCATCTTGGCGAGCAGGAAGAACACGACGCCGATCATGATGCCGACGACGGTGCGTGCGCCGGTGCCGGTCGAGCGCATCGGCCCGAACGCGAACGGCACGGCGAGCACGACGATGATGGCGACCGCGACCGTGCGAGCGATACGCGCCCAGAACGCCGTCTCGTACGAGCGCGCATCGAGGCCGTTCTGCTGCAAATGACGGATATAGCTGAGCAGGCCGAGCCCGGGCAGCGAGTCCGGATCGAGCACGGCCAGGCCGAGGAACTCCGGCGACAGGCGGCTGCGCATCTGCGTCGTCGCCGGCCCGTGCGCCACGACCCGGTTTTCCTCGAAGCGCGATTCGCGATAGTTCTCCAGGCGCCAGACGTTGTCCGCGCCGATGCTGGCGCTGCTGGCGCGGCCGACGCCACGCAGCCGATGCTGCGGATCGAAGTGAAACACGTACACGCCGCCGTAGCGATTGTCGCCGGACTGCTGACCGACCGAAACGATCGTCTCGCCGTCCTTCGCCCACGCGCTGCGGTTACCCGCCAGGCTGTAGTCGTGGTACTTCTCGAAGGTCTTCATGCGGCGGCCGTACTGCTCCATCGGCGGTGCCACCAGCTCGCCGAGCACGCCGGTCAGGATCATCAGAATGACGCCCGCACCGGCGACCCACATCGCGATGCGCGCTACCGACACACCCGCGGCACGGACCACGACCAGCTCCATCGAGCGCGCCAGGTTGCCGAGCGCCAGCAATGCGCCGATCAGCGCCGCGATCGGCAGCATGTCGAACGCGTACTTCGGCAGATTCAAGCCGACGAACAGCAACGCGTCTTCGAGCGTGTAGGTGCCGATGCCGATTTCGTCCTGCTGAGTGATGAACAGATACAGGCCGCTGAGCACCAGCAGCACCAGCATCACCAACAGCGTCGTGCCGAGTACGGCGCGGATGACGTAGCGGCTGAGAATGGATGTCATGCCGGCACCGCCACGGCACGCGGCCGCCCAGGCGGACTGTCGCGCACGAGCAGCCAAACGCCGACGCATAGCGCGATGGCATGCACCCACCAGATTCCTACGAACTGGGGAACTACGCCGGCTTCGACCCAGGTGCGCGCCGCATCGAGCACCAGCGAGTACACGAAGTACGCAAGAATCGCGATGCCGATGCGCGCGAACCGCCCCTGGCGTGGGCGCAGGCGCGCCAGCGGCACGGCCAGCACCATCAGCACCAGCGCCAGAATCGGGCTGGAAATGCGCGCCTGCAGCTCGGCGACATCGGAAGGGTTCGAGGACCGCAGCAGCTCGCGCGTCGACTTCAGCTCCGCCTTGCTCTTGGCATTGGTCAAGTCGCCGAGCCGGATCGGGATGCCGCCCTCGGCGAACTGGATGACGCGAAACTCAGCGCTGCCCGGCACGCCTTCGTAACGCCGCCCGTCGTACAGGATGAAAGTCTGATCTGCCTGGCCGGCGCCGCGCTGCTCGGCGCGGGTCGCCACCCAGATCTCCATGTTGCCTTCCTTGCCCGGCTCCTCGGTGCGATCGACGAAGACGTTGACGTTGTGCAGGACGCGGTTGTCGTCGACGCGCTCCGCGTAGAAAACGATGTTGCCTCCGCTGAACGTGCGGAACCGGCCCGGCTCGAGGGCGCCGAACTGCGCCTCGCGCAGCGCTTCGACACGGATCTCCTGCGCCCGCGCCGCGGCTTGCGGAATTGCCCAGAACGACAGCCAGACGAGCAGCGCCACGATTGCCACGCCGAGCACGGCGATCGGCCGGAACAGGCCCACCGGTCCGACGCCGCACGACTGGATCGCAGCCATCTCGCTTTCGTGGTACAGGCGCCCCAGCCCCAGCATGATGGCGAGGAAGAAACCCACCGGGATCACGACGGTGAGGTAACCGGCGGAGGTCAACGCGATGAGCATGAAGACGACGTCGCGCGGAAAGTCGTTGGCGGCCGCCTGCGACAACACGCGCGCGAGCTGATTGGACAGCAGGATCACCAGCAGCACGACCGTCACCGCGAGGCAGGTCGTGGCGACTTCGCGAAAGATGTAGCGGTCCAGCGTGCGCATCTATTGCGGTAGACTACGGCACTTTTACGAGGAAGGTTCATGGAATTTTTCTTGAGCTTCACGGGTCCCGCGAAACAGCGCACCGATTGCGCCATCGTCGGCGTCTACGACAAGGGCGATTTGTCGGCCGCAGCCGCCGACCTCGACAAGCGCATCGGCGGACGCATCGCCAGGCTCGTCAAGCGAGGCGATCTTCGCGGCAAGACGGGAGACATCGTGCTGCTCGCCGACCTGACCGGCGCGCCAGTCGAACGTGTCGTGGTCGTCGGCCTGGGCGGACGCAGCTCCTTCAAGCGCAAGCAGTACCGCAAGGCGCTGGCGAGCGCGCTGGGCGTCGTAGCGCGGACCGGTGCGAAGGACGCCGTCAGCTATCTCGGCCTGGACGGCGTCGGCGACACCGACACGTACGCGATGACGCGCGTCGCGGTCGAGGTTGCAGCGAACTCGCAGTACCGCATCGCCGACCACAAGACGACGAGCAAGCGGCAGAAGCCGTCGCTGACCAAGTTCGGCATCGCGGTCGCCGGACGCGGCGAGCGTGGCAACGGCGAGCGCGCCATCGAGCACGGCCAGGGCCTTTTCGCCGGCATGAGCCTGATGCGCGACCTGGCCAACGAGCCGGCCAACTTCTGCACGCCCGGCTACCTGGCGAAGGCGGCGCGCACGCTGGCGCGCGAGCATCGCAAGATTCGCGTACGCGTGCTGAACGAGACCGAATGCCGCAGGCTGCAAATGGGCTCGTTCCTGTCGGTCACCGGCGGCACGGAGGAGCCCGCCTACCTGATCGTCCTCGAATACCACAACGGCCCGCGCGGCGAGGCGCCGACGGCTTTGATCGGCAAGGGCGTGACCTTCGACACGGGCGGCATTTCGCTGAAGCCGCCGCCGGCCATGGACGAGATGAAGTTCGACATGAGCGGCGCCGCCAGCGTGCTCGGCACCTTCAAGGCGGTCGCAACGCTCGAGCTGCCGATCAACCTCGTCGGCGTCGTGCCGGCCTGCGAGAACATGCCGAGCGGCCGCGCCACCAAGCCCGGCGACATCGTGAAGAGCATGTCCGGTCAGACGATCGAAGTGTTGAATACCGATGCCGAAGGCCGGCTGATCCTCTGCGACGCCATCACCTATGCGCGCCGCTTCAAGCCGGAAGTCGTCATCGACATCGCGACGCTGACCGGCGCGTGCGTCGTCGCCCTCGGCAATCACTTCTCCGGCCTGTTCAGCAACGATGACGAGCTGGCCACGGCGCTCGAGGAGGCCGGCCGCCGCGCGGACGATCGCGCCTGGCACATGCCGATGAGCGAGGAATACACCGAGCAGCTCAAGAGCAACTTCGCGGACTTCGCCAACGTCGCCGGGCGCGAGGGCGGCGCCATCACGGCGGCCTGCTTCCTGTCGAAATTCACCGACGGACTGAAGTGGGCGCACCTCGACGTCGCCGGCACGGCCTACCAGGGCGGCGCGCAGAAAGGCAGCACGGGCCGGCCCGTGCCGCTGCTGGTCGACTATCTTCTGAACAAGTAGGGTCGTGCGCGTCGACTTCTACGTGCTCTCGGAAGACGCGCCGGACGCGCGCCTGCGCTGGGCGTGCCGGCTCGCCGAGCAGGCGGCCGAGCAAGGCTCGCGCGTCTACCTGCAGACAGCAGGCCACGCCGACGCGCAGCGGCTCGACGAGCTGCTCTGGACGTACAACGATCGCAGCTTCCTGCCGCACGAGATTTTCTCCGGCGGTCCGGCGTCGCACGCGCGCGTCATGGTGCTGCTCGGCGAAGCCGCGGCGCCGCCCTCGCACCGGCAGCTGGTCGTCAATCTCACGGAGGCGATGCCCGCCGAGCTGGAGCACTACGAAAGGGTCGCGGAGATCGTCGACGTCGACCCCGAGCGCAAGCGCACTGCGCGCGAGCGCTACAAGCAATATCGCGAGCGCGGCTGCACGCTCGAGTCACACAACGTGTGACACATACGCCGCGTGATCCACGGACTTGCCGGCGGCGCCGCGGTCCAGGGCCTCGCGCAGGCGTGCCGGCAACGGCGCTTTCGTCAGCGTGTGCGTATCGACGTGCACGTAGACCGTCTCGCTCGTCGCGATCAGCGCCTCCTCGCCGGCGATGCGGAACTCCGTCGTCAGCGTGAACGAGGTCGTGCCGAGTTGCTTCGTGCTCACCGAGATCTCCAGCACCTGGTCGAAGCGCGCCGGGGCCCTCCATTCGGTCGTCTGCTTGACCAGCTGGTAGTCGAGCTCCGCGGTCTGGATCTCCTGCTCGAAGCCGAGCACGCGCAGGAATTCCGCCGCGGCCAGGTCCACGTACTCGGCGTAGCGAGAATTGAAAACGACCTTCTGTGCGTCGCACTCACCGTAGCGCACGCGCAGGAAATAGCTGAAACGGCTCGGGTTCATGTGATAGTTAAACGGTTAGAATTGCGGCGAGCGCCGAGCATACCTGCAGACCATGGAAAAGACTTACGACCCCCGGGAAATCGAGCAACGTCTCTACCAGCGATGGGAGGCGAATGGCTGGTTCGCGCCGTCCGGCCGCGGCCGGCCCTACTCCATCGTGATCCCGCCGCCGAACGTCACCGGCACGCTGCACATGGGGCACGCGTTCCAGCACACGTTGATGGACACGCTGACGCGCCAGCACCGCATGGACGGCTACAACACCCTGTGGCAGCCCGGCACCGATCACGCCGGCATCGCGACGCAGATGGTCGTGGAGCGACAGCTCAATGCCGAAGGCAAACACCGTCGCGATCTCGGCCGCGCGGCGTTCGTCGAGCGCGTGTGGCAATGGAAGGAGCAGTCCGGCGGCACGATCCTGCGACAGGAGCGGCGTCTCGGCAATTCGGTCGACTGGTCCCGCGATCGCTTCACGATGGACGAAGGACTGTCGCGTGTCGTGACGGACGTATTCGTGCGCCTGCACGAAGACGGCCTCATCTATCGCGGCAAGCGGCTGGTCAACTGGGATCCCGTGCTGCACACGGCGCTGTCGGATCTCGAAGTACTGTCCGAACCGGAACAGGGCCACCTGTGGCACCTGCGCTATCCGCTCGCGGACGGCAGCGGCTACCTCGTCGTCGCGACGACGCGTCCCGAGACGATGCTCGGCGACACGGCAGTGGCGGTGAATCCCGCCGACGAGCGCTACCGGCATCTGATCGGCAAGCAGATCCGTTTGCCGCTCGCCGATCGGCTGATTCCGATCATCGGCGACGAATACGCCGACCCCGCGTTCGGCTCGGGCTGCGTGAAGATCACTCCCGGCCACGACTTCAACGACTACGAGGTCGGCAAGCGGCACGCCCTGCCGCTCATCAACATCCTGGACGAAAACGCCGTGCTCAACGACGAGGTGCCGCCGAAGTACCGCGGCCTCGATCGCAAGACCGCGCGCAATACGGTGGTTGCCGACTTCGAGGCGCTCGGCCTGCTGGAGAAAGTCGAGCCACACACGCTGCCCGTGCCGCGCGGCGACCGCAGCGGCGCGATCCTCGAGCCGTGGCTGACCGACCAGTGGTACGTGCGGATCGCGCCGCTCGCAGAGCCGGCCATCAAAGCCGTTGAAGACGGCCGCACGCGCTTCGTGCCCGAGAGCTGGTCGAAGGAATACTTCCAGTGGATGCACAAGATCCAGGACTGGTGCGTCAGCCGGCAGCTGTGGTGGGGTCACCAGATCCCGGCGTGGTACGACGAGAGCGGCAACATCTATGTCGCGCGCTCGCAAGCCGAAGCCGAGGCACAGGCACGCAGCAAACTCGGCCGCGACGCCAGGCTGAAGCGCGATGAAGACGTGCTCGACACCTGGTTCTCGGCTGCGCTGTGGCCGTTCTCGACGCTCGACTGGCCGGAGCAGACGCCGGCGCTCAAGACGTTCTACCCGACCAGCGTTATGGTCACCGGCTTCGACATCATCTTCTTCTGGGTCGCGCGCATGATGATGATGGGTCTGAAGTTCGCAGGCGACGTGCCGTTCCGCGACGTCTACATCACCGGGCTGATCCGCGACGAGCACGGCGACAAGATGTCGAAATCGAAGGGCAACATCATCGATCCGATCGACCTCATCGACGGCATCGACCTGGAAGCGCTCGTCGCCAAGCGCACCAGCGGGCTGATGCAGCCGCACTTGCAGCAGCGCATCGAAAAGAACACGCGCAAGCAGTTCCCGAACGGCATCCCGGCGCACGGCGCCGACGCTCTGCGCTTCACGCTCTGCGCGCTCGCGACAATGGGTCGCGATATTCGCTTCGACCTGGGACGCATCGACGGCTACAAGAACTTCTGCAACAAGTTGTGGAACGCCGCGCGCTACGTGCTGATGAACACGGAGGGGCAGGATTGCGGGCAGACCGGCGCGAAAGTCGAACACTCGCCGGCCGACCGCTGGATCCGCTCGCGGCTCGGCGCGACGATCGCCGAGGTCCGCACACAGCTGGAACAATATCGCTTCGACCTCGCCGCGCAGGCGCTGTACGAGTTCGCGTGGTACGAGTACTGCGATTGGTATCTGGAGCTCTCGAAGCCCGCGCTGCAATCGGCCGAGGCGAGCGAAGCGCAGAAGCGCGGCACGCGCCAGACGCTCGTGCAGGTGCTCGAAGCCTGTTTGCGGCTGTTGCACCCGATGATGCCGTTCATCACCGAGGAGATCTGGCAACCGGTCGCGCCGCTCGCCGGCCGGACCGGTCCTACAATCATGCTTCAGCCCTATCCGGCTGCTGCGGAGTTTCCGCAAGACCCGGCTGCCGAGCGTGCCATCGCGGCGATCAAGGCCGCGATCCTCGGCGCGCGGCAGATTCGCGGACAGCTCGATGTGCCGCAAAGTCGCGAAATTGTGATCCACTACCAGTCGCCGCACGAGGACGATCAGCACTCTCTGACCGCCAGCCTGGCAGTGATCAAGGCGGTCGGCCGGATCGCGGAGCTGAGGGTCGTCGCGGCGAGTGCGCAGCTACCGCCGTCGGCCAGCGCCAGCATCGAGCAGCGAACGATCTCCTCGCCGCTCGCCGGGCTGATCGATGACCCCGCGGCCGAGCTGGCACGTTTGGAGAAACGCAAGGCCAAGGCGACTGCCGATCTCGGCAAAGAGGAAGCGAAGTTGAGCAACCGCAAGTTCATCGAAGGCGCGCCGGCGGAAATTGTCGCCGAGGTGCATGCGCGGATCGCGGAGAAGCGAGGATTGATCGCACAGGTCGAGCAGCAGGAGCAGGCCGTGAGCGCCCTCGTCACGCAGCGCCGCGCGTGAGCTCCGAGTTCAACATGGACTCCGCGATCCCCACGCTGATCACGCAGGCCGACCCGATCGAGCTGGTCACCGCGACGATCGCGCAGCTCAACCGCATCATCCTCGGCAAGGAACAGCAGCTGCGGCTGAGCATCGCCTGCATGCTCGCGCGCGGTCACCTGCTCATCGAAGACATCCCGGGCGTCGGCAAGACCACCCTGGCGCACGCGCTCGCCGAATCGCTCGGCCTGTCGTACCAGCGCATCCAGTTCACGAGCGATCTGCTGCCGGCGGACATCATCGGCGTGTCGGTGTTCGAGCGCGACACCAGCACCTTCCAGTTCCACAAGGGTCCGGTGTTCGCGCAGCTCGTGCTCGCGGACGAGATCAATCGCGCGACACCGAAAGCGCAGAGCGCGCTGCTGGAAGCGATGGAAGAGCACCAGGTGACGGCCGACGGCCAGACGTATCCGCTCACGAACCCGTTCTTCGTCATCGGCACGCAGAACCCGGTCTACCAGATCGGCACGTATCCGCTGCCGGAGTCGCAGCTCGACCGCTTCCTGATGCGCATCCAGCTCGGCTATCCGGATGCGACGCTCGAGCGCCAGCTGCTGCTCGGCCAGGACCGCCGCGACCTGCTCGCGACGCTGGCGCCGACCTTGTCGCCGCAGCAGCTGCTGCTGATGCAGATGATGGTGCCGCGGGTCCACGCCTCCGATGCGTTGCTCGACTACGTGCAGGCGATCGTGCGCTACACGCGCGAGACCCCGCAGTTCGAATCGGGCCTGTCGCCGCGCGCATCGATAGCGCTGGTGCGTGCCGCGCAGGCGTGGGCGCTGATTCATTCGCATCCCGGCGTGACGCCCGAGGACGTGCAGGCCGTGCTCGGCGCCGTCGTCGGCCATCGCCTGAAGCCGCGCAACGAGGATGCGAGGCCGCACGAGATCGGCGAGCTGGTGCTGAGGGCCGTGGCCGTTCCCTGATGGCTCCATGACAGGGCTCTGACAGCATCATGCTCTCGCGCCTCCTCGCCGCCCTGCGCCGCCGGACCCGCAAGTGGGCGCGCAAGCGGCACGGCATCGATCCCGATCCGCTGATCCTGTCGCCGCGACGCATCTATATCGTGCCGAGCGGGCTCGGCCTCGCGTTCACGCTGATGCTGTTCGCGATGTTCCTCGGCGCGATGAACTACGCCAACAACCTCGCGCTCGGCCTCACGTTCATGCTCGGCGCACTCGCACTGACGGCGATGCACTACTGCCATCGCAATCTCGCCGGTGTGCAGATCCGCTCGGCTTCGAGCGAGCCGGTATTCGCCGGTCAGATTGCGCGCTTCGGCATCGCGCTCGAGAACGGCGCGAAACTCGCGCGGCACGAGCTCGTCGTCGCCAACGAGCACGGCGACGCACGGCCGGTGCGTGTCGAGTCCGGCGGGCGCGTCGTGCTGAACCTGGAAATGCCGGCTCCGCAACGCGGCTTGCTCGCACTCGACTCCTTCGAGGTCAGCACGCGGCATCCATTCGGCCTGTTCCGGGCGTGGGTCTATCTCAACATGGAGATTCGCTGCGTCGTATACCCGAAGCCGACTGCGCGCGGCGTGCCGCCGCCGCCGCAGGAGACCGACACGGGCGGCGCGCAGGACATGACGCGCGGCGACGAGGATTTCGCCGGTCTGCGCGCGTTTCACCCCGGAGATCCGCCGCGGCGCATCGCCTGGAAGGCTTATGCGCGCGAGCAGGGACTACACGTGAAGGTCTATGCCGGTACGGCGGTGACGTCGCACTTCTTCGACTGGGAGTCGCTGACGGGGCTCGGTACCGAGGCGCGGTTGTCGCAGCTGTGTCGCTGGGTGGAAGACGCATACGAAGCCGGCCGCGCGTTCGGACTGCGGCTGCCCGGAGTTGAGATTGCGCCTAACGTCGGCCCAGGTCATCGGCAGCGCTGCCTGACCGCGCTGGCGCTGTTCGACGAGCGAGCCGCGCATGGTTGAGCAAGCCGGCACGATCGCGCGCAGGTTTTGGGCCGGGACCACCCAATGGCCACCGATGGTGCACCGGCTGGTCTGGGTCACCGGCGGCCTGGTGCTCTCGGTGCTGCCGCACGTTCCGCATATCCGGGCCTGGATTCTGCTGCTCGCCGCCGGCGCCGCTGCGCTGCGAATCGCTACGGAGGTGAAGCGCTGGCCGCTGCTGACAAAGTGGTTGCGCAGCGTGCTCGCGTTCGTCGCGCTGCTCGCCGTGCTGCTCGACTACCGGACGCTGAATGGCATCGATGCGGGCACTGCCCTGCTGATCGTGATGGCAGGCATGAAGCTGCTGGAAACCCGCACGGTGCGCGATCTCACCGTGGTGGTCTTCCTTTCGTACTTCGCGCTCTTCGCGGCGTTTCTCTACGACCAGAGCCTGCTGCGGCTGCCGTACATGCTCATTACTGCGTGGCTGCTGACTATCACGCTGATGCGGATCCACCAGACGGCGACGGCGATGCCGGTGCGCGAGGCGATCGCGATCACCGGCAGGATGTTCGTGCAGGCGCTGCCTCTCGCAATCCTGCTGTTCCTGCTGTTCCCGCGACTGCCGGGACAGTTCTGGGCAGTGCCCGCGCGCGGCGCGGCGACGACCGGGTTGTCGGACGAAATGTCGCCCGGCGACGTTTCCGAGCTCAGCATCTCCGGCGCGCTGGCGTTTCGTGCGAAGTTCGACGGTGCGATGCCGCCGCCGGCGCAGCGCTACTGGCGCGGGCCCGTGCTGCACGACTTCGACGGCCGCACCTGGCGCCAGCCACGCATGGCGTTCATCCCGCAACACATCACGACCAGCGGGCCGACCTACGAATACGACCTGATGCTGGAGCCGCACCAGCAGCGCTGGATCTTCGCACTCGACGTCGCGACCGACTGGCCCGGACGGCGCGCCACGCGCGCCGCCGACTTGCAGCTGTGGACGCGCTCCGACGCGATCTCCACGCTGACCTCATTCCACCTGCAGTCCGCGACGACGTACACGGTTGCCGGCGATTTGCCGTGGGCCATGCGCAAGGCCGACCTGCTGCTGCCCGGCGGCCGCAACCCGCGTTCAGTCGCGCTCGCCCGCGAGCTGCGCGCACGCGCCGGGAGCGACGAGGCATTCATCGCCGCCGTGCTCGCCAAGTTTCGCGACGAGGAATACTTCTACACGCTCGAGCCGCCGCGCCTGCAGCTCGATTCCGTCGACGATTTTCTGTTCAACACCCGCCGCGGCTTCTGCGAGCACTTCGCGTCCGCGTTCACGATGCTGGCTCGCGCCGCCGGCCTCCCGGCGCGCGTCGTCACCGGCTATCAGGGCGGCGACTACAACCCGATGAGCGGCTATCTGGTGATCCGCCAGTCGGACGCGCATGCCTGGTCGGAGGTGTGGATCGAGGGACGTGGCTGGGTGCGCGTCGATCCCACTGCGGCCGTCGCGCCCGATCGCATCGAGCGCGGCATCGATGCCGCGCTCGCCGAGGGCGGCGAGTCGCTACCCGGCAGCTTCCTGCGGCAGAACGCACTGCTCAGCCAGGTGCGCCTCGCGTGGGATGCGGCGAACACGTTCTGGAACAATCAGGTCGTGGCCTTCGGCGAAGCGCAGCAGCGCTGGCTGCTCGAACGTCTCAACATCGGCGACGCCGGCTGGGAGCAGCTCGGCATCGGGCTCGCGCTGACGCTCATTGTGTTCTTCGCCGCCATGAGCGGTTACCTCGGCTGGCGCTTCCGGCCGCGCGCCAGGGATCCGCTCGCGCAGATCTACGAGCATCTTTGCCGCAAGCTCGCGCGACGCGGGCTGCCGCGCGCGGCACATGAAGGCCCGAGCGATTACGTGGCCCGCGTGTTGCGGGCGCGGCCCGACCTCGCGCCGCTGCTCGTCGAGGCGCGCAACCTGTATATCGCCCTGCGCTACGGTCCGCGCTCCTGGGGCCCGCAGCTGGGGCGCTCCGAGCTGAGCCGGCTGAAATTCCTGGTCAACCAGTTGAAAGTCTGACGCCGCGCCCGCATTGCAACGACTGGCTGGCCAACAAAGATCTCTCGCGTGCTGCCACTCGTCTTTCTCGTCGCGATCGCCCTGGGCATCGCCGTGTGGTTCGTCGCCGGCCAGGCCTGGTGGCGCCGTCGCCGGCGCTCGGCCCTTGCACGCCAGCCGTTTCCGCCGCACTGGCAGGACTGGTTGCGCACCCGCACCTCGATCTACGCGCGCGTTCCGCCCGAGCTGCGCGCACGCCTGCACGCGCTCGTCCGGATCTTCGTGGGGGAAAAAAGCTTCGTCGGCTGCAACGGGCTGACGGTCACGGAAGAGATGCGCGTCGTGATCGCCGCGTACGCGTGCCTGCTCGTGGTCAACCGGCCCGACGTGCCGCGCTCGCATTTCTACGACGACCTGTTCTCGATCCTGGTCTATCCGACGCCGTTCATCGTGCCGCACACGCATCGCGACGGCCATGGCGTAGTCACGGAAGGCCACCGCGTGCTGTCCGGCCAGGCGTGGGACTCGCGGCGGATCATCGTCTCGTGGCAGGACATCGAGGACGGCCTCGCGACCGGCCACAACGTCGTGCTGCACGAGTTCGCGCACTACCTCGACATGGAAGACGAAACCATGGACGGCGCACCGGGCCTCGGCAGCGTGCGCGCGTATCGCGAGTGGTCGACGGTGTTCTGGCAAGAGTACGACCGGCTGCGCGCCACGCTGGTGGCCGGGCAACCGACGTTTCTGGATCCGTATGCGGCGAGTGAGCCCGCGGAGTTCTTCGCGGTCGTCACCGAGGCGTTCTTCGAGAGGCCGCGCGAGTTCGAGCTGCAGCACGCTGGACTCTACGAGCAGCTGCGCCGCTACTATCGAGTAGACCCCGCACGCTGGTAGGTCGGGCTTTAGCCCGACAACGATGTTGGGCTGAAGCCCAACCTACTTCGGACGTGGGTCTTCCAGCGCCGCTTCGTCGAAACGCTCGCCGCCGCGCAGCTCGCGCACCTTGCCCATCAATGCACGTGCCGCGTTGCGCACTTCTTCGTGGATCGCTGTGTCCTCGTCAAGCGCGTGGTGGCTGGTTGCGTACGGCTCGTAGTAGCCGACGTAGCGCCCGATGTTCGCCGCGTGCCCGGCGGAGACGAGCTGCAGATCCGAGAGCCAGTCGCTGAGGGAGCGTCGCAACGTCTCCGCGCCTTCAGCATCGCCGTGCACGATCACGGAGTACGCGCGGCCGGCGAGATGCCGCGGATACGACCAGCCGCGCAGCTCCAGCTCCTTCGCCTTCTTCGGATCCTTGCCCGCCGTCGACGTTGGATCCGGATTGCCGCCGTCGGCGCACACCAGCCGGTCGATCATCAGTTTCAGCGGGCTCGGCGCCTGGTACCAGTACACCGGCGTGACGATCATGACAGCGTGCGCCGCAACCCAGAGCGGATAGATGTCGCCCATCCAGTCCTGCACCTGGCCCAGCCCGTGATTCGGATAGCACGAGCACGGCCAGTGGCACAGCGGCATTGCTGTCGAGACGCAGGCTTTGCACGGATAGATGACGCGACCGTATTCGGCCGTGAGCCGGCTCAGGTCGAGAAAATCCACGGTGAAGTCGCCGCCGCTCGAGAGCACGCCGCGGGCGGTGGAACACAGCCGATACGTCTTCGACATCTCGCCGGGACAGGTCAGGTCGTTGCGCGCCGACGCGCAGATCAGCAGCACGCGTGACTTCGCGCTCGGGTCGTCGTGCTGCCGCTGCGCTGCTGCGATGGCATCGCGTGTCGCGAGCCATTGCACCGACAGCTGCATCTCAGGATCGGCAAACCCTTCCCCTGCCGCGCGCGTACGCGGGCTCTTGTGAGACTCGCTGTAAACGCGCCACGCGATGTCGATCACTTTGTCGACCTCGGCGCTCGCGCGCTCGAACGCGGGATCGTAGAAGCGCTCGCGCAAGCGTTCGCGAAAGACTGACTCGGGAATCCGCATTTCGCCCTGGCCCTTGCGGACGTCGGGCAGTGTGGGCGCTGGGGGCTTCGGCGTCTGGTTCGGCATCGCTGCCTCCACTGGCGGGCAGTAGAGGCAACGTCCGCGCCGCTAAGCAGGTTCCTGTGCCACGCGCGGCGCGGCGCGACTGCTGTGCGTCGCGACAGTGAGCATGATCGCGCCGCCGACGAACAGGATCGCGACCGACAGGATCGCGAGGCGCGAGTTGCCGGTGAGCGCCGCCGTCGCGGCCATCAGGAACGGGCCGAGCACCGAGGCAAACTTGCCCATCATGTTGTAGAAGCCGAAGAACTCGCTGGCGCGGTCCGCCGGGATCAGGCGGCTGTAGTAGGAGCGGCTCATCGCCTGGATCGCGCCCTGCACGCAGCCGATCGCCGCCGACATGACGTAGAACTCGGTGACGGTGGTCATCAGCACAGCGTAGAAGGTCACTGCGCTGTAGACAGCGATCGCCACGAAGATGCCCACCATCGGACTGATGCGATCGCCGAGCCAGCCGAACAGCAGTGTCATCGGGAACCCGATGAACTGGATCATCAGGATCGCGGTGATCAGGCTGCTCGCCGGAAACCCGAGCGCCAGCCCGTAGTCGACGGCCATCTTCATGATCGTGTTGACGCCGTCGATGTACATCCAGTACGCCAGCAGGAACAGGATCACCGGACGGAACTTGCGCACCTCGCGGAACGTGCGCAGCAGCTCGGCGAAGCCTTCGCGCGCTGCGCGGGCCAGGCCGATCGACGGCCCCGTGGCCAGCGCGCCGCGCTGACGCAGCAACGGAATCGCGAACACGAACCACCACACCGCGACCGTGACGAAGGAAGCGCGAATCGCCTGTTCCGCGCCGGCGAGCCCGAACCACTCGGGCTTCTGATACATCATCACATTGACGACGAGCAGCAGCCCGCCGCCGAGATAGCCGAGCGAGTAGCCGAAACCCGATACCGAATCGACGCGCCCGGGCGGCGCCACGCGCACCAGCATCGAGTCGTAGAAGATCAGCCCGCCCCAGAACCCGATCGACGCGATCACGAACAGTGTCAGGCCGGTGCCGATGTCCGAGGTATTCACGAACGCCAGCAACCCGGTCGGCACGACGCCGATCGCAGTGAAGATCGCGAGCATGCGGATGTGCGCACTGCCCTTGTCGGCGAGCGCGCCGAGCCACGGTGCGGTCAGCGCCAGGATCAGGCTCGAAGTGCCGTTGGCGTTGGCGAGCCATGTCGTGCTCTCGATCGGCGCCACGCCAGCCGCGAGCGTCTGTTTGAAGAACACCGGGAAGAACGCCACCATCACCGTGGTCGCGAACGCCGAGTTCGCCCAATCGTACAGCGCCCAGGAAAACACTTTCTTTGCGAAGAACGGCGACTTCATAAGCCCCTGCTTCAGGCCGCGGCGGCCAGGTGCTCGCGCGTCTCGCGGAACTCGATGTCCGGCCAACGCTCGAGCGTGAGCTGCAGATTGACGCGCGTCGGCGCGAGGTAGACGAGCGCACCCGAATGATCGAGCGCGAGGTTCTCGTAAGCCTTGACGCGAAACTCTTCGAGCTTCTTCGCGTCCTTGCCATAGACCCAGCGCGCGGTGAACACATTGACGTTGTCGAATGTGGCTTGCACGGTGTACTCGTCCTGCAATCGGAACGCGACGACGTCGAACTGCAGCTGGCCGACCGCACCGAGAATCAGATCGTTGTTGCGCAGCGGACGGAACACCTGCGTGGCGCCCTCCTCGCACAGCTGATCGAGCCCTTTCTGCAGCGCCTTCATGCGCAGCGGATCGCGCAGCACGACGCGGCGGAACATCTCCGGCGCGAAATTCGGGATGCCGGTGAACATCAGCGATTCGCCTTCGGTGAACGTGTCGCCGATGTTGATCGTGCCGTGATTGTGCAGGCCGAGAATGTCGCCGGCGAACGCTTCGTCGGTGTGCTGGCGGTCGGCCGCCAGGAACGTCAGGGCGTCGTTGATCCGCATCTCCTTGCCGAGGCGCACGTGAAACAGCCGCATCCCTTTCGCGTAGCGGCCGGAGCAGATGCGCATGAATGCGATGCGGTCGCGATGGCCGGGATCCATGTTCGCCTGGATCTTGAACACGAAGCCGGTGAGCTTTTCCTCCTGGGGCTCGACGAAGCGCACCGTGGTCTCGCGCATCAGCGGCCCGGGCGCATACCGCACGAACGCCGACAACAGCTCGGTCACGCCGAAGTTGTTGATCGCGGAACCGAAGAACACCGGCGTCTGCTTGCCGGCCAGGTACGCTGCGATATCGAACTGCGGCGCCGCGCCGCGCACCAGTTCGACCTCGTCGCGGAATGCGCGCGCCCGGTCGCCGAGAAACTCTTCCGCCGCCGCGCTCGCGAGGCCGTCGATGGTCGCGTGCGTCCCGGCGCGGCCCTTCTCTGCCGCCTGGTAGATATAGATGCGGTCTTCCGACAGGTGATAGATGCCCTTCAGCTCGCGGCCCATGCCGATCGGCCAGGTCACCGGCGCGCATGCGATCTTCAGCACCCGCTCGATCTCGTCCAGCAGCGCCATCGGCTCGCGGCCTTCGCGATCGAGCTTGTTGATGAACGTCATGATCGGCGTATCGCGCAGCCGGCATACTTCCATCAGCTTGATGGTGCGCTCCTCGACGCCCTTGGCGCAGTCGATCACCATCAGCGCCGAGTCCACCGCGGTCAGCGTGCGGTACGTGTCTTCCGAGAAATCCTCGTGGCCGGGCGTGTCGAGCAGGTTGACCATGCGCCCGTCGTAGGGGAACTGCATCACCGACGAAGTCACGGAAATACCGCGCTGCTGCTCGAGGGCCATCCAGTCGGAGGTTGCGTGGCGCGCAGCCTTGCGGCCTTTCACCGTGCCGGCGAGCTGGATCGCGCCGCCGAACAGCAGCAGCTTTTCGGTCAGCGTCGTCTTGCCGGCGTCGGGATGGGAAATGATCGCAAAGGTGCGGCGGCGCTGGATCTCAGCGCCCAGCTTATCGGCCAGGGGGCTCGGAACACTCGACACAGGGGGCGGTCCTCACACGTGCAAGGGGCTGCACGACAGGCGCGGAATTCTAACCGAATGGCTCAGGCCGCACTGAGCGCAAGCCGGTAGACCCAGGCATCTTCGCGACCACCGGTCGCCTGGTAGTAAGCCTTGCGCACGCCGACGCGCGTGAAGCCGAGCGATTCGTACAGGCGGATCGCGACGGGGTTCGACGGGCGCACTTCGAGGAAAACGTCGCGCATCTCCGCGGCACGCGCGCGCTCGAGCAGGAAATCCATCAGGCGCCGTCCGACCCCGGCGCTGCGCAGATCGCTGCGGATGCAGATGTTGAGGATGTGCGCCTCGCCGGCGCCGTACGACATGATTCCGTAACCCGCAACTTCGCCGGCGAACTCGACGACGCGGCACAGGTAACCGACGCGGATGCAGTCGCGGAACACGCCCTCGCTCCACGGAAACACGTACGAGGCACGCTCGACGGCGACGACGGCGGCAACGTCGCTCAGCGCCATCGGGCGGAAGCGCACGCCTTCGAACAGCCTGGAGCGATCGATCTCGGCGCTCACGTCGCGGCTCCCGGCAGCGACTCGAACGTGCGCAGCGCGAGCAAGAGGTCCGACCACGATTTGCGCTTCTCGCCGGGGCTGCGCAGCAGGTAGGCAGGATGATAAGTGACGATCATCGGGCGGTTTCCGGCGATGCGATGCAGCTGGCCACGCAGTTTACCGATAGAAGTATCGGTCTCCAGCAGTGTTTGCGCGGCTATGCGTCCTACGCACAGGATGAGCCGCGGGTTCACCAGCTCGATCTGGCGGAACAGGTACGGCAGGCAGGCCTGCACTTCCTCCGGCCGGGGATCGCGGTTGTTCGGCGGCCGCGACTTGAGGATGTTCGCGATGAACACCTGCTCGCGCGGCAGGCCGATCGCTTTCAACATCGAGTTCAGCAGCTGCCCGGCGCGGCCGACGAAAGGCTCGCCCTGCCGGTCCTCGTCGGCGCCGGGCGCTTCGCCGATCACCATCCATTGCGCGTTGCGGTTGCCGACGCCGAACACGGCCTGCGTGCGCGTCTTGTGCAGGGCGCACAGGGTGCAGCTCTTGACGGCGCGCTCCAGCTCCGCCCACCCCGGCTGCGGTTCGGTAACCGGCGCCTGTGCCGGCGCCGGGACTGCGGATGGCGCGAGCCCTCGCCGCTCCCACACGTCGACGTCCAGGGCCTTCAGATAAGCCACGCGACGCGAGTCCATCACTCCGTCACCCGCTTCTTGCGCACCACTTTGCGCCATACCCAGAGCAGCGGCGCCGACGCGGCATACGCGCCGAACAACGCGAACAGCGATGCTGGCGCCAGCGCCACGATCACATAGCCCAGCGGAATCACCGCGGCGTACACCCATGGAATCCGGCCGCGCACGTTGAGCTCTTTGCCGCTCCAGTACGAGAAGCGGCTCACCATCAACGCGCCGATGCAGATCGTGATACCAAACGCGAGCACCAGCGACGGCAGCCCGGCAGTGACCTGCTGGGCTGCGGTGAGGTCGAACTCGCTCGCAAGCCACACGAAACTGGCAACCGCCGCGGCCGCCGACGGACTCGGCAGCCCCTCGAAATAACGCTTGTCGGCGCTGGCGGCGCGCGCGTTGAAGCGCGCGAGCCGCAGAGCCGCCGCGACGGCGTAGAAGAAAGCCGCGAGCCAACCGAAGCGCCCCCAGAACTTGCCGTAGTCGGCGATGCGCTCGATGCCCCACTGATAAACGACGATCGCCGGCGCAAGGCCGAACGCGACCATGTCGCACAGGCTGTCGTACTCCTTGCCGAAGTCGCTCTGAGTGTTGGTCCAGCGCGCGACGCGCCCGTCGAGCCCGTCGAACAGCATCGCGACGAAGATGGCGATGCCGGCGCGCGAGAAGTCGCCGTTGATGGCCGCGACGATCGCATAGAAGCCGCCGAACAACGTGCCGGTGGTGAACACGTTCGGGAGCCAGTACACGCCGCGGGCAGGATTCTTCGCGGGCGGTACATCGCCGGTGTCGTAGTTCTCGGCGCTCATGGTATGCGTGGGAGCAGGTAGCCCCATGATATTGTGCGACGCGCAGCAGGCACAACAGACCCGGTTCCCCTACTTGAAAAAGCCCGGTACAGCACTGTTACTCCTCGCGCTGATTGTGAGTTCACCCGCGCGCGCGGACCGTCAGCAGGATCCGCAGCTCGGCAAGCTGCTCGAGCAGGCGCTCGCCGCCGGCGCCTGTTTCGAGGACAAGTTCGACGAGCAGGTCTGGTTCGCCGCGATGGAGCCGAAGCTGAAGCCGCTGCTCAAGGATCCGCGCGAGCGCCAGGAACTGCTGCACTCCGTACACTGCGAAGCCCGCCGCCTGCAGTTACCGCCGGGCCTCGTCATGGCGGTCATCGACGTCGAGAGCCGCTTCGACCGCTGGGCCGTTTCGAGCGCCGGCGCAGTCGGCCTGATGCAGGTCATGCCGTTCTGGCCGCGCCAGCTCGGCATGACCAACCAGGAGCTGGTGCGCATCCCGCAGAACCTGCGCATGGGGTGCACGATCCTGAAGTTCTACCTGGATCGCGAGCGCGGAGACTACACGCGCGCGCTGGCGCGATACAACGGCAGCGTCGGTCGCAGAAATTACGCCGACCTCGTACTGGAGCGGCTCGCCAAGCGCTGGCACTACCAGTGATTCAGCGCGTACCGAATCCGCTCGGCATCTCACCGAGCTCGGCGAGCACCACATCCGCGCAGCGCACGTCCGCCACGTGAGCTGCAGGCGGCCCGCGCCAAAGCCATTCGGTGAGAGCGTCGACCGCTGCCGGCTCGCCGACTGCGAGCACCTCCACGCGACCGTCGGCGAGATTGCGAGCGTAGCCGCGACAACCGAGCTGCTGTGCGCGCTCGCGAGTCGATGCGCGAAAGAAAACGCCTTGCACGCGCCCGGACACGAAACAGCGCCGTGCGATGATCGCCGACAAGAGGATCAGCCTGTATTGCTGCCCGGCTGTACCGCGCCGAGAGCTTCGGCGGCTTTGTCGCGAGCTGCGATGGCGTTGCGCCGTGCTTCGCGGTACGCCCGCCGCTCCAGGCTGTCCTCGGCGCGAATCAGCAGGGCTTCCGCTTCGTTCAGCTTCTGCGGCGCCGTCCGTTCGGCGCCTGCGTCGCGCGCCGCGCGGATGGCCTGGCGGGCGTTGCTCATCTCCTGGACGGGCGCGCCGGCGCACGCCGCGAGCGCGAGCCCCGCGACCACTAGAATTGTCGGCATGCGAGCGAGATGGGCCATGGTGGATTTTTCAATCGACCGTAGCAATCGAAGCCTACACCGTCAAGACTGGCGTGAATACAATGCACGCGCCCGGCACAGGGCTGTTGCGTTGCATTACTCCCACAAGAGCAACGCCGAGCTCTGTGCATCGTCCAGCTTCGCGGAGTTTTGCAGGCGTGACTGAAATTCTGGTGCTGTTTTATTCGCGCAAAGGCAGCACGGCCGAGCTCGCTCGACAGGTCTGTCGTGGAGTGGAATCGGTCGCCGGTGCGCGCGCCCGTTTGCGCACGGTTCCCGCAGTCGCCACGGTGATCGAAGCTCCGCAGCCTGCCGTGCCGGCCGAAGGCCCCCCGTACGCGACGCACGACGATCTGCGCGAGTGCGACGGCCTGGTGATGGGCAGCCCGACCCGGTTCGGCAACATGGCGGCGCCGCTGAAGTTTTTCCTCGACGGCACGAGCGCGCTGTGGGTGGGCGGTGCGCTCGCCGGCAAGCCGGCCGGCGTCTTCACGTCGACGCAGACGATTCACGGCGGCCAGGAAACGACGCTGCTGTCGATGATGATGCCGCTGCTCCATCACGGCATGTTCATCGTCGGAATTCCTTACACGGAGGCCGCGCTGTCCACGACGCGCGGTGGCGGGTCGCCGTACGGCGCCAGTCATTTCGCCGGCGACGACACGCAGACCCGGCTGACTGACGACGAGCGCACGCTCGCAGTCCTGCTCGGCCGCCGCGTTGCCGAGCTCGCCGTCAAGCTGCGCCCTTGAACGTTCCGGCATCGGGTGACGAATCTGCGATCGCGCGCCGGCTGCGGCTGGCGGCGGTCTGCGCGACCGTGCTGCTATTTGCGCTCATCATGCGGTGGGCGGTCGTCGCGCCGTCGACGGCGCGGATCGTTGCAGGCGCGATCCTCGCATTGCCGTTTGTACTCGGCGCACCGTTTCTCTACGTCGGGCACCGACGCACCTACGCGTGGCTGACGCTTGCGCTGGCGCCATCGCTGGTCCTGGGGTTGATGGAAGCAGTCGCCGATCCCGCAACGCGCGCGTGGTCGGCGCTCTTCGTGTTTATCTTGCTCGCGGCGTTCGCGCTGTTCGTCGCGTACCTGCGCGCTACGCGCTCTTCATGACGGCCTTGACGAACGGCACCGTGAGTCGTCGCTGTGCGATCAGCGATGCCTCGTCGAGCTCGTCGAGGAACGCACACAGCGCAGCCATGTTTCGCGGCAGACGACGCAACAGGAATTGCGCCGTCTCTTCCGGCAGCTCGCAGCCGCGCAGCTGAGCACGTAACTGCAGCGCCGCGAGTTGCTCCGGCTCGTCGAGCGGCTGCAGCGTGAGAACGACTCCGCCGTTCAGACGCGATGCCAGATCCGCCAGCTTGAACGGCAGCGCAGCGGGCGGCGCCGTGGCCGCCAGCACGAGCCGCGCGCCCTGCTCGTCCAGCTCGCGATGCAGACGAAACAGCGCCCGCTCCCAGTCTGCATTGCCGGCGACTGCTTCAGCATCGTCGAGACAGACCAGCGAGAACTGGCCGTAGCCGGACAGGATCTCGCCGCCGAGCTGCGCGACTTCCGCGAGCGGCAGGTATGCGGCGGTCTGCGAGTCGCCGTGAGCGCGCGCGCACATCGCCTGCAACAGGTGCGTCTTGCCGACGGAGCGCGCGCCGTGCACCCAGACGCAGGTAGGACCATCGTTTGCGCCCGAGCGGCGCGCGCTCAACGCATGCAGGGCATCGACGACGGAACGGTTGCGTCCGGGAAAATAGCTGGCGAAGACGGACGTGTCGCGCAGCCGGATTCCAAGCGGCAGCTGCTTCGCGTTCATTCAGGCAAGACCGCGGCGACGGCGGCTGACCTCGATTGCCCGGCGGGAGTAGGTGATGACGTAGTCCAACCCGCTGACGACGGTCGTGACGAATACCAGCGCACCGAGAACCGTAGTCGCGATCTGCGGCGCGAATTCGCCCGCGCGGGCGGCGACGACCAGCAGCAGGTAAATGATCTGGCACAACGTGTTCAGTTTGCTGACGGCCGTCGGCCGCCCCTGCAGCTCGCCATAGCCGTAGAGCGACTTGTAGATGATCGCGCCCGCCGTGATCACCACGTCACGCAGCACCGCGGCGACCGCGAGCCACAGCGGAACGACCCCGAGGGCCCCCAGCGTGATGAATACGCCGACCAGCAGGATCTTGTCGGCGAGCGGGTCGAGAATCTTGCCGAGCTCCGAGGTCCAGCCGAAGCGCTTGGCGAGAAACCCATCCAGCCCGTCGGTCGCGGCTGCGAACGCGAACATCGCCAGCGTGAAT